>NZ_CP011797.1:1365000-1667500 GCF_002795845.1 Reinekea forsetii
TCCGGAAAAATGCCATTACGATCAGGGCACCTGCCGTGAACCGGCCTGGGGTGAAGCCAGCTGCATGCAGAGTCATTATGTCTATCTGTCCAATTCCAGTGCGATAAAAGTGGGTATCACCCGCGGTGGCCAAATCCCGACGCGGTGGGTCGATCAGGGCGCCACGCAGGCTATTACCATTGCCCGCGTGGCCACCCGGCAATTGGCCGGATTTGTCGAGGTGATCTGCAAAAAGCATGTCGCGGACAAGACCAACTGGCGCAATATGCTCAAAGGTGGCAGTGCCCCGCTCGATATGGCGGCGGAGCGAGACCGTTTGTTTACCCTGGCGCAAGCCGATTTGGCCGAGCTGGTCGAACGCCATGGTCTGTTGGCGGTGCAGCTATTGCACCACGGTGACGTGTTTGAGATCGACTTTCCGGTGACCCAATACCCGGACAAGGTCGCCAGTTTGAATTTCGATAAGGACCCGCTCGTCGAAGGTACCTTACTGGGGATTAAGGGACAGTATCTGATCCTCGACAGCGGCGTGATCAATATCCGTCGCTTCGGTGGTTATCAGGTCACCGTCAGTTAACATTCAGCCTTAAAATATAGCTTTTGTGGAGACCCTATGCGTACCGAGACACCTGTAACGATTCGACTCAAAGATTATCAGCCGCCGGCCTATTGGATTAAAAATTGCGCATTGATTATTCGCATCTTTGCCAATCATACCGAAGTGGACTCGACTCTGACGATGGTGCGCAATGGCGATCCCAGTGAACTGCCGGCCTTGGTGTTGGATGGCGTTGAACAGCTGATCCAGTCCTTATCGTTCGATGGTGAAGCGATCACCGACTACGACTATCAGCACGACCGCCTGACCGTTCAGCCCACTCAAGCCGAATTCACCTTTAATGCCGTGACCCATATTTTTCCCAACACCAATACCTCATTGGAAGGCCTATACAAGTCCGGCACCATGGTCTGTACCCAGTGTGAAGCCGAAGGCTTTCGCAAGATTACCTTCTATCTGGATCGGCCCGATGTGATGGCTACCTTCAGCACCCGGATTGAAGCCGATCAGGCGCCGTTTCCGATCCTCTTGGCCAATGGCAACCCGACTGCCAGCGGCGAGTTGGAGCAGGGTCGTCACTTTGCTACCTGGGACGATCCCTTTGCCAAGCCGGCCTATCTGTTTGCCACCGTAGCCGGCGATTTAGTGCGGCGCGATGATGCCTTTACCACCGCCAGTGGGCGTGACATTTCACTGCGCATCTTTGCCGAACCGCATAATGCCCACAAGACTGAATTCGCCCTCACCGCGCTAAAAAAATCGATGCGTTGGGACGAAGAACGTTTCGGCCGGGAATACGATCTGGATATCTTTATGATCGTCGCCAGTGATTTTTTCAATATGGGTGCGATGGAAAACAAGGGCCTCAATATTTTTAACAGCGCCGCCGTATTGGCCACACCGGAAACCGCCAGTGACGACCGCTTTGAGCGCATCGAAGGGATTGTCGCGCATGAGTACTTTCACAACTGGAGCGGCAATCGAGTTACCTGCCGAGACTGGTTTCAGTTGTCGTTAAAAGAAGGCTTTACCGTCTATCGCGATGCCGAATTCACTTCCGACCTGCACGACCGAGCGGTGAAACGGATCAAGGATGTGTTGTTTCTGAAAAACCATCAGTTCCCCCAAGACGGCGGACCCAATGCGCACCCGGTGCAGCCGCAGGAATATATTGAAATTAATAACTTCTATACCGTCACGGTATACGAAAAGGGTGCTGAAATAGTGGGCATGTTGCATACCCTGCTTGGTGATCGCCCATTCCGCCAAGCCTGTGATCTGTACTTTGAGCGCTTCGACGGCATGGCCGTTACCACTGACGATTTTGTCGATTGTATGGCGCAGATCAGTGGCCAGGATTTCAGCCAGTTTAAACGCTGGTATACCCAAGCCGGCACGCCGATAGTGGCAATCCACGAAGACTACGATGCCAACTTAGCACGCTACCGCCTGAGCTTTACCCAGAGCTGCCCGGCCACGCCGGGTCAGTCCGATAAGCAGCCGCTGGTCATTCCGGTCAAGATGGCGCTGTTGGATAGCACCGGGCAAGCACTGCCGATCGACTGCAATGGTGACTACAATGCCGACACCCAGGTGCTAACTCTAACCGAGGCAGTCACGACCGTAACGTTTCAACACCTGGCGAGCCAGCCAACCCCGAGCCTGTTCCGCGATTTTTCGGCGCCGGTGCGCGTGCGACAGGCCCTGTCGGAT
Organism: Reinekea forsetii; assembly: GCF_002795845.1. Lineage (GTDB taxonomy): Bacteria > Pseudomonadota > Gammaproteobacteria > Pseudomonadales > Natronospirillaceae > Reinekea > Reinekea forsetii. The sequence continues at coordinate 1,367,273 of NZ_CP011797.1, forward strand.
CCCGCTTTGCTGTTATTGGCCCAGCACGATGACAATGCCTTCAATCGCTTCGAAGCAGTGCAACAGGTCTATCTGGACACCTTGCTAAAACTGACCCGGGGCGAACTCGATGCGATACCGGCCTTGGTGGATACAGTGGTCTTATCGATATTGTCCGATACGCAACTATCCCATGCCTTGCAGGCGGTATTGCTGAGTCTGCCGTCCTATCAACAGATGATGGACAATCTAGACACAGTCGATGCCGAGGCGGTGATCGTGGCGCGCGACCGTCTTAAGTTGCATTTGGCGCAAACCTACCAAAGCCATTGGGCGACCTTGAGTCAAACCCTAACCAGTGCCGATGACTATGTCTTTACCGCCGATGAGGTCGGCCGCCGAGAGCTGCAAGGCTTGGCCCTATATTACTGGGTGTTGAGCGGCGACAAGTTTGGCCTGAACAGTGCCGAAGCCCTCTATCGTGCTGCGCAAAACCAGACCGATAGGCTGAACGGCTTGAAGGCCGTGATGGCCTCCCCGGATCGGGATCGTCAGCAACGGCTCTTGGTGCATTTTTACCGCCATTGGCATCAAGATACCCAGATGGTCGAGACCTGGCTGGCCCTGCAAGCCGGCGCGGAAGGCGTCGGGGTGACCGACATTCTGTTGTTGATGGCCCACGATGCGTTCGACTTCACCAACCCCAACAAGGTACGCAGCGTGCTTGGCGGCTTTACGCAGAATTTCAAAGCCTTCCATGATATCCAAGGCGATGGCTATAATTTTATGAGCGAGCAAATTGTTGCACTCAATGCGATTAATCCACAGGTCGCGGCGCGCTTTGTCGGCGTATTTGAACGTTGGCGGAAGTTTGCCCCAGAGCGCAGTGCGGCGATGCACAGTGCTTTGACAGCGGTGCTGGAGACCGAGTCACTGTCTCCGGATGTGCTCGAATTGGTCCAGAAAACGCTCGTCTAAAGCGACCCTAGCTCCTCTTCAAGCGGACCCAGGGATGGGTTTTTGTTGGGGGTTGGTCAATATATGACCTTTATCACTATTTTGGTGCCCGGCGCGGCGCGATACTTCCGCATCTTTATGGATTGAACCGGCCAGTGGCCAACATTGGAAACAAGGAGCTTTATATGCCATCTCTCGGGTCGACCCCGTTCGTCGATATTTTCTCATCCCCTCAATTGGTGTTTGACCGTATTCGGGCAAAATCCCTGCCTTTCTGGCCCCCTCTGTTGGTGGTCATCGCGGTACTGCCGGCCTTTCTGGCCTGGTATTTTATGACCGTCGATATGAGCGCCTATATGGAAACCACGCTGGTATTAGCCGATCAGGAGATGACACCCGAAGCTTTCGATGCGGCCATGGCCACGGCCAATATCGTGCGCATTATTTCGCCGATAGCTGCACCATTGATCAGTCTGTTTAGTTATCTGATATTGGCCACCTTCTTTTTTCTCGCTGCGACGCTGGTGGCCGAAGAAAAATTCCGTTTTGGCCAGTTCTTTACGCTGGTCTGCTGGGCCAGCTTGCCAGGGCTGCTCAGCACTCTGAGCATGGCGGTGTCCTATGCGGCCAGTCCAGACTATGTCTTTCTAAACCAGCTCGATAAAACCAACCTGGCCAGCCTTATGGGTCTGGCTATCGGCGATGCCAATTTTGCACTCTATGCCAGCGTATCGATCGGCGCCATCTGGTCCTATCTCTTGTACGGTCTCGGCTTTGCGCGCATTACCGGCAGCTCTGGCATGACGGCGACCTTGGTGGGTCTGATTCCGCCGGCCGTACAATTTTCGCTGATCTATTTTTTATAAGGACCGGTTATGAAAAAGCTGTTTGTGGTGTTAATAATAGTGGCCGCGATAGTGGCCTTAAGCCTGTATCAGGCACGCACGGGGAAACCGGAGCAGGTTAGGGTGCAAGTCTTTGAGGTGGTTGAACAACCGATTGAATCCACTGTGCTCGCGACCGGCACATTGACCTATGGCGACGAGCGCCGCGTGCGCAGCGAAGTCGATGCCAGGGTGATTGAGGTCGCGGTCGAGGAGGGCGATCGCGTCAGCAAGGGTCAGGTTTTGGTGCGCCTGGATCGCCAGAATTTCGAGACCGATGTCAGCAATCAACAAACCAATGTGGCCTTGCGTCGGATCGATATCGAGCGCGCCCAATTGCGTATTGAAAGCCTGACCATCCAACTGGCTCGTCAGCTTAAACTGTTTCAACAAAACGCCGCCCAGGCCACGGTGATTGAAGATTTGAAAAATCAGATTGCTCAAGCCAATGTGGATCTGAAAATGCAGAATCAACTCTTGGTCCAGAGTCAGGATCATCTGGGTCAAGCGCAGAAACGCTTGGCTAAAACGGTGATCAGCGCGCCGGTGAGCGGCTTAGTTAGTGCGCTCGATATTAAGGAAGGCGAGATGGCGGTGGGCAGTGCGGCCGATGTGCCCTTGCTCACCCTGGTCGACCCGGAGCAGATCTATTCTGAGGTGGATGTCGATGAGGCCGATATTGGCAATGTTCAGCTTGGCCTGCCGGTGCGAGTCTTTGCCGTAGCTTATCTTGATACCGCGCTGACCGGCACCGTGACCAAGATTGCCACCAGTGCCCGCCAGGTACCGGGTAAAAACTCCTTGGTGTTCCCAGTTGAGGTGGCCATGGCCGATCAAGAGTTGGTCGTGCTGCGGCCGGGTATGAGTACCCGGGCCGAGGTCTTAAACCGTTCGAACATCAGCTATCCGGTAATCCCAATCGAAGCCTTGCAAGATAACGCCGCCGATGACGACCCCGGCTATCATGTCTTTGTGGCCCGCGCGGGGATCGCAGTTAAGGTCAGTGTGACGCTGGGCCCACAGGATGATCGTTATCAAGCCCTGACCTCGGGTATCGAGACCGGAGATGAGGTGATCAGCGGGCCCTATCGATTGATCCGGAGCCTAAACGATGGCGACGCCATTATCTTGGAACCCACCAGCCTGGATACGACCGATGACACACTCAGCACTGATTGATCTGCAAGCCATACGGCGCACCTATCAGATGGGTGGCGAAACCTTACACGCGCTCGATGGCATCGACCTGGCCATCGCGCGCAACGACTTTGTGGCCATTGTCGGCTCCAGCGGCTCGGGCAAATCGACCCTGATGAATATAGTGGGCTGCCTGGATACCCCCAGCTCGGGCGATTACCGGCTCGATGGCGAGGCGGTCAGTGCCATGAGCGGCAAACAACTGGCCTCGGTGCGCAATCGGAAAATTGGTTTTATCTTCCAGAGCTTCAATCTGTTGCCCCGGGTTGATGCCTTGCACAATGTGATGCAGCCTTTGATCTATCAGCGGGTATCCTATGGCGTGCGCAAAAAACGCGCTCAGGAGATGTTAGCGCGGGTGGGTTTGTCTGGCCGCATGCATCACCAACCCAATGAGTTATCGGGCGGGCAGCGTCAGCGAGTGGCCATCGCCCGGGCGCTGGTCACCTCTCCGTCTATCCTATTGGCCGATGAACCCACGGGCAACCTCGACAGCTCAACCACCGCCGATATCCTCAACCTGTTCGATGAACTCTACAACGAGGGTCAAACCATTATCGTGGTGACCCATGAGGCCGAAATTGCCGACCGCTGTCATCGTCAAATTCGGCTCAAGGACGGCCTTATAGTCGAAGACCGGATGACCGGCGCAGTGACCGCGCCGCGCACACAAGGAGCCTAGGGTGTATCTATTTTTAGAAGCATTGCGGTCCGCGCTACGCGCCATTGCCGCCAGTAAGTTGCGCAGTTTTCTGACCTCCCTGGGTATTATTATCGGGGTCGCCAGTATCATTGCCGTGGTATCGCTGGTGCAGGGTTTGGAGCAATCCATTACCCAGCAGTTTGAAGGCTATGGCTCTAACTCGCTGTTTATCCAGCAACGGCGCGATAACTTTGGTCGGCTGATCGGTGACCTCACCGATGATGACCTGATCAAGTTAAAGGCCATTGAGGGCATCGCCGCCATTTCACCGCAAACCTTTCTGTTTGAATACAGTGGCCTGCAATACGCCGGTAAGGAGCATGCTGCCGATATAGTCGGCGTGATGCCGGAGTTTGCCGAAATGGATAATTCTTATCCGGAGATTGGCCGCTTTATCACCAGCGCCGACGCCAACAGTCGTAAGAAAATCGCGGTGATTGGCCCGAAAGTGCGCGATGAATTGAATTTACCCGACAATCCGATCGGCGAATTTTTACGCTACGGTCCGCATTGGTTAAAGATTGTCGGCGTGCTTGAGAGTAAGGGCCAAATGCTCGGCCAAGACCTCGACAACTATGTCTACATTCCCTATCCGACTGCGCTGGGTATTATGGGCTACCAAAAACAGCCCTTCGTGATGTTTGTCGCGCGCGTGGCCGATGTTGACCGGATGGCAGCCTTGACCGCGCGCGTGAGCCAAACCCTGAGACGCAATCATGGTTTACGGCAGGGCGACGACGACGATTTTTCCATCCAGAGTTCGGACCAGGTATTGGCGTCGATCGGCCAGGTGACGCGCATTATCACCCTGGTGTTCGGCGGCATAGTGGGCATCAGCCTGCTGGTCGGCGGTATTGGTATTATGAATATCATGCTGGTGTCGGTCACCGAACGGACCCGCGAAGTGGGTATCTGCAAGGCCCTGGGCGCCACCCGAGCCGATATATTGCTGCAATTCTTGCTCGAGGCGGTGATTATCAGTCTGCTTGGCGGGGTGATCGGTCTGGCCATTGGCTACGGTTTGGGTATGGGTATTGCGAATCTGATTCCCGATTTCCCTCCCTCCCAGGTGCCGCTCTGGTCTATTGCAATGGCGCTGGGCTTCTCCTCGGCTGTGGGCATTATTTTTGGTCTCTTGCCCGCTGCTAAAGCGGCGGGACTCGATCCGATCGATGCACTGCGCTATGAATAGCGCGACCGTTTGGTTCGACTGTTTTGCTTGCACTGGGCCTATTTTTCAGTAATGTGGCGGCTTCAATATTGTTAATTTGAGAAGTAGCACATGCTGAAGCCAAAACACGTTCGACTGGTCCAATCGGTGCTGATGTCAGCGCTGATGGTGACCATCATGACCGCCGTCATCACCGCCCTGAATACCGGCTTTGGTACCGGGTTCTTAACTCGGTGGATGACCGCCTGGTTATTTGCCTGGCCAATTGCCTTTGGGGTTATCTTGATCGCCGGTAAACCGGTGCAGCAGTTTGCCTTGGAATTGTGTGGCGTGAAGCCCTGATGGCGGGTTGACTAATTAGTGCTAAGGACCTGAGCTTCCGCGTTCGGGTTCAACCGGATTATCATTTGCCGACAGGGCTACTCGGCCGACCGTAAAATTTTCTCGATCTTGCGTCCCTTGGCGAGTTCATCGACCAGTTTGTCGAGCCAGCGGACCTGTTGGGTCAAGGGTGTTGCGATCTCTTCTACTCGATATCCGCAGATAAGACCCCGAATCAGTTGTGCATTGGGGTTGATCGATGCCGCAGCGAAGAACTGTTGAAACGTCGCCTTCTGTTTGATTAGTGCTTGCAGATCTGCCTCATTGAATCCGGTAAGCCAAGCAATAACCTGATGCAATTCGTCAAGAGACCGACCTTTCTTCTCAACCTTAGTAACGTAAAGAGGATAGACAGCAGAAAATGTCATATTCGCGAAGCGCGCATCGTGTTCAGGCGTGGTGTTCATATAGGGCGACTCCTCTTTGTCTGAGCAAGGAAAACCACTGTTGAGACTTTGTTGCGAGATGAATGCATAAATCGTTGATGCCCTTGAATTCATCGACTAATCCAAGGGATCAGCGTCATGCTAACCATAGAAGGTAGGTTACTGAGGGCCGAAAATCAACGACTTTGCCCTCTGAGGGACCCCCAGGATCTTAGCCCTTCGGGTAGACCTGGTGATGAACACCCGCCATCTCATGCACCAGTCGTACAACCTGTGCGCTATAACCTGCTTCGTTGTCATACCACAAATAGAGAATGACGCCATGGTCATTCACGATGGTCGCAGTGCTATCAACGATCGCTGTCTTACGGTTGCCAACAAAATCACTCGACACGGCCTCAGGAGAGTTAGTGAAGTCAATTTGTTTCGCCAAGTCTGAGTACAGCGCCTGTTCGCGTAAGAAGTTATTCAACGTTTCAACATCGGTTTGCTTGGTGAGCCGCAAATTCAAAATCGCCATCGACACGTTTGGCGTGGGTACCCGGATAGCATTGCCGGTTAACTTGCCTTTCAGCTCAGGCAACGCCTTAGCAACGGCAACGGCGGCACCTGTTTCAGATAGCACCATATTGAGTGGCGCGGAGCGGCCACGGCGATCACCCGCATGGTAGTTGTCTATTAGGTTTTGATCATTGGTATAGGAGTGAATGGTTTCCACATGGCCACTTTCAATGCCGTACTCATCGTTTAATACCTTCAACACCGGGGTAATGGCATTTGTTGTGCACGATGCAGCCGAAACGATACGATCCTCTTGTTCTATGCTTTTGTGATTGACGCCATAAACAATATTTTTTATGTCACCCTTGCCAGGTGCGGTTAACAGTACTTTGTTAACGCCTCGAGCTTCAAGGTGTTGTGCCAAGCCTGCCTGGTCGCGCCAGATGCCGGTATTATCGATGATAATTGCATTTTCAATGCCGTATGCTTCGTAGTCGATATCACTGGGGTTACTGGCGTAAATGACTTTGACAGCAGTGCCATTCGCGACAATCGATTGGTTCGCTTCATCTACTTGAATCGTTCCTTCGAAGCTGCCATGAATGGAATCTCGGCGCAGTAAACTTGCCCGTTTTGCCAAGTCATCTTTAGCCTTGGAAGGTCGCACGACAATGGCCCGTAAGCGAAGACCCGACCCGCCGGTCTTTTCAATCAGAATTCTAGCGACTAAGCGGCCAATACGACCGAAACCAAACAACACAATATCGGTCGGCTTATCGTTTTGATGGTGATCAGCATCATAGCCATCGATCAATTCCGATAACTCGGCTTTCAAGAAGTCGACCAGATTTAAATCTGCTGTAAGTGACTTATATTTAATCGCAAGCTTGCCAATGTCGATATGGCATGCAGCTAAGTTCATGTCGAGCAACAGGTGCAATATTGCCGACGTGTCCACAACAGACAGCTCATGGCCCTCGACTTGCTTCACGAAACGATGCGATTTCAACAAACCAATGGTCGATTGATTAATAATCTGCCGGCCGTAAATTGACGTGATCACATCGTTTTTGCGATACAACAGGCCAATAAGCGGAATCATAGCCTCCGCGGTTTCTTCTTTTTGTTGCCATTGAACTAAAGTTTGATCGACATGCGTAGCATTCATTGCGTATTGGCCTTAGGTCTCTCGGTTTTTGATCGGGGGGGGGGCTCAAACGATTTATGCCCATATGTGATGGCACATCGGTATTCCAAGCCAGCCAAGCGGGCGATACTAAACAACAGCATCCATCGCTAACAGGGTGTTTGTCAGCAAATTCTGGTCAAAATAGTTGCTAAATTGAGTGCCAGGGCAGAACTGTGCTTTTATTACTACAAACTATTACTACAAACCGAATAGGGGTCCTGTTTATTAACAGTTAAACCCCAATTCATAGCCAGAATGGCGCTAAATTACGGAATCTTGCACCGAAAGTGATTGGCAATTATTTTCCATGCGAAGGGATATATTCAGTATTCGCGGACAGAATTAGGCGGGGTGTCAAAGGTTTTATGCCAAAGGGCATGACTACCCGGCCGATCAAGACATCATTAGCCGTTGTAGTAACCCGATTAACAAAGACTCGCACCTAGTGATCTTGCACGGCAACCTAGCGCCAGAAGGTTCAATGGCCAAGATCACCGGCAAGAAAGGGCCGCGCTGCGAATGCTCGGTTCGGGTCTGCCATGGTGCAGAGGCATTGACCGCGATTCTTAATGGCAATGTGATCACCCGAAGTGCCGAGATAGCCTTCCTTTCTAACGCGCCTACTATCTATTCATATTGCCCATCAGCTCACACTAAATATTTTCATAAATATTCATTTGTGTGACAAACATATCAACTTATTGAGATGGGTTTCCTTATCTTATTGGCAAAAATATATCGCCGTAAGATTATTTGCGCACCCGCCGTATAAGCCAAATTGCACTTGGCTCTGCTTTATTTAAACGCATGTTGTTCCTCTTGAAAATTTGCAAAGAAATTCAATGCATTGCTCATTTTAATTATTAAGCGATGAGGCCTGCTGTATCAACTGACCCTGCTTCTCTAGTTCGGCATAGGCTCAGTATAAGGAAATAGGCCCATCGCTTTTCGTTCGATGTGAGCGCTAAAACCAGTGATTTTGAATATTCTAGAACGACAAGGAGTAATACCCAAATGAAATACATATGGATAGGTTTTTTTTATATCTTTATAAATTCAACGGCTATGGCCGGATACTATTTCTATTTACCGGGGACTTATGGTGTTAATTCGGGTTTCAGTATTCCCGTGCATACACCCACTACCCCGCATGTGGCCCATGACCCGATGTACGTTGAATATAATGGTGCTCCCGGCCCTTATGGTTGGGGTTCTGACCCCGATTTAGATTGGGTTGTGGCACTCGTGGTTGACTCACTGAACTCAGATGCTGCATGGACTAGGACTGATCAAGAATGTTATCGCTATTCCGCACAGGAGGGCATCGGACTGTATTGGTATTGGTATGGCGGAACTGTTGGTGATTTTGGCGCGATGTTATCAAGCCCAAACTGTGACGACCAATACGGCACCAATAGACACAGCATCCATGCTGGAAATTCCAAATTCACATCTTGCCCTGATGGACAAGCTCCGCTTGACAACAACTATCCTCCTACCTGTGGGGTGATGGTGTGTACCTGCGATGAACTCAAAAACGAAGCCGACAATACCTGCACTCCCATGGCACCACTTACCGAATGGCAGCCCGGCGATGCCGGCCAATTTTTTACCTTTCCCGATAATAACCACGATGATGCCCCACGGTGTTCGGTCCCCGCCCCAGAAAAAGACGGGCTGCCAAATAGCTGTGAGAAAACCAATACCAGTTCCGCGGACCCCATAGATTGCGCCACCGGGCAGAAAAAATACTTCGAGACCGACTACAGTGGCCTTGGTTTGGATGCGCTCAGCTTCCGCCGGCTTTATGAATCGCCCCTGAGCACGGCCACCGAAGACCCCTTGGCAGATTCCCCCTTATCCACCGGACACAACTGGCAACCGCGCGATCTCCCCAGCCTATCCCATCGAACCTTTGCCGATGGTGCACGGGCCAAGACCTTTCGCTTAGGCCGGCGCATTGAACGGATCTTTTTTTTCCCAGCGGGCAGTTCGACCTACAGCGTCAATACAGCCCTGCGCGGGATTGAACTGTTACACGAGGCCGGTAACGATGTGGTCACCCTGGCCGGCGGCCAGCGCTATGTATTTAACGACCAAGGCCAAATAACCCAAGACACCGGAGCCCATCAACAACCGCGCTTTACCTACGGTTGGACGACAATAAACGGCGTCGATCGGCTGGCACGGGTGATCAATCGATTTGGCCGTTTCTTGGACTATCAGTATACCAACACGGGCGAGTTGGCCATCCTAACCGATCAGGACGGCGTGCAGGTTCTCTACCAATACGCAAGCGATGGCAAACTGCTCAAGGTGATCTACCCGGACACCACGCCAGAGCTCACCGATAACCCGAGCAAGACCTATCTCTATGAAGACGATCGTTATCCCGATTACGTGACCGGTATTTTAAATCAGGCTGGCGACCGGATCGCCAATATCGCTTACGACGCAGCGGGCAAAGCCACCCTATCGGAGTTATACAACGGCAACGATCGCGTCGAGGTGAGCTATCCAACCGACGGCGAAGCCATTGTCCGGTTCTACCGTGATATTGATACCAACGCCTACCGTGAGGAGCACTATTTTTATGGCCAGTTCCGAGGCAAATACCAACTCACTACCAAACAAATCACTCGGTGTGACAACTGTGACTTGAGCAGCGAGACCTGGATCTTTAATGACCAAGCATTGCTGGCCCGGCACACCAGCCAGGAAGGCACGGTCACAGAGTGGACCTATGACGCGCAAGACCGACTGCTCAGCACCACCGTCGGCGTCGGCACCCCAGAGGCCCATACCGAAACAGTTAACTGGCATGACACGCTCAATGAGATCGAGAGCCAGAACACGGCTACCGAGCTGACCTCGTTCCGCTATGACGCCGAGGGCAATCGAACCAACAGCACGGTTAATCCGGCACACTAAAGGGAGCAGAGACGATGAACTATAGAAAAGGAGTCACCCTTCGAGTCAGCAGTCTGGCCCTAGCTGTAATACTGGCCATCGGTGCTGGGCCTATGGCCTTCGCCGGCCGCTCGACCGATTACACCTATAATGAACTGGGCCAGATGACCTCGATCGACGGTCCACGCACCGATGTCGCCGACATTACCTATTACCATTACGAGATCGCCACCGCCAACCTGCTCAGCACCACCAATGCCGCCGGCCACACCACCACCTACAGCAACTATACCCGGGGCGGTTTGGCGCAAACCATTACCACCCCCAATGGCGCCCAGATCCATCTGCAATATCGCTTCGATGGCAAGGTGCTGCAGCAAGACGTGGTTACCCAAGAGGGTACTCAGACAACAAAGTACACTTACGATGCCGCGGTCAATCTCACCAAGGTACAACTGCCCGACGGCCATAGCCTGACCTATGTGTATGACCGCGGCCAACGCCTAATCGGGATCGAGAACGACCTGGGTGAACGGATCGACTACCAGCTGGACTCGGCCGGTAACATCACCGAACAAACGGTGCGCAACAGCAGTGGCTCGATTGTCCGGCAGCACCAGCAAGTCTTCGACGACCTATCCCGCGTGCGTCAAGTGGTCGGTGGCACCGATGGCCAAACCACCGAACGGGGATACGATGCCGACAGCCGCCTAACCCAGATCATCGATGCCAAAAACAATCCACCGACCCAAAATACCTACGACTCGCTCAATCGATTAACGCGGATGGTCGACAGCGCCAACGGCGTCACCAGCCTGACGTACAATGCCCACGGCCTGATCGCCACGGTCACCGACCCTCGGGGCTTGGTAACTCGGTACGATTACAATGGCTATGGTGAACTGGCTGCCATTAATAGCCCGGATACCGGCATCACCACGTTCGAGACCGACAACAACGGCAACGTGACCCAACGGATCGATGCTCGGGGTACAGAGGTCCAGTTCAGTTATGATGCTCTGGACCGTCTCACCGAACAGCGCTACCCCGCAGACGCGACTAAGAATATTCTCTTTGAATACGATGACACCGGCACCGGCCCTAATGGCCAAACCAACTACGGCCTGGGCCAACTGACCCGAATTACCTACTACGGTGGGCAGATCGACTATCAGTTTGACCAACTCGGGCGTTTGGTGGCCGAACAACGCAGCATCGGTGGTCAATCGTACCTAACCGAATACCGCTTCAATACCGTGGGCCAGTTGAGTGAACTCGTCTATCCCTCCGGTCGGATCGTGCATTACAGTTATGGCAGCCAGGGCAGACTCAATCGCCTGACTACCCAGGAACATAACACCGCACCAGACCAGATCCTGGTCGATAATCTGGACTACCTGCCATTTGGCCCGGTCACCGGTTTTGATTACGGCAATGGTATTACACAGAGCTACACCTTTGATCTGGACTATCGCCTGACCGGTCTCACCAGTGCGGTACAAGACTGGGTCTACCGGTACGACCTCAACAGCAATATCGAACAGATCCTCGACAGCCAAGACAGCACCCACGATCAGGTGTACCAATACGATGCTCTAAATAGACTGATTGCAGCCGATGGCCCCTATGGTGACTATCGCTATCAATACGACCCCGTGGGTAACCGCACGGAACGGCAAAAGATCTGGCTGGAGACGACCGAGTTGGAAGCCTACCAATACACCGCTGAAGCCAATCAACTGAACCAAGTTGACAGCACAGAGACCAACAACGGCAACACCACCCAAACCGACAGTCGCCTATTTGCCTACAGCGAGACCGGGCAACTTCTACTCGACATCAACAACGACCGCACCCTCGACTTGCACTACGACGAGAACGACCGTTTAGCTCAGGCAGATGTCTATGGAGCCGCGCTTAAAACGACCACCTACCAATACAACCCACTGGGCCAACGGATTGTGCAAAGCCAAAACGGCAAAACGCAACACATCCATTACAACGCCCAAGGTCAGCGGCTTGCCGAAAGCGATGCCAATGGCGACCTAATCCGGGAATACCTGTACCTGGGCAATCAACCGATAGCTATGGTGGTTGCCAATGCTGGTACAGAGGCCAATCAGGCAAGCACCCCGGTGGAACCCTGGATACTCGACAGCGAAGCCGCCAACACCCGAATCACGGGTGTCTGGCGGGTATCTTCCCATTACCCCGGTTACCAAGGAACCGGGTATCGCTTCAGCCCGGCCAATCAGAGTATAACCAGCAGCAATACAATCGACACAGACCAAGCGACGTTGGTCGGCACCTGGCATACCTCAACCGCCACCCCCGGCTATATCGGCCCGAATTACCGTTATGCTGCTAAGGGCGACGGCACTACCTCGGCCACCTGGCCGGTCGCCGCTAACGGAAATAAGGATCTGTGGGTCATCTACACCAGCGGCAGTAACCGGGCCAGTAACGCCACCTACACAGTGCACCACGCCAACGGCCAAACCAATGTCACAGTCGACCAAAGCCAAAACGGTGGAACCTGGGCCTTGCTGGGTAACTTTAATCTGGATGCCAACAGCAAGGTGGTCCTCACCAATCTAGCCAATTCCTACGTTATCGCCGACGGCATCCGGATTGGAGACGACAGCAACAACCCCGAATACGCCAGCGTCACCTGGCTAATCACCGTGCCCCAGACAGGGCGCTATAAAGTCTACGGTACCTGGAACAGCGGCAGCAGCCGGGCGAGTAATGCGAAATACACCATTAACGCGGGACCAAACCAGCACACCTCAATACAAAACCAACGGTTAAACGGCGGCCAATGGAACCTGCTCGGCGAATACAGCTTTGATATCGCTGATAACGCGAATGGTCAGAACAACGTAAGCCTATCCGCCGAAGCCAATGGCTATCTGATTGCAGATGCTATCAAGCTGGAGCTGATTGAAGACAATCAGCCCACTCCAATTGGCCTGTTCTTCATCCACAATGATCACCTAGGCACCCCCAAACGGTTAACCGATACCCAGGGCGAAGTCGTCTGGTCACTGCAAACGACCCCGTTCGGCGAAATCCATGAAGAGATTGCCAACGGCATCACGTTGTTGAACGGTTTTCCGGGCCAATATCGTGACAGCGAAACGGGCTTGAGTTACAACTACTATCGGGATTACGATCCGAGTATTGGGCGGTACATCCAGAGTGACCCGATTAGGTTAGGCGGCGGGCTGAACACTTATGGGTATGTTGGGGGGAATCCACTAACCTTTGCTGATCCGTCAGGCTTAGTGAAATGGCAAGGAAAAACCGCATCTGTGGGAGCATCCTTAATCGTAGGAGCTTCAATACAAGCTTTCACCCTTACTTCCGAGTGTATAAACGGGACGCAGAAGAAGGTTGGAGTTTGGGCATTTGGGCCCCAAGTTGGCGCTGGGCTTGGTATTTTTCCTCCTACTGGCGTTACTGGTGGTGATTTCACAATAGAAGATGGCCACGAGACTCCAACACCTGGTGTGTTTAATAGTGGCCTGTTTGGCTTTACCGCATATTCGCAGGGAGTGTCGGTTGGCTTCGCTGGGTACTCCAACACAATAATAAGTTTCGGGAATGGCATTACCTCGGTTGGATATATGGATGCAACTGCTCCCGGGTCAGTTGAATTTAATTTTTCCACCGTAATGAAAGGTAGTTCAATAATCTCTTCCATTGAAGAGCTTTACTGTACTTGCGAGTAAGCAATATGAATGCTAAATCGAAAAATAGAATAAGAATCTTGAACGAACTGGCAATATTATGTTTTATTATTTTTTGGATAGGGGTTTATTCAATAGGTAAAAATAATTTTTCGGAAGATTTAGCCTATAGCCTAATGAATATAGGTTGGGTAATCTTTTCAGGTATTACTTTTATTTTATTGCTGCTATTCAGGAATAGCCATAACCAGGCTATTAAAATAACGGCAAAAAAAACCTATAGTAATTTTTTTGTAATCGGATTTTTTTCAGTGACGCAATCCATCGCGGTATTGACGTTATTTCTACTTATAGGCCTGTTGGTATCTATTTTTCTAGGTTACGACAAGGAATTACACGGATTTGCATTTAAAGCTAATAATTTCTGGTTGTTCCTAATAGGAATATTGATTGTATCTTTCGGACTGAAGGTTATAAAGCATATAAAGAAGAAAATAAATTAAGACAAAAATAGATTTAAACGGACAGCCGCCTTAGTGCATAACCGAAATCATAGGGGTTACCCATTAGAAAGCTGGTGTTAAACGGCCAAAACGAAACTGACCGGTGTTCATGTCTGGCCAATGGGGGGCTTAAAAATCAACGGCTCTGCCCCCTTTGATTCAGTCTCGGTTCGTAGAGGTCGGTAAAACGCTGGAGTTTTTCTATCTAAGGCCACCGATGGAGGGCTGCATGCTGGTATTGAAAAGCAGTGCCCCTCGGCAGGCCTTTATGACTTGCCTTACAGAGGGCTCAGCAAACCGCGGAGGGCCAAGCCCTGGGACCCCTAATTGATAAGGTAATCGAAGACGAGTAGCAATGACCAGGACTGGCGTCAGTGGCCCGGGTCCCCAAGGGAGGGCTCGGTCAAATGACCATCATCAAAAGCCGTTTTCTGATCGGGCATTAGCGGCCGAGGCGGGGAGCAAAACGGCGCCAGCCTCTCGCCAAGCCGATACCCAGGGTCATCGGAACACCAGTCATTAACAGCACCTTTAGTAAAGGAATAACGAATAGCAGAATCATGGGTACTTTATTTAAGCCCTCAGGACCGCCATGTTCGCCCCGACTCTCCAACACCTGCCGAAAGCCATCGGCCCAATCGGTGCCACCGACCAAACCGATGGCCAGTGTGGTCAGCACCGATATAAACACAATCCAGGTGGTGCGGCGTTGCCAGTCTTTTTTTAACAGGTTCATTGGATCCCCCCAGCTGACACAATAATTGCGGTTTTTGCTTTTTTTCGGTCAAATAGTTTTTTACTGATTTTGACAATCCACTGCCAGTGCACAGCCAGATGTATGCCCAATATCGGCATGATCAGGTTGCTGCTTTGATGGTGCAGCATCGACCAGAAACCATCCGGTGCAATGTCGATTCCCAATACGGGCATGGCCACTTCGGAAACTAGGATGCCACTCAAGGTGACGACCAACATCAAAATATAGAGCAGGGAATCCCAAATTACATTAAAGCGGTGTTCCGTTCCGAGCCGGCTGAACAACCGTTTGGGCACGGCGATAATCCAATCCCAGTGCAATAATAGGTGAATGGCGAAGGGCACTAGGTAGAGAAATGACACCCATTCGTGCACCGCAATACCGGTGGTTTGGGGGGCGGCAGCCAGAATAAAAAATAGCAGCAGGATTAGATCGAAAATATAACGGGTTTTATGTAACTGAGTAAGCCATTTGAACATGTGAATGCCTGTCATCAAATAAGAATGGGCACATCCTAGCAAGCAACTGTGCAAAGAATATGCACCCAATGTGGGTGCTCTGGGGATTTTAGGGGTATTTCTACCAAAGACACCTGCAGGCCCTGTGGCTTGGAGCCTCCAGGAAAGCATTGCAAAATAGAATATTTCTTAAGACTTAATGTCATGAGGTGCTGGAGGCCTTTAATGGCAGAGTGATCAAAGTCATTTGCCTTTTTTCAAAGGACATACCCCAGCACCCCGTCGAGGTCCCCCGTCTGCTAAATGCCCATCAGTTATCGCACGTGGAACAGGTTGTTCAGGGCGGCATGTTTCATTTGGCCGCTGGTAACGAATAGTGCAAACACGATAATGAACCGCTAAAAAGCCCACAGATCAAATTTACGAAATCAACGGCTCTGCCCCCTTTTACTAGAAAAGCAGCCCGTTATAGCCTTTTTGGTGCAGCGGTTAGGGCTGTTTTAGCCTGGTTTTATGATAGCCATAGATAACAAAGCCGAGAGATATTAACTGCTGCACCATTAATATAGGTTTTTCTTGCAACAACATTAGTGCCGCGGTACATAAGTTCATTAGCATAAATAATAGCCAGCCTACATTGTTACCCCTGGCCAGGTAATTACTCCCTAAGAGGAAGCCCAACATCATTCCAATCTCCAAGAGTTGCGATAGCGATGTGAGTCCAGCCTTGTGATAAAGACTGAAGGAAAGCCCGAATATTAATGAAGCATAGGTAATAAGGGTGACAGCCTTGTTGAACAGTCTGTTCGGTTTATTATGATCATGGTAAGCATTGTATAAGCCCAATAGCATCGCGGGCACTGCCCCCGTCTCAATGGACGCGGCTATCCAATTTTGATTGCCTATTAAAATAATAACCCAAGCTGGTACACCAATGAGATAGCTTGCCCAGGCAGAAACTTTCAATTTCTTTTTTGAAGCGCCTGATCGACTTTCTGCCAGTGCGAGCAATATTTTGCTGGATAGGTAAAATGCACCTCCCCATGCTTGTAAGACTAAATCCATACTATCACTATCTCACTTAGGGCTTTATTTTCTTATGAAATAACAGGGTGCTGGGTCAAAAAAAGAGTCGGGCTTGTGGCGTTATGAAAAGTGCCACTAGCCAACCGGAGTGGCTCGTTAGGCTGACAGTCCATTAAATGTAGTGCTATATGTTTTACCTTTTTTCACACCTGAAGGATCGGGTTCGATATGAGTATCTTTTAGACTCAGGCCGCTCGCTATAAAGGCGTCTATGTGTTGTGGTGTTAACAACCACGGCGGGCCATTTTTAAAAGTTCGTTCAATATCGCTAACCTCAGCAATAACCAAGAGTTGTCCGGAAGTCGAGACAAAGCCGGATATGCTGCGAATCAACTCTGCCTCATACTTGGGTGGCAACGCTTGTACCGTATAAATTTCGAGTACGAAATCGAATTTATTGTGCCACTGAGTTTGCTCTTGAAATAGGTCAGCCTGAACAAAGTTCACCGTGGACTCTGGGAAACGCTCTTTGCAAATTTTAATTGCGGTCTCAGAGACATCAAAGGCCGTTACTTGAAATCCGAGCCTTTCCAGCTCAATAGCATCGTCACCCATGCCACATCCAACAACTAATGCGAGCTTGTTATTTCCCGTCAAGGGGTTTTGGTTTAACCAAAGCTTGAAGGATGGGTGCGTTGCCATATTAGCCCACGGCACATCGGCACCGGTTCTATTGGCGTTGGCATAAAGAGGTTCGAACCAATCTACCGGTTTGTTTTCCTCAATTGAAAATATATTCTGCTGGTTTTTTTCCAATGTATTACTCCAAGATAGCTACTGGTCACTAGTTAGGGCTGTCAGTGTCTTGCCAACCCGCAGATCGCACCGCGCTTGAGTGCTGCCGGTTACCGACAGGCCGATAGTGCGGTGAATGAGCTAGGTAGATATTCGGTCTATCTGTACGATCATGCTCGTTTTGAATGGGATTTTGTCGAATATCGATCGGAATTGAATAGCGTGCTTAATATCTATGTCGAGGCGCCATAGTTTGTGCGGCCCAACTCCAATCTCACACAGCGGTGAGATCGGGGCTGGATGGGCTGGACTGGGCTCGGTTAGATTACCGGATGGGCCCAGAGGTCGTACTCGTCGGCGTCTTCGACTTCAACCGTCAGGATATCACCGGGCTTCAAATGGGTCTGGTTATCCAAGAAGACCTGGCCATCGATATCCGGCGCGTCGGCTTTAGAGCGGGCAACAGCGCCTTGCTCGACAACCTCATCGACAATGACTTCAATATGCTTGCCGATCTTGGTCTGCAGTTTGGCCGCGCTGATGCGTTGCTGAACTTCCATAAAGCGATCGTAACGTTCTTGCTTAACCGCGGCATCAACATGGTTGGGCAGGGCGGCCGATGTGGCGCCGTCGACATTTGAGTACTGAAAAGCACCAACCCGATCGAGTTGCGCCTCGTCCATAAAGTCGAGCAACATCTGGAAGTCGGCCTCAGTCTCACCGGGGAAGCCGACAATAAAGGTCGAGCGCAATGTGATATCTGGGCAAATCTTGCGCCAGGCGTGGATGCGGTTGAGCACCTTCTCGGCGTGGGCTGGACGCTTCATCGCCTTTAATACCGATGGGCTGGCATGCTGAAAAGGAATGTCCAGATACGGCAAGATTCGGTTTTCCGCCATCATCGGGATGATCTCATCGACGTGCGGGTAGGGGTAGACATAGTGCATGCGCACCCATACGCCAAGCTGGCCAAGTTCTTCGCACAGTTCTTTCATGCGGGTCTTAACCGGTCGGCCATTCCAGAAATCGGTGCGGTACTTGGTGTCTACACCATAGGCGCTGGTGTCTTGGGAAATGACCAGCAGCTCTTTGGTGCCGTTCTTAACCAACCGCTCTGCTTCCGATAAGACTTGGCCAATCGGTCGGCTGACCAAATCGCCGCGAAAGGATGGGATGATACAGAAGGTACAACGGTGGTTGCAGCCTTCGGAAATTTTTAGGTAAGCATAGTGCTTCGGGGTCAACTTAACGCCGGTATCGGGCATCAATGAGGTAAAGGGATCGTGCCGAGGCGGGACTACTGTATGCACCTGGCTGACTACTTCCTCATAGGCATGTGGCCCGGTAATGGCCAAAACATTGGGATGCACTTCGCGGATATCGTCCGCCTTGGCGCCCAAGCAGCCGGTCACAATGACCTTACCGTTTTCACGCAAGGCTTCGCCGATGGTATCGAGAGATTCCTTCACCGCCGAGTCGATAAAGCCACAGGTGTTGACGATGACTACATCGGCATCCTGATAGGTCGGCGTGATGTCGTACCCTTCGGCGCGCAACTGGGTCAAGATGCGTTCTGAATCGACCGTGTTCTTCGGGCAACCGAGGCTGACAAAACCGATACGCCCGGGCGCGTCCATACTCTGACCTTGGCTGGGGTTAAAAGTTTTGATGATGTTGTCCTGACTCATGCGGGCCTCGATGGGTAACTAACGGTGAAAGTGATTAAGGGGCGCCATTGTAGCGATTCCGAGCCTAAGCTCAAGAAGTGAGCGCATAATTCTCATCCGTTGGCCATTAGGCCGGCTCGATAGGCGCCCGGGGCCTCGCCCTGCCAGCGCTTGAAGGCACGTTGAAAGGCATTCGGGTTGGCGTAGCCGAGTAAATAGGTGATTTCACCCAGTGAATAGAGCGGGTCCTTTAGATAGATACGCGCCAGGTCCGCGCGGGTCTGCTCAACTAGAGTGGAAAAGCGCGTGCCTTCGGCGCTCAGACGGCGTCTCAGGGTCCAGGGTGGCATTTCAAGACCTTCGGCCACCTGCGCCAGCGACAACTGATTGCTGTTTAATAGTGGGCTGATCTCCTGCATAACCCGTTCGACAAAGCTTTGCTGGCGCTCTAGCTTACGCAGTAGGGCGTCACACTGATCGCGGCAGTCCTGATAGGCGTTGGCGTTTGCTTGCCGCGGTGCGGCTTGCAGATCGGTGTGCTTATAGACTAGGGCGTTGCGGGCTTGATTGAATCGGACCGGGCAGGGCAGTAATTGGCTGTAGCGCTCAACATAGGTCGGAGCTTGGAATTCAATTTGCAGATAAAGGGGCTGGATAGCCGAACCGGTAAGGCGCTGTAGCATGGCCAGTTTGGTCGCCAGCGCGAGATCGACGATAAAGTGGTTAAACTCATTATAGGGGCTGATTGAATAGAATTCGGCCACGGCCAAAGGGCCCTCACGGTAAAATCGGGACTGGCCACGCGCGTTGCGGCCGCTGAGTCGTTCAAAGTGGGCCATGTCGATCAGGGCCTGATCCAGACTTGGCGCGCACTCGGCCAAAAAACCGACCCAACTGAGTAACGAAGGCTGGGCGATGGGCCCACATAAGAGCCCTAATTCCGGACAGCGATGCTCGGCGATCAGGGTTTGCCCCAAGCGCATAAATTTCGGGATACTCAATCGGGCATCGGCCTGCTCCCGCTTGGTCAGCGACAATTGGAATTGCGTGCAATAGGGTTCGGTGTCGATACCAATTGACTCGCTCGCCTGGAGCAACAGGTTGATATAGCGGATCGAGATATCGCCCAAGCTGATTGTCATTTAAAGGTACCTGATTGTTATTTTTGGGTATTGCTGCAGTATAGCCATCGCATTACTGTTTAGCTCACGTTGTTTTCACCGCGACCGTTTAAGCCGATCCTTAGTCGGCGTTGAATCGCCACGCTATTCGCCATCTCTTGAGACCACAGGGCATGACTATGACACCAGCACCGTACCCGCATCTATTGGCACCGCTAGACCTAGGTTTTACCACCCTGCGCAATCGTGTATTGATGGGTTCCATGCACACCGGTTTGGAAGAACGACCCCAGGGCTTTGAACGCCAAGCCGCCTACTTTAAAGCGCGCGCCGAGGGCGGCGTGGGTCTTATCGTGACCGGCGGGATCGGCCCGAACCTCGAAGGCGTTGGTGTGCAGGGCGGGGCGGTGTTAATGAATGACGCCGAAGTGGCGCAACACCGATTAATTACCGAGGCGGTACACGCCGTTGAGGGCGCCAAGATTTGCATGCAGATCCTGCATGCCGGCCGATATGCCTATACGCCCATACTGGTGGCGCCCTCGGCGCTCAAGGCACCGATTAATCCCTTCACCCCCAACGCCTTGGACAGCGCCGGTATCGAACGGCAGATTGATGACTTTGTGCGCTGTGCCACCCTGGCACAGCAAGCCGGCTATGACGGTGTGGAAGTGATGGGTTCGGAAGGTTACTTCCTCAATCAGTTTATTTGCACCCGCACCAATCAGCGTACCGATGAATGGGGCGGTGCCTATGAAAACCGCATCCGCCTGCCGATCGAGGTGGTGCGGCGCATCCGCGCGGCCGTGGGCGAGCGCTTTATTGTTATATATCGACTCTCAATGCTCGACCTGGTGGAAGACGGCAGCACGTGGCAAGAGGTTGTGCAGCTGGGTAAGGCCATTGAACAGGCCGGCGCCACGCTGATCAATACCGGCATCGGTTGGCACGAGGCGCGCATTCCAACCATTGCCACCTGTGTGCCCCGAGCGGTCTTTGCCCAAGTCACCGAACGCATGAAGCAGGAGCTGTCGCTGCCGCTGATCACCACCAATCGGATCAACAGCCCTGAGGTCGGTGAACATATTATCGCCTCCGGCATGGCCGATATGGTCTCCATGGCCCGGCCGTTTTTGGCCGATCCCAACTTTGTTAACAAGGCCGCCGCCGGGCAAGCCGATTCGATCAATACCTGTATTGCCTGCAATCAGGCCTGTCTCGATCACGTCTTTGTTGGGGGCGAAGTCTCCTGTCTGGTGAATCCTTTTGCCGCCAATGAAACCCGCCTGATTCAGACCGACGCGCTTAAACCGCAACGCATCGCGGTGGTCGGCGCCGGTCCCGCGGGCTTGGCCGCCGCCACCACCGCGGCCGAACGTGGCCATCAGGTGGTGCTCTTTGAGGGAGCCGACCGGATTGGCGGGCAATTTAATATTGCCCTGCAGATACCCGGTAAGGAAGAGTTTGCCGAAACCTTGCGTTACTTCTCGGTGCGCTTGGCCCAACTGGGTGTTGAGGTTCGCCTGAACACGCGGGTAACGGCACGCCAACTGGTCGATCAGGGTTTTGCCACCATACTGCTGGCAACCGGTATCGTGCCCCGTTCAATTGATATGCCCGGCGCCGATCACCTCTCGGTACTGAACTATCTCGAGGTATTGCGTGATAAGAAGCCGGTCGGTAAACGCGTCGCCATTATCGGGGCCGGCGGTATTGGTTTTGATACCGCCGAATACCTGGTTGACCACAATCCAACCGAGCCCCAAAGCGCCGCAGAATTTTTAGCCGAGTGGGGCGTTGAACTGCATGGTTCCCGGCCCGGCGGTCTGGCCGAACAGGCTACAATAGTGCCCCCGGCGCGGGAAATTTTTCTGCTGCAGCGCAAAAATTCGAAGGTCGGTGGCAAGCTGGGTAAGACTACCGGCTGGATCCATCGCACGGCCCTAAAACATAAGGGCGTGACCATGCTCAATGGGGTTAGCTATGACAAGATCGACGACACCGGCCTGCATATCACCATTGGCGGTGAACGCCAGATATTGGCCGTAGACACCATCGTTATCTGCGCCGGGCAAACGCCCCAGCGGGAGCTGGAGGAGGCGTTAGAGGCCATGCAACAAGCAGAGGGCTTGCAGTTGGTTGTGCATCGGATTGGCGGCGCCAATGTCGCGGCCGAACTCGATGCCAAACGAGCAATTAAGGAAGCTACTGAGTTAGCGTTGACGCTATAACACTGGGTCCAGGCTAGAGGAAAGTTCCCCGTTTATACGCCTGGCGGCGGCTTTCCTCTAAGCAAAGAGGCGGTAATGGAAAAAGTTCTTATAAGTGCTTGTCTGCTCGGTAAGAAAGTTCGCTATGACGGCAAAGCGTTTCCCATCGCTGATCAAATTCTCGCTCAATGGATTGCCGCTGGGCGAGTAATTTCAGTATGCCCCGAAGTGGATGCCGGCATGAGTATACCAAGAGCCCCGGCAGAAATAACAGCCGGCGATGGCTTCGATGTTTGGGCGGGCAGCGCGTTCGTTATTGAAGATGTCGGATTGGACGTGACGGCCCATTTCAAAAAGGGCGCTGAAATGACGTTGGTGTTGTGCAAAAAATACAATATCAGGGTCGCAGTATTGACTGAGCATAGCCCCTCATGCGGCAGCACAGCAATTTACGATGGGCACTTTACCAGTACTAAAATCAATGGGGTTGGCGTTACCGCTGCCTTACTTAAGCAAAACGACATTGAAGTGTTCAGCCAGCATGATATTGCCGATGCGAACGCGGCATTGCTGCGGACAACGATATGGAATACTAATTATTAATAACCACAAAACTCATCGAGGTACAAAATT
This sequence comes from Reinekea forsetii, assembly GCF_002795845.1. Classification (GTDB taxonomy): domain Bacteria; phylum Pseudomonadota; class Gammaproteobacteria; order Pseudomonadales; family Natronospirillaceae; genus Reinekea; species Reinekea forsetii. The sequence goes on from NZ_CP011797.1 coordinate 1,390,393, forward strand.
GAGTAAAAGGATTCTTCCACTCTTGGCGCTAAGCCTCAGCTGCTCTGCATTCTCCGACGTGCTCGTTGATATTGAATTGGGCACCTTTATAGCAGACCACAATAGGGTGCAGATACCCAATGATAGCGAGGGTGACCGCTTTAATATTAACGATATCGGCGCTGACCCTTTTGTTGCGGCACGGCTAACCCTAGTGTGGTTAGCGTCAGATAAGCAGGAGCTGCAAGTTGTCCTGGCACCCTTTCCGTATACCCAGGTAGGCAATCTCGATGAAGACGTTGTATTTGTTGGTGAGACCTTTTCCAAAGATGAAACCATTGAGGCGGGATATCAATTCAGCAGCTATCGATTACGTTATCTCTATAAGCTAGTCGATGCTGAGCAATGGCAGGTTGACTTGGGTGCCACGCTGTTTTTACGCGATGCCCGTATTAAACTGAGCCAGAACGGTAAGTCCAGTGAGTATGGTGCTGAAGCTATTGGCGTTGTGCCGCTATTGGCCGTTCGAGCCGCCTATGCGTTCAACCAAAAATGGTCATTATTATTGGATACCGATTCTGCCTTTGCACCGAAGGGGCGGGCCTTGGATATAGCCTTGCTGGCTCAATATAGGCTTGATGATAAATGGCAATTTTCTGGTGGTTATCGAACCATTGAGGGCGGCGCCAACAGTTCTAAGTCCTATAATTTTGCCTGGTTTAACGGTGTTGTCGTTAAATCGAGTTATGCTTGGTAAGTTAGTCTAATATGCAAAAAGATGGTGTTTTTATCTGTAAAAATAGAAACCTAATCGGTCGATCTTGTCATAGGGCGCGCGTGCCAAATCTCAATAGACTGTTGGCAACGCACGCCTAATCTGCTCCTGCTCCGCTAGCGCGTTATGTCCTGCACTGCGGCAGCAGCGTCCAGCACCGATTGCTTAAATTCTATTGGTGTCCAGTTAAACAAAGAAAGCGTTTGTGCGTTGTCAGCCATGAGGTTCATGTCCAGCATGCCAACCATACCCTTTACTTCCCGATCAAAGAGCGCCACGAAGCGCAGCAGAGAACTGGGTGCCACTCTCGTGCTGGGCCCTTTGTAGCCCTGGTCTTTGAGGATTTGAGCGGCTTCGATAAAGCTACCGGGCTGTGCCGTTGACGCGACAATGCGTTTTCCCGCGGCATCGGCAGTGGTCATAGCTTGGACATGCAGCTTTGCAACGTCACGGACATCGACCATTGGGAAGGACATCTTGGGTAGCATGGGCATTTTCCCGCGCAGCATCTGATCCAGCATAGCCATGCTTTGTCCCGTGATATCACGACCCAATGGCGGGCCGAATACGCCACCCGGGTTCACGCTGACCATTTCCATTGGCGTTTCTCCAGCCTGATTCTCAATAAAGTCCCAGGCGGCTTTTTCGGCCAGGGTCTTACTCTTGGCGTAGGTGTTGACCTGCACCGAGGTGGTGTCGGTCCAGTCTTTAGGGCCAAATGTTCCCGTCTTCATACTGCCAAACATTGCGACCACCGAGCTGGTCAGTACTACTCGCTTTACACCTGCTTTTTGACCGGCTCGGAGCGCGCGTAAGGTGCCTTCAACCGCTGGAATAAACATCTCATCTTCGGTCTTAGGGTTCGCAATAGCAAAGGGAGAGGCAACATGCATCACATAGTCGCAACCAGTTGCAGCGTCGTCCCAACCCTTGTCGGAGGTCAGGTCGAGTTCGACGATGGATAGATTTGTCGTATCAACGGATGCTGCAGAAAGTGTTTCACGTACTTCCTTCTCTTTACTGGCGTTGCGCACCGATCCGCGCACGTCGAAGCCTGCATTCAAAAGCTGCTGGGCACAATGAAGCCCAATAAAACCAGAAATACCCGTAAGCAATACTTTTTCGTTACTCATATATGACATACTCCAAATGTAGGTTGTTTAAATAAATACTGACCGGTACTATATTTAAAGAAAGTAACAGAGTCAATATCAATACAGGGTGTGACCAATAGATGAGTGCAGACACCGTGAAGGTTTCAAGAGGGCGACCGAAGACCCTCAATCGTGATCATATAATTGATGTAGCCATGCGAGCTTATTGGCAAGAGGGCGCTGCTGGTGTATCGGTAAATGAGATTTGTAGAAGAGCCAACGTCTCTAAGCCGGGCCTGTACCGTGAATTCAAAAATGAAGATGGCTTGATGCAAGCGGTGCTTGTCGCATATCAAAACCAAATGCTGACACCAATACTGCAAAGCCTGACCACCGATGCCCCGTTTAGAGAGACGCTCGAGAATCTGGTGTCCTTTGTGACCCAGGCCCAAGATAATCAAGCGTTACCCAAGGGATGCCTGTTGGTGAAAATGCATGAGTCACGTATGCGGGTGGGGGCTGCGACTCGAGAACAAATAGACCGTAGCCATCAGCAATTCTTGACCGCATACGAACAATGGATCGAGCGCGCGAAGGCAAGAGGTGAATTTCTGGCAGACCTGCCATCACAATTTGCTGCGAGCTATGTCGACACCCAAGTCAGCAGTGCTCTGTCCCAAATAGCACGGGGTGAGCCGCATTCTAATGTGAAAAAAACACTCTTGTTGGCTTTTTCTATGCTGAGGTAAGCCGGGCCTAAGGTCATAGATTAATCGCCGGTTACCCAATGGGCAGGAGGATGCAGTGAACAACAACACAGTAAAGAAAATCACCGATAACTGGACCCTTTGCCCAGCATGTCAGGGCCGCGGTCAGAAAAGTAAGGCCATTCGCAAGAGTGTGCGGTTGCGCTACCAGCGGGACTTAGCGCAATTTCAAACAGCGCCGCACGCCGGCACGGCCCCCGTTCGGCCCAAGGGGCACCTTGACGCCTGCCAAAATTGCAGCGGCTCAGGGTTAATTCAGGGCGCCAGTCAAGCCACATTGGACCGCACCCCCGATTATCAGAACTACCCCTATCTAGCCATTGTTGGCGCTGGCATAGGCGGAGTCGCGCTCGCGGTGGCCTGCTTACATCGCCGAATTCCCTTTACTCTCTTTGAACGCGACAGTGGCTTCGCGGCACGATCTCAGGGGTACGGCCTTACCTTGCAGCAGGCCAGTCGGGCGATCGAGGGTCTGGGCATCGTGTCCCTGGAGGAGGGGGTGGTTTCGACCCGGCATGTGGTTCACACCCCCGATGGCACGGTGATCGCCGACTGGGGCATCCGCGACTTGGCCGCAACGGCGCTTAAAAGCTCGACGCGCACCAATGTGCACATCGCTCGGCAAGCGTTGCGTTTGGCCTTGCTTGAGCAGCTCGGTGACGACACCGCGGTGCAGTGGGGTCATCAGTTGGTGCAGTACAGCCAGACAAACGGTGAGGGTGTTGAACTGAGCTTTCAAGTTGCGGGGGGCACAAAGCAGGTTAAAGCCGATCTGTTAGTGGGCGCGGATGGCATTCGCAGCTCGGTGCGGCAGTTACTGATGGGCGAGGACGTCGCGCCATTGCGTTACCTGGGGTGTATTGTGATTTTGGGCATTTGTCCGCTCGACGCGATTGATGGAGTGGACCGTGCCTTGCTGGATTCAGCCACGGTATTCCAGACCGCCAATGGCCATGAGCGGATTTACCTCATGCCCTATGCAGCCGATTCTATTATGTGGCAACTGAGTTACCCCATGCCCGAGCAGGCGGCGCAAGCCTTGAGCGCGCAAGGCCCCGAGGCACTCAAAGCAGAGGCGCTGCGCCGTTGTCAGTGGCACGCTCCCATCCCACAAATCTTAACGGCCACTCATGAAGCGCAAATTTCTGGCTATCCGGTGTACGACCGAGCCTTGCTTGAGTCAAGCCAGTTGCAGCAAGGCGCGCAGGTTACCCTGATCGGCGATGCGGCCCATCCTATGAGCCCCTTTAAAGGCCAGGGCGCAAATCAAGCCTTGCTCGATGCGCTCGCGCTGGCTCGAGCAATCACAAAAAACTGTGGTCCCTCAACGCCATGGCGGCAGCAGGGTCTAAGGGCGAGTGTGTTAAATGAATTTGAAGCGGAAATGCTGGCACGCAGTGCCACTAAGGTGAAGGATTCCGCCGAGGCCGCGCAATTCCTGCACTCCGATGTCGTGCTGCATGAGGGCAACGAACCCAGAGGGAGGGTGTTGCAGAGAGCAGAAGATAAAAAATAAGCCATAAGAAAAATCTGACGATGTCAGGCGTTTTTATCAGGCGATTGTTTCCGGTCATCCACTGCAAAAACCTTCGTCCAGAAATCGGCCGCTACATTGATTAGTTGTAAACCAAAGCCTTATGGTGAGTTTTGACGTCCACTTGCTTAATAAATAATGCCAGCATAATTAGGACCATTGCGGTTATTTCCAACCGAGCTAAATTTTGTCCTATTAAAATAGCCCCGGTAAGCAGGGCAACCACCAACTCCAGCGAACCGACCAAGGCATTCTCGTCAGCACAGGGTTCTGGGTGCCCCGACCATAAATAAAACCTGAGGTATTGTGGCGGCGAGTATGGCAATCCCCAACACGGCAAGGAAGCCAGTGGGCGACACCGGCACAACCTGTGCAGGGGCAATCCACAAAGCGATAGGCAACAGTACCAGAATATGGCCGCGTGGCATCCACGCCATCCTATTGGCTGTTGGTAATTTTTTCTTGGGATTCGACAGATACTGCACCTGAGTGGCGACGGCCAACGGCGCCAAAAAACAGCCCGCCACCGAAAGCCACGCGCCGGCAGGAATAGCCGCGGGGTTTGGCATTAGCATTCTGTCAAAATGGGCCGTTCAGTCGGCGATAAATAACAAGAGTATCGCGGTGGTAAGCGTCGGCGCCGATCAGCTCGATCTGGCGTGGTCAGCATTGGTCCGCGAATCAGAACCACCATCGGCGGCGGCAAGAATTGTCTCGCGTAGACTGGCCGAATGGTTTCGGTCCCAGCCGACGGCTACATTTATACCGGCGCGGTAAATCCACCTCAAGTCAATACATAGTGCCTCTGTGCTGTACGGCTTTGTTGTATGATTTGTCTCAACGCGGTCAGCTTGGTGGATTTGCGGAGGCAGAGGTAACCGGCATGCCGAAAAATACATTATCAATTTTTGAACGTTATTTGACTCTGTGGGTGTTGCTTTGCATTGTTGGCGGCACCTTGTTAGGAGCAGTTAGACCGTCTTTTGCCACCACCCTGAATGACTTCTCTGTTTATCAGGTGTCCATTCCGATAGCGGTTTGTTTGTTTTTTATGATGTACCCTATCATGGTCAAAATAGACTTTTCGCAAGTTCTCAAATCATCGAATGCGATCAAGCCCGTTCTGCTCACGCTGTTCATCAACTGGGCGATTAAACCCTTTAGCATGTTGGCCATTTCCTATTTGTTTTTAGGGTACCTATTCAAAGATCTGTTACCCGGCACCGAGATCTTAGCCACTGGCGAAACGGTCGAGTTGTGGCGCAGTTATATAGCCGGTACGATTCTGTTGGGCATTGCGCCCTGTACGGCGATGGTGCTGATGTGGGGGCACTTAGCCAAAGGCAATGACGGGCTGACACTGGTTATGGTGGCACTCAACTCACTGCTAATGCTTTTGCTATATGGACCCTTGGGCGGTCTATTGCTCAATGTGAATGCCATGCCGGTACCCTGGCAGACCATGGTCTTGTCGGTCTCTATTTACGTCGCTTTGCCATTAATGGCGGGTTATGTTTCCCGAAAAGGTGTTATTCAGGCCAAGGGTTTGCTCTGGTTTAACCAGGTCTTTGTGCCGTGGTTGACCCCGGTTAGCATCATGGCGCTGCTGAGTACGCTAATCTTACTTTTTTCGTTCAAGGGAGACGTAATTATTGGCAATCCGCTAACCATCCTCTGGATAGCCATACCCCTAATATTTCAAACTCTAGTTATCTTTTCCCTCGGCTATTTTGCCCTGTCCCGATGGTGCAGACTGTCTTATGACAACGCCGCGCCCGTGTCATTAATTGGCGCCTCCAACCACTTTGAAGTAGCGATCGCGAGCGCGGTTGTGCTCTTTGGTTTGTCCTCTGGGGCGGCCCTGGCTACCGTAGTGGGTGTGTTGATTGAGGTGCCCTTGATGTTACTGCTGGTGTCCCTGTGTCACCGAACGAGGCATTTATTCGACTACCACCGGGCGGTTTAGGTCTAACCAGCCCATCAGTAAACTTCCCGCACTGCCGACGCATTTTACCCAGCAATCAGGTTCTGTATAACGTGCCGTTATGCTCGATATAAGCGCCAACGCTTGGTCCAAAGCGGCTCGGTCAGTATGTTTAGCCAAATGAATCGGTTATATTGGCGGCATTGCCGTTTTCGTCAAAATAGTCCAAAAACTCAGCGTTAACAGCGTATCGAGCGATAGAATAAAAATAATAGCGTATTTGGAGAGATGCATGGTTTCACAAGACGAAATGGACACCTTCTTGAAGTCTGAATTCCCTCAAACCCAATGCACCGTCGAGTCCTTGGGCGATATGTCTGCCACCGTCAGGCACCCCGTGGGCTTCAATGAACTGCGCCCGGGTGGCACCGTGTCAGGGCCGGTTTTGATGACCGTCGCCGATGTGGCCCTATACGTCGCCATTTTGGGCGAAATTGGCCTGGTCGCGCTAACCGTCACCACGAGTCTGACCATCAACTTCCTGCGCAAACCCGCCTCGGGCAAAGACATTATTGCCGTGTGCACGCTCTTGAAGGTCGGCAAGACACTGGCGGTGGGCGAGGTGTCACTCTACTCAGAGGGCAATACCGACCCCGTGGCACATGTCGTGGGTACCTACGCCATTCCGCCCAAAAGGGTCGCCTGAGGGCGGCGTTCGCATAGCGCGAGTCACTCGCGGATCGCTAAGCAGCGACCAGACCAGATCAGACCAGACCAGATTAGCGACAGAAACAACGCCGGCCAATGAATTAGGGCGTTAACAGCCATTAAGGGAAGTGGATTCATGTTCGGAGAGACCTTTACAAAGGTTAAAATCAACACCAGTGGCGCGCAAATTAACCTGGTACACGGCGGCTCGGGTCGACCCCTGCTGTTATTGCATGGCTATCCGCAAACCCATGTGATTTGGCATCAGATTGCCCCAATATTGGCGCAAAACTTCCATGTAATATGCCCCGATCTGCGCGGCTATGGCGACAGTTCGACGCCACCGAGCACCGCAGATCATTATCCCTATTCGAAGCGCGCGATGGCTGCGGACATGATCGAAGTGATGGCGTCGCTGGGTTACGATGAGTTTTTTGTGGTCGGTCACGATCGCGGTGCTCGGGTGACCCATCGGATGGCCTTAGACCATCCTGAGGCCATTCTGAAGGCCTGTGTGATGGATATTGCACCGACGCGTCATGTCTTTCAACATACCGACCAACAGCTCGCCACGGGCTACTATCATTGGTTTTTTCTGATCCAGCCAGATGGCTTGCCCGAGCGGATGATCGGTGCGGACCCCGGCTATTATCTTAAAGAGAAACTCAAGCGCTGGAGCGCACCCGGTGCGGTGTTTGCCGCCGCCGCGGTGGCGGAATACGTGCGCTGTTACACCAAGCCGGAATCCATTCACGCAACCTGTGAGGATTATCGTGCTGGCGCGAGCATTGACCTGGAACACGATGAGGCCGATAGCCAGACTAAGATAAGTTGCCCTCTGCTGGTCTTGTGGGGTGCAAATGGCTTTGTCAGTCGCACCTATAAGGTGCTGGATGTCTGGCAGCAGTATGCCGAGCAACTTACCGGCGCTGCCTTGGCGTGTGGACACTTTCTGCCCGAGGAAGCACCTGAGGCGGTTTGTGACGAGCTGCTTCAATTCTTTGGCAGGCACTAATGCCGGCACCCGCAGGGCCGTCGAGCCGTCTCTCGATCGGTCCGCCGGTGCACAAACGTTTTATCAGGATGAATGAGGCCGCGCGTTGGGCCTTAGCTAAGCTATCCAATCTATCAATCAAAGTAACCTCAGCAACCTAAAGGACAGCGCAATGGCATATGAACGCATAATGGGTCTGGACGTGATCGATGACCAAGGCTATAAGGCCTATCGAGCGGCCATGATGCCGATCTTACAGTCCTTTGGAGGGGCCTTTGGTTTCGATTTTCGGGTGTCGGAAGTCTTGCTGTCCAAAACCGAGGATAAAATTAATCGCCTGTTTACGATTGCTTTCCCAAGTCAAAAACATATGGACGATTTTTTCACAGACCCAGAGTATCTCGCGGTCAAAGCAAAATATTTTGATGTATCCGTTAACAGCAAAACGATAATATCCACCCATGAGACCAATCCATAACAGCCTATTCGACAGGTTTATTCGCAATGACCCAAATCGACACCCGATCTCAGTTCACCGCCAAGCTCATGCGGCCAGCGCAACCAACAGGCGAGTTACCCTGGGCTTTTGTGATTTTGCCCAAGAGCGCGAGCAATAAACTGCCCCGGCGCGGCCGGACGACCGTTGAAGGTATCCTCAACGCTCAACCTTTTCAGGCGATGCTCGAGCCGGATGGCCAGTTGAGTCATTGGTTGCGACTCAGTCAGGCCTTGCTTAGCGCGACCGGTTTGCAAAGCGGTGATATGGTGACACTGGACATCTGGGCCATTGAGCAAGAACCAGAACCCGACGCGCCATCAGACTTGCGAGAGGCGCTTGCCGCAGCACCTGAGGCGCGAACCATTTGGGAAGAGACAACGGTGCTTGCTCGGTTAGACTGGATTCATTGGGTCTGTTCTGCCAAACAGGCCAAAACGCGCGCCAAGCGGATCAAGGATGCCTGTTCCATGCTTGCTTCTGGAAAGCGACGCGTATGCTGTTTTGATCCTTCTGGGTTCTATAGTAAAGCGCTTAGCGCGCCCAAAAGCGTCGTCTGAAGGGCGTCGTTAGCCGTCTCGGTTGCGCAGCAGCCCAGGCGCTACCTCCATGTTAATCTAATTTAGGGCACCTTATGAAAGCAGTTTATGACAAGGCTCATTGGCAACGTCATCCCAAGACCGAATTGGACGGCGGCCAACTGGTCACGCCCTACGAAAGTCCCGAACGCGCCGAGTATGTTAAGTCGAGCGTAACCGAGTCGGGTATTGCCCAATGGTTGGACCCGAAAGATTTTGGTTTGGCGGCCATTACCCGAACTCACGATGCCGCCTATATTGATTTCTTAACCACCTGCTGGCAACAATGGCAGGACACCGGCAAGGCGGGTGAAGCCATTCCCGCCGTGTGGCCGGGTAGACGCATGCAGCAGGTTGTGCCCACAGACATCGATGGCCAATTGGGCTATTACAGTTTTGCGGCCGAATCGTCGATCAGTGATGGTACTTGGGAAGCCGCCTACGCCAGTTGCCAAGTCGCCCTGACCGCGGCTGAGCAGGTTGGCCACGGCGAGCATGCCTTTGGCCTGTGTCGGCCACCGGGCCATCATGCGGCCTTTGACTACTTCGGTGGTTATTGCTTTATTAATAACGCCGCCGTGTGCGCGCAGTATCTTCTCGATCAGGGCGATCAAAAAATTGCCATTTTGGACGTGGATTTCCATCACGGCAATGGCACCCAAGATATTTTCTATCGACGCGCGGATGTGCACTTTTTCAGTCTGCACGGTGATCCCTTGCTGGTGTTTCCGCACTTTAGCGGCTACGAAAATGAAATCGGTGCTGGGCCAGGTGAGGGGGCGAATCATAACTGGGTCTACGGTCCGGGTACCACCTTTGCGCAATGGCAGGTCGGTCTGAACGAAGCGCTGCAGCTTATCCAGGCAGGCGGCTTCGATCGCTTGATTATTTCCTTAGGCGTCGACACCTTCGAGCATGATCCCATTTCCTTCTTTAAGCTTACCACGGACGACTACCTAAGCGTTGGCGCTGCCATCGCTTCGGTGCAGCTGCCGACCTTATTTTTATTGGAAGGCGGCTACGCGGTGGAAGCCATCGGGGTCAATGTTGCCAAGGTCTTGATTGGCTTTGAACAACAGCCCTAGAGCTGTTCTAAATTCGTCAGGCAGTCATCGGCTCGGTTCAGCAACGCCTTCTGCACCTGCGGGTCCATCTTGTCCCAGGTGCGATATGCCATGGCGGTGCGCGGGTTGTTTGAAAAGCGCTCACTGTGGCGCTGCAAAAAGTGCCAATAGAGGCTGTTAAAGGGGCAGGCCTGTTCGCTAAAACGTTCTTTGACGTCGTAATGGCAGCCTTTGCAGTAATCGCTCATCTTGTTGATATAGCTGCCACTGGCGGCATAGGGTTTGGTGGCAATCAGACCGCCGTCGGCAAACTGGCTCATGCCCCGGGTATTGGGCATTTCAACCCATTCAATCGCATCGATATAGATGCCCAAATACCAGCGTTCGACCTGATCCGGGTCGATCCCCGCGAGCATGGCAAAGTTACCGGTGACCATTAAACGCTGAATATGATGGGCATAAGCGTAATCGAGCGATTGATCAATTGCCTGCTTCATACAGGCCATCTTGGTGTTGCCGTGCCAGAAAAATTCCGGCAGATCGCGCTTGGCTTCGAAGCTATTGAGTTTGGCATAGTCGGGCATGTTGACCCAATAGACGGCGCGGACATACTCGCGCCATCCCAGAATCTGCCGTATAAAGCCCTCAACCTGGGCCAGGTCGATACCGCTGTTGGCCTCCTCAAAACGCGTTAAGGCGGCCTGAATCACCTGCATCGGGTGCAACATTTTACTATTGAGCGCAAAGGCAATCCGCGAATGATACAGGCTCCAGCGCGACTCGCCGTGCTCGGTCATGGCATCTTGAAAGCGGCCGAAATTGGGCAAGCAATGCTGACAAAAGAATTCCAGCAGCTGCAAAGATTGCTGGCGATTAACCGGCCAGAGCAGATCGTCTGTGGCTCGCCCTAAGGTATCGATCTGGTGGCGTTGAATGCGTTCCAAATAGGGCCCGACCGGATTGGCAAACACCAGCGGTTGGGGAATTTGTGCAAGGTCGGCGGCCTTGAGTTTGTTGCGGTTTTCGCCATCGAAGTTCCAACGTTCACCCAGCGGCTGATCGCCGACCATGAGAATATCAAAGCGTTTGCGCAGCTTGCGATAGAACGACTCCATGCGATTGTGTTTGCCAACCTTGATATAGCTGGCCAACTCGGTCTGCTTGAGCAAGAAGTGTTCGCTGTCGCAACAGCGTATGGGAATACCCAAGTCTAAGGCTTTCAATAGTTCGGCGAGACGATATTCATCGGGTTGCTGATAGTCAAAGTGTTCAATGCCGTGCTCCGTGCACAGGGCGGCAATCAAGCTATTGAGGTCTGCAAAGCCTGCGGTGTCGTCCAATGTCAGATGGCGAACCTGATGACCTGCCGACCGGAGCGCATTGGCAAAGCCTTCGATGGCGGCAAAAAAGGCGCAAACCTTTTGGATGTGATGACGGACATAGGTTGCCTCTTGGTGCAGCTCGGCGATGACATAGAGCACGCCCTCATCCTGCTCTTGATACCAAGAATGATGGGCATTGAGTTGGTCACCGAGAATAAGCCGAAGGCTGTGATAGGTTTTCATGGTCATGGCTGCTTTTTAATAAGGAATGAACTTAGATCGGCCAACCGACGGCGTCGACTGAATCTAAGGGCAGTAACGTTTGGTCGCTGGCCCAGCGTTGGACAAACTCACCGTCCGGGTCATAAATTTTAGCCTGTTTGCGCAAATCGAAGTGGCGGTGCCCGCGCGGGTCGGCACCGACCCCCGCCAGATACTGCCAATTGCCCCAGTTCGAGGCAACATCATAGTCTATCAGCTGTTCCTCCAAATAGGCCGCACCATGACGCCAGTCTAAGCCGAGCTCATGCACAAAGCAGCTGGCCACCAATTGGCGGCCTCTATTGGACAGATAGCCGGTGGCATTGAGGGATTTCATACAGGCGTTAATAAGGGGGTAGGGCGTATTGCCGACACACCATTTTTTGAACCGTTCTGGGTAAAAGCTGGTCGCCGGCGCGCTCTGGTTAATGCCGGCAAAGGCAAATAGGCGTTGTGAATATTTGTGGCCGTACCATTGAAAATACTCACGCCATAGCAGTTCAAAGAAAATCCAGTAGGTCGAATCATTGGCGCCGACCCGTGCTTCATATTGTTGCAGCTGCTGCAGAATACGGCGCACCGAGAGCGAGCCGTTGGCCAGCCAGGGTGAGAATTTTGTCGAATAATCCAGGCCATCTAAGCCATTGCGCGTCTGCTTATAATCGCTTGCCAGATCCCGGGCGAAGTAACCTCTAAGATGCGCCTGTCCGGCATGAGCTCCTCCAGTAAACAGAGGCGAGGTGTCGGTGCTGGCGGGGAAGTGTTCTTGCCAAACCGTTTGCCAGGCCAGATCGGCTACTCGCGCGGGCGCAGGCAGTGAGCTGGGCGCAGCAAGTGGCGCCGCGATCAACGTAGTGATTTTTTGCCGCTCAATCAGGCGCCGAAAACCGGAAAAACTATCGGGCAATTGGTCCAGCGCGAAGGGCAGTTGCGCCGGCTCAAACAGGGTATGGGTATGGCATTCGGTGAAGCTAAGTTGGCTGTAGCGCTTCGCCAAGGTCTGCCAAAGAGTGTTTTCATAGTGGCCGACATGGTTAGAGCGATAGAGATGGGTAATGTTATGCACGGTGATCAGTTGCGCAATGGCCTCCAGAGGAGACTCTAGGCGGACCACCAACCTCTGACCGTAGTGGTTGAGCTGGGCGTCTAAATCTTCCAGTGACGCAAATAAAAACTCTCGCCGATGGGCTGATAGCCCGGCCGGCAGCTTCGAGCCCGGCCCGGTTACTAAGGTTTCTGCGCAGTACAGGCAGATTAGCGTGTCGACTTCAGCCGCAGCCCGCAAGAGTGCGGCGTTATCGTCTACACGAAGATCATGGTTAAACCAAAACAGGCCGACCTTGTTCATATGCGAGTTTCTCCGCGCCAGCGCGCTGATTGAAATAAATGAGTCGGGTAATTACGCCGCAGGCCGCCATTTAGACTTATGCGCGGGTCGGGTAAAGGCATCTGAATCACCCCGCCAGCCGTATATCTGCACCAATCATCCCGATAACGAAAAACCCTATGGTTGAACAAGTGCCCCCAGCCACCAAGCGATACCCTCTGACCTCACTGCTCGGCGATCTGGGTGTACTGCCCTTTGTGCTACTCGCAGGCCTAATGGTTCAGGCCGCTTTGAGTGGTTTGGGCTGGTACAGCGCGGTGCTGTTCGGACTGTCGGCGGCGCAGGGTTTTATGGCCTACAGTGCGGTCATTCTGAGTTTCTTAGCGGGCGCACTTTGGGAGCGCAGCCGGCTGGCGCAGTCGGATGGCCCGACCGGACAGGCCAGGGCGTTGATCCTGTTGAGCAACCTGGTTGCTCTAGTGGCTTGGTCTTGCTTGCTGCTGTTCTCTGTAGCGCCAAATATCATGATCCTAACCATTTGCCTGCTGGCGCTGAGTTATATCAGTTTGCTCTGGGTCGAACGGTCAAGCCAAGCATTTAGTTCTACGCGCGCCCTATTCGGCGGAAGCTATGAGTCGATGCGTTTACGCATTACCTTAATAGTGGTGAGTGGGCACCTTTTGGTCGCCGCGGTGATGGTCGCGGAGCTAGCTTAGCGAGCGCGCAGCGCAGCAGTACTCGATACCCCTTACACCAGACATTATGCCAGCCAGAGGTAAGAATATGGCCAGTACCAGTACCAGTACCAGGACCAACAGTGCAACCAAGCCCCTAGCCGGCCTCGCAGATGCCGTGTTAAACGCCAGTGAGCTGTCGCGCGTGGTGGAAATGGCCTGGGAAGACCGCACCCCCTTTGAAGCCATCGAACAACTCTTCGGCCTTAACGAGTCGGCCGTTATTCGATTGATGCGCGCTCAGCTGAAGCCGCGTTCGTTTCGGCTCTGGCGCCAACGAGTCACCGGGCGTAAAACCAAGCATTTGCAACTGCGCTCGCCTGATGTGGCTCGCGCCTATTGCCCAACTCAATACAAACGTTAAAAGGGTTCAGAAGATGCATTATATCCGCCAATTGCTCTGGTCAAGCTGCCTGAGCCTAGGACTAATCGCCAGTAGTATGGCCGAGGAATCGATGATGATCGACAAATTTGACGCGCAGCCGGAGCTGCGCTGGAAGTACTTCAGTGACCAGGTCATGGGCGGGGTCTCCCAAGGCCGGGCTGAGTTTGAGGCCGAGCAGGGCGCACCCGTTGTGCGTTTGAGCGGTCAGGTCAGCACCGCCAACAATGGCGGCTTTATTCAAATAAGACGCGATATCGCCAAAGGCAGCGTCGACTCAGCCACCGGTGTCTACCTAACCGTACGCGGCAATGGCCAACTCTATTACCTGCATCTGCGCACCTCGCGTAGCCTCATGCCATGGCAATACTATCAGGCGAGCTTTCAAACCAGCGAGCAATGGCAGACCATTCAATTGCCTTTGTCGGCCTTTGAACGCTCCAGCAGCTGGCTCAGTAAATCGCCCAAGGCCTCGAGCCTGCGTAACCTAGGCATTGTCGCGTTTGGACGGGACCATATTGCCGATCTTGAAATTGCCGAGATTGGGTTTTATTGACCCGCTCTCGTGCTCGTCAACGTGCCCATCGTCAATATAGTGCGTTTAGATTAGCACTCGGCAGCCCGATAGCTGCCGGGTGACACGCCTTTCCACAGAGTAAAGGCGCGAATAAAGGAATTAACCTCTTGGTAGCCGAGTAAAAATGAAATTTCGCCCAACGATAAGTGGCGCCGATTGAGATAGTGCTCCGCCAAGTCGCAGCGCAGCGTTTGCAGTACCGAGTGGTAGTTATCGGACTCGTCCGTTAGCTTTCTTTGCAAGGTTCTTTTGCTGAGTGCGAGCTTCTCCGCAACGGCTTCAATGGAACTGACACCCGTGGGTAATAATTCCATTAACACCGCCTGAACCTTCTCAACCGCGTTGGCGCTTGTTGTCAGCTCTGTCAGTGTCTTATTCAGTGCACCGGCAAAGACATGCCACATGGGCACATTGGCCGTTAAGAAGGGCCGGGCAGCGTCCCGAGCCGAGAAACAAACTTCGACTCGATCTCCAGCGACCAGTGGGCAGCCAAAGTAAGCCTGGTAAGCGGCTAGGTCCTCCGGCAGCTCCGGCAATATAACCTTGCTGGGTACGATGAATTCTCTGGTCGCCAATCGAGCCAACTGGGTAAAGAACACCAATTCGCTCAACTGCAAAGCGCTGGGTAAGTTAGCCCCATAGCCATAGCAGCTGATGATTAAGGAAGTCTCACGGTCACCGACGCTGAGCGCCAAATTTATCGGCCCTATTAACGGTTTGTACTGTTTAATGCGGGCCAGGGCGGTATTTAAATCCGGACTGCAAATGGCGGCAAAGACCGGCGGATCAAAGGCCTCGACTGAAATAGCAGCGGCCAGCAATAACGGTACCTGTCGCTTACCTGCCGCCATTTCAATGCCATGCCAAAAGCGAAAGTATTCAATTGGCTTGAGCGTGGCATGTTCCAGGCTGAGAAGGTCGCACGGTAATTTGGCATAGGCCAACACCAGTTGACTGTCGATTTCCATATCGCGCAAGATGATTTTCCAGCCTGCAGATACCTTAAAATTACTCGCGCTCTTCATCTAAGTTGGCCCACGTTAGGACGTTTTTTCCATCGCTTTGCGAGAAATTTTTAACAATATTTTTCTCGGCAACAGAGGGATAATCCAATTTAGCGCAAACTTAAGGCCGGCTTCATTGAACGCGACCAACTCACCCTGCTCCATCGCTGTATAGCCGCATTGCGCCACCGAGCGCGCTGTTTTGGCGTTTTTAAAAATATCAACGCCTTCGAGATTTCCGGCCGAGACAAAGCCGGTTGCGACGGGGCCCGGACACAGGGCCGTGGCGGTGACATTAAACTCCGCCATTTCTTGTGCGATGGCCTGGGTAAAGGAGGTGACAAAGGCTTTGCTGGCATAATAGACCGCCTGCAGAGGGCCCGGCATAAAGGATGCCGTGGAGGAAATGTTGAGAATTTTACCCTGCCTGCGTGCCACCATGCCTTGGCTATAGTGGTGGGTCAGGTTGGTCAGAGAAATCATATTAACTTGCATCATTTGCTGCTCGGCAAGCAGGCTGCGCTCATGAAACAGTCCATGGCCGCCAAAACCGGCATTGTTGATCAAGGTGTCGACCTGCAGCCCCAGCTTTTCGGTCTGATCGAAAATACGCTGCGCCGACTCCGGCTGCGCCAGGTCTTCTACGATCACCGTAACGCTGATGCCATGTTGCGCGCTTAACTCCTCTGCTAACGCGTTCAGTTTAGCTTCAGAGCGGGCCACCAGTATCAGGTTGCCACCCTTTTGCGCGTGAATACGCGCCAACTCCAAGCCAATACCACCGGATGCGCCCGTGATTAGTGCTGTATTTGACATTGTTATGCTCCCCTGAATTTGCTGTTAATGTGCGGTTGGTTGGTTGGTTGGTTGATTGGTTGGTTGGTTGGTTTGTTGGTTTGTTGGTTGGTTGATGCATGCAGTGTAGGGCAGTAGTAAGCGCCATGCACTCGCGAAACACGCCAATCGACTTGCTGATGGCGCCAATATGCTCTCCGGTTTAGAGTGAATTCTTAGGCTCAAGCGCCTGTGGCCTAGCAGCAAAGGCTAACAGCATGGCCGGGGAGCCGATCGTGAGAGCGCCGAGGTGAGTCTGTAAGGATTCAGGCAACCCTTCCTCAGCCGAACAACCTATTTGCAGCAGCCTCAAAGGGTCTATATCTTAGCAGAATCGACTAACGGGACGACTCAGGGAATAAGCCATGAAGATTGATGATTTACCGTTTGGTACTACAGACTGGAGTGAAGTCGACGCCACCGAACATCCCGGTGAAACCGGCGCAGCCTATTGGCGCACACGCCACTTTGGCGATCTCAGGGTGCGTATGGTGGAGTATTCAGCCGGGTATTTAGCGGATCACTGGTGTTCCAAGGGGCATATTCTATTGTGCTTGGCGGGCGAGCTGCACACCCTGCTCGACGATGGCCGTGAGTTTATACTCCGTCCGGGTATGAGCTACCAAGTTGCCGATAATGCGGAGGGGCATCGCTCGTCCACGACTGGCGGCGCTAAGTTGTTTATCGTCGATTAGCGGCCATAGCTATGTTGAACCGCCATCAGTGATTCCTGCACCCGGCGATTTTAGGCGCTGCGCTTCGGCGCCGGTTTTAGATCAGCGGGCTGACATACTTGTGCAGCTCGGTTTCCAGATGGGTGACGCAAGCCCGCAGCTTGGCTGAGGTTTCCAGGCGCGCCGGATAGATTGCATTGATATGCGCCGGCTGCCAATAGTCCGGTAAGATCCGTACCAGCGCGCCGCTGGCCAGTTCGTCTTTAATGTTCCAGAGTGAGCGCAGCATAATGCCCTGGCCGCTCAAGCACCATTGTTTAGCCACCTCACCATTATTGGTCATTAGCGCAGCCGCCAGCTGAATAGAGACCGCCCCCTTGGCCGTTTCAAGACGCCAACGACCGTAGCTTTGGTCCCGTTCTCGGATGCCAATGCAGCGCTGTTGGTTGAGGTCTTGAAGCGTCCTGGGAACCCCCGCATGCTCCAAATAGCTCGGCGCGGCGCATAAGACGCGGTAGTTAATCGCCAGCGGTTTGGCGATCAGATTTTGCGCCAGAGCCCCGCCGACGCGCAATTCGATATCGAAACCTTCCGAGATCAGGTCAATCGGACGGTCCAGTAATTCCAAATCGATTTCCAGTTCCGGGTATTGCACCACCAGATCGGCAATGATCGGTGCGACACACTGACAGCCAAAGCCCGTGCTGGTTGCGATGCGGATGCGGCCCCTGGGCACCTGCTGCTCGCGACCAATTTCAAGCTGCATTTGGGCAAAGGTATCCAGCAGGCGTTCGGAGCCGTCTAACGCGATCTTACCCTCTACGGTTAAGCGGACATGCCGGGCCGAGCGGAGAAACAGCTTTACCCCCAGGGTCTTCTCCAACAAACCAATCCGCTTGCTGATATAGGCCGGAGAGACATCCAACTCTTGCGCCGCCGCGCTGAAGCCCTCCAGGCGCGCCGCGGTGACAAACACTTTCACATCATCTAGAGGGGGTAGTAGGCTCACGATTTGTAATCCTTAATGTTACATATAAGTAATTGAATCACACTTTGTGTCCGTATTACCATCGACGGCTGATAACCCTAAAGCTTTTTTTGTACGTTCTGCCATGGAGTTGAATATGTCTACGATAAAGATCGCGGTAATCCCAGGTGATGGCATTGGTAAAGAAGTGATCCCTGTGGGGATGCGAGCCCTGGAGGCGGCGGGGCGTAAGCATGGCGTCGAGTTCGAATGGACAGAATTTAACTGGTCGTGTGAAACCTATCATCAGACCGGCCGCATGATGCCCGAAGACGGTATCGAACAACTGAGTAAGTT
The DNA here is from genome assembly GCF_002795845.1 of Reinekea forsetii. Taxonomy (GTDB): domain Bacteria; phylum Pseudomonadota; class Gammaproteobacteria; order Pseudomonadales; family Natronospirillaceae; genus Reinekea; species Reinekea forsetii. The sequence goes on from NZ_CP011797.1 coordinate 1,408,745, forward strand.
TGATGCCATCTATTTGGGCGCCGTGGGTTTTCCCGGGGTACCGGACCATATTTCCCTGTGGGGCCTGCTGTTACCGATCCGGCGTGCGTTCGATCAATACGTTAACCTGCGCCCGGTGCGCTTGTTTGAGGGGGTGCCGTGCCCCTTGGTCGGCAAGCAGCCGGGGGATATCGATTTTTACGTGGTGCGGGAGAACGTGGAAGGCGAATACTCGTCGATTGGCGGTATTCAGTACGAAGGTACTGAGCACGAGATTGTCTCTCAGCAAAGCCTGTTCACCCGTCGTGGCACCGATCGCATTATCAAATACGCCTTCGACTTGGCGCAAAGCCGAGCGAAGAAACACCTGAGTTCGGCGACCAAGTCCAATGGTATCTATCACTCCATGCCCTATTGGGATGGCCGAGTGGCCGAGATCGCCCAGTCGTATCCGGAGGTTAACGTCGATCAGTTCCACATCGATATTCTCACCGCCAACTTTGTCCGTATGCCGGAGTTTTTTGATGTCGTAGTTGGCTCCAACCTGTTTGGCGATATTCTGTCCGATCTCGGCCCGGCCTGCACAGGCACCATTGCCATCGCACCCTCGGCCAATATCAACCCGGAAAAAACCTTTCCCTCGATGTTTGAACCGGTCCACGGCTCGGCTCCGGATATAGCCGGGCAAGGCATTGCTAACCCACTGGGTACTATTTGGGCCGGCGCGATGATGATGCAACACCTGGGCTTGCCAGAGATGCATGACAGTCTGATGCAAGCTATGGAGAGCGTGTTGCGTGAGGCCGAGCATCTGACGCCCGATATGGGCGGCCAGGCCAATACATTGGCGCTGGGCGCTGCGGTTGTAGCCGCAATCGAGCACGCCGCGATTGCCTGAGGCGGTTAATCCCTTAGACGGTGGTTAAATAACAGAGCCAAAAAAGCCACCCTAGGGTGGCTTTTTTATGGTTGGTCATTTAGTGCGGGTCGTTTAATGCGCAGAGTTTTACAGCACCGAATCAACCTTATTGGCGCAATCAGCCGCCGAGGTCGGCAACGCCACATTCGTCAGGGCGGAAACACCATTTACATCCAAAACCAGGTTGCCAGACTCAATCGTGCCATCAACATCGGACTCGAAGCGGAAAGTGTTTGCTTCAATCTTGGCTTTCATCTGGCCATCAAACGTCTGACCTTCATAATCTAATTTTAACGATACGGCCCCAGTTGCACCGTTTCCCCATCTGCCGCCGATAAACTCATTCACAAAACTGTCTTCCGGGTCGGAGCTGGTTGCAGAGCTGACGTTCACGCATAGGCCTAACTTGCCACCCGTTGACTCAGCCGTTCCGGCCAGGTAAAGGGCGATGTAGGCGCCGGGTAACACGTCATCAGCCTGGGAACCTGTGGGCTGTAAAACAAACCACCCACCGCCCCAAACGGTATCGGAGGATAACTTGGCATTATTGACCGCAGCGGTTACCTCTGTGACATCAAAGTCGGTGTTGTTGGTCACTGCCGCCTTCCCGACGGTGACCAAGCTGGTGGTGATACTAGTAATATCAAATCCTACTGTGTCATCCGTTAAGGTGGTTTTGAGTGAAGCGCTTAGGGTATCTATGCCCGAATCGAGTATTTTCTTGATAGCCTCGGCGTCGGTACCGCTGGCCTCCTTCTTGACCAACTGGGAGATCACCTCGGAGGCTTTTAACAGCGCTCTCACATCGGCGTCTGTATTTGTAATATCAGCTATCTTGTTAATCTCGACATTTAAAGCCAACAGTCGAGCCGAGACCGAGCTTTGCTTGGTCGCATCTGTCGACACCTCAGTTACCAAGCTGGTTAGCATCGTTGTATCAAACTGCGCGGGGGCGACCTTATTGGTGGCAATGCTTTTCGAAAGGCTCTTAATCAGCTTCTGTTGGGCTGCCGTTTCCGTGCTGTCTGCATCGGCCGAACCGGTTAAGATGTCCATCATGCTTTGTACCGCGACGGCGTTGGCCAGTAAGCGTTTGTTTTTGTCACTGTTGGCTGCTGAAAAGTCGACCCGTAAGTCCTCATCCGATTCGATCCCCATTGCTGTGCGGATGTCTTCGCGCTCCGTATCATCGGTTGCCGCACTTAACAGGGTGGTAAGGGGTGACATCACCAGTGGCGTGTCTGAAACGCCTGACTCATCAAAGGTGCTGGTCATGGCCATGACGCCCTTTAACTTTTCACCGGTACTAAGATCGATGCCGCCCTCAATGCGAATCGTCATTGAATCCATCGAGCTGCCAAATACCAGGCAATAGCGCTGGTATTCATCCGAAATCTCCGGCAGGTCGCAATAGTTTTCACCGGATATGGGATTGTTGCTGTAGTAACCTTGGCTGTCGGTATAGGCGAAGGGTTCAAAGTCATCCACGGCATAGTCGTCATTGCTGTCGACCCAGACCTTACCGCCGGCCACTCGGCCATCGACCGCCAAGCCATTGAGACTTTGACGACTGTCAACGCCGGAAGAATCTTGGGGCGCTACTTCACAACCGGTGAGCGCTATGGATACCATTAACGCCGGTAATGCAAAAAGATAGTGAGTCATAGTTGTCTCCGGCCTTAAAAAGCCAAATTAATGGAAGCGGAAGCCGATGCACTGCGCAACGAATTGCCCTGGGTGCTGAGATCGTCGCTGAAAAGGTCAGCCAGAACGGCGGTGATCTGAGTATCGATTTGTAAAAAATTGAACAGACTCAAGCCCAGGCCCAATTGTGTGGGTTCAGGGTCGAGCAAGTCTTTACCGTAACCCAAGCGCAGGCGCGGCCAATACCATTGGGTCGGTTGCAGCATTAAGCCTAAGTTTAGTTGTTGGCTTTGATCGCCAAAGAGATCATTTTTGCGCCATAGATCGATCGCACCGGCCACAGCCACCGAGTTGTCTAAGAAGGTATGACTGATATCGACGGTCATGCTCGGCGTTAATCGGTGGCTTTCTTGCAAGGTAATATCGCCGATCGAGGCAAAAAACTCAGCGTGAAAACAATCGAGTTGGTCGTTGGCATCAGTGATGCTCGCGCAGTTGCCACCGAGCACATCATAGTCTAACTCTGGGCTGTTCAGGTGGTACAGCGTGATGCCCAGCAAGGTCTCTTGGCGTTGCAAGGTGATGCCGGCATCGAGCGAGACATTATAGTTAAAATCGGAAAAGCCACCCGTTATATCATCGGTAATATCGTCCATTAATACACCGGAGTCGTCTGTTGCTTGGCGGGCAAGTTCCTTAATAGGGTAGAGGTTTTTTTGCAAGTTATAGGCGATTAGAGTCGCGCGTAGCCCGGCCACCGCATTGATACCCTGACGCGAGGTGAAATCGATTGCCGGTAACTCACGTGACCAAGCAATATCAGCGTTGAACACCTGAGCCTGCTTTAAATACAACGACGATGTTGTGCGAATAAAATCGATTGGGTCAAGTTCTTCGTCATCGGCGCTGGAATCGATGATTTGCTGCGCGTCGATATCAAAAGCGATCGGGCCGTGCAAGATGCTGGCGCGCGCCTGAGTAAGGGACGAGCCACTCAGGCTAAAGGTGCCAAATGACCCCGATTTGAAATTCCACGGCGTCAATGGCAGGCTGACAATGGCCCCTGGCTTGATATAAAAGCTATCGGCCAATAATTCGATATTGTCATCAAAGGTGCTTTCCAGCGTATTTATACCAGACAATACATCGCCAACGCTGGCATCACCGGTACCGAAATCCTCAAAGGTGGTCGCGATCGAGTCGACCTTGTCGGTCATGTTCTCAATCACGGTATTAAATTCACCCAAGCCCCTGAGCTGCACATTCGCGCTGAGGTCCAGTATTGATATGCGGCTTACATCGCCATTTGTGGCCGGCACGGCAGGATTAAATCGCCCTGAACTGCCCACCTTGGCATTGCTGATCGGGCCAAAGGTTACCGCAGGTCCGCTATTGAGGTAGTTAATGGTGTCGGCCCAAGCGACCGTTGCACACAGTAGGCTTATCGGAATTAGTATAGAACGCTTCAAGTAGAGCCCCTTTTGGCTGGAACAGGTTCATGCTGCACACTTGGCAAATTGGCAGATAAACAAAGAACTAGTATAGAGGGCTCAGTCGACAATTCAATAGCCCACGCCCACGCCCACGCTAATGGGCGCGTCGCGTTGCGCTCAGAGCAAAAAAACCTCTGGCCGCCTGGCTTTTGACGATTTTTTTTGCATTGACCCGGCTCTCAAACTGGGTTTTGGCGCGGAGTTTTTTGTCTTATGCGGTGGTGAGGGCTCGAAACGAACGACCCTTATGACCGAGATTGCAGGTACACTGCGGCGGAAGATGGCCAGTACCGATGGATTCTGAGCCTGTTGGCATCAGATGATCAGGCTGACCCTCTGATCCGAATAGCATCATGCGCTCAAGTGGCGCGATCCTAACCTTTTAAAAAAAGGTCTCAGTTGTGGAATTTAGCTTAAAACTCGCCTTCAGTGTTGTCGCCATCGTCTTGACCTTGGTAACGTTTATACCCTATATCCGCGCGATATTGTCGGGTGCAATCAAACCGCATGTTTTTACCTGGATCATTTGGGGAATAACCACGGTAATCGTATTTTTTGCGCAGCTTGAGGCCGAAGGGGGGATGGGTGCTTGGCCGATCGGAGTGTCCGGTGTGATTACCTGTTTTATTGCTCTGTTGGCGTTTTTAAAGCGTGCTGATATTTCAATTTCCAAAGTTGATTGGTTGTTCTTTCTCGCAGCTTTGGCTTCCTTGCCGATCTGGTTCCTGACATCCGACCCGCTCTGGGCCGTTGTGGCGTTGACTGGGGTCGACCTGCTGGGTTTTGGCCCGACCATTCGCAAGGCCTATCATTTTCCGCACGACGAAAACGTCTCCTTCTTTGTGTTTTTTGTGGCCCGTAATAGCTTTGCGATCCTCGCGTTAGAGCACTATTCGGTGACCACCGTGCTCTTTCCCGCGGCCATTATCGGCGCCTGTCTGGTTTTGGTGCTGATGATCAATACTCGGCGCCGACTGGTCTGGGCCTGAGGTTTAGACCCAAAAGGCCCTCGAATCGGCACTAAGGCCCAAACGCAGGCCTGGTCTGCAGTCTAGGTACCGACATAGAAGCCATTCTGGGTGGGCATCATCGGCTTGCTCGGAACGCCCAGTTGCGCAGCGGCATGGGCCGGCCAATAGGGATCGCGCAAGCTTTGGCGCGCGATCAACGCGATATCGGCCTGGCCGCTGGCAATAATGGCCTCAGCCTGATGGGCATCGATGATCTCACCGACCGCCATGGTCTTGATGCCGGTGGCTGCGCGAATTTGGCCGGCAATGCCAACCTGCTTGACGGTATGGTTGCCAATTGACGCTCGCGCCGCAGGCGTTGCGCCGCCGCCGGAACAATCGACCAGATCCACGCCGCGTTCGAGTAACCAACGCGTCATTTGAATATTGTCTTCTACCGTGAGCCCGCCCTCAGTCCAATCGGACACCGACAAGCGCACCGCCAAGGGCAGGTTTTCCGGCCAGACGGCCCGCACCGCCTCAACGGTTTCCAGCATCATCCGCGCTCGTCCGCGCAGATCGCCGCCGTAGGCATCGGTGCGGCGATTGACCAGGGGTGAAAAAAAGCTATGCAGCAGATAACCGTGCGCACCATGCAGCTCGACCATCTGGTAGCCGGCGGCTAGTGCGCGCAGGGTGCTGGCCACAAAGGCCTGTTGAATACGCTGGATATCGGCCAGGCTGATCATGCTGGGGGCCTTCATCAGTCGGGTACTGTCCTGATCGAACGCCTGGTCGGTCGGTGCGATCAGCGGCCAACCGCCTTGATCATCGGCCAGATGAGCGCCGCCGTCCCACGGTGCGGCAGCGGAGGCCTTGCGTCCGGCGTGACCCAATTGAATGGCCGGTACAGCGCCGTGCTGCTTGATTAGGTTATTGATCCGCAGCAACGGTTCAATCTGTCCATCTTGCCACAATCCGGCACAGCTCGGGGTGATTCGGCCTTCCGGCGAGACCGCCGTGGCTTCCGCGATAATCAGGCCGGCGCCACCAATGGCCCGGGACACCAGGTGGACCAGGTGCCAGTCATTGGCGACACCCTCCACCGAGCTGTATTGGCACATCGGCGAAATACCGATACGGTTGCGAAAATGCACATCTTTAATCTGTAAGGGCGAGAATAGGGCCGACATAGGAAATCTCTATCTGTGTTGGAAGACAGGCCCGACTCTTGTCGGGCCCTTGTGGGCTAACGTTCCAGTCGCCCGAAATAACGATCCTTGACTAGGCGCGTCTTGATGCCGAGTGTTAAGAAAGGATTCGGTGGTAACCAGGTCGGGGTCGGTCGCTGTTGAATGCGATCCATCTCATCGGTCCGCTCACCGATAGCCTGGTAGGCCAGTTGCTCGCCGAATAGGGTCGCCAGACCAATACCGCCGCCGTTATAACAACCGGCCACGCTGAGCGTGGGGCTGAGCTGTTCAAACAGGTTGGCGCTGTTGGCGCTGATGCAAGTAATGCCCGACCAGCTGTGTTCGATCAGATTGCTCGGCAGCGTTGGAAAGCGTTTGCGCAGACCGTCGCTGTGGCCCTGTACCCGCAACGCCAGCTGGCTCGCGGTCATATTAACCGACCATAGTGCTTCGGCGGTATTGCGAATCATAATCCGTCGATCGCCGGTCAAGCGGACGGTCGCGCCCATCGCTTGGGCCGATAAAAGGCCCCATTCCTGAGGGGATCCCAGGCTTTGGAATTCAGCCTCGGTGAGCTGGCGCGTTAGGCTGGCGGTCAGCGTCAAGGGAAACACGCGGTCCCGTTTCAGGCCGAGCGATGGTATAAAGCCATTGGTGCACACCAACAGCTGGTCGGCGTTGATGCGGCCCTTGGCCGTGGTCAACTGATGACGGCTGCCTGAACGAGTCCAGTTGAGTACCGGCGACTGTTCATAGAGGCTGACATTGGCGGGCAGGGCCTCGATCATGGCTCGGGCCAGTTTGGCCGGCTGCACCATAACTCCGCCAGCGGTGTGCACCGCCATGCGATAGAAGTCGGTGCCCAGTCGGGTGCGCAGCGCCGGTGCTTCCATCAGCGTGTTGGCAATGTCACAGTCATCTAAGGTGCGGCTAAAGGTGCGCAACTTGGCCTCATTTTTCGCCAATGCCGTGGCATGGTACTTACCGCTGGCGTTCCAGTCACAATCGACCTGATAGCGCTCGACGAAGTTGGCGACGGTTTGAACCCCGAGTGCATTGAGCTGGTATTTCTGTTTGTAATGGCTCAGGCCATTTTCGGACATATGCCCGTCATTCAACGTGGAGTCGACCAAATAACCAGAATTGCGGGCGCTGGCTCCCTCACCAGCGGCCTCTGCCTCGATCAGCACGATCTGATCATTGGGGCGGAGCAGCGCCAAGGTGCGTGCGGCAGCCAGGCCGGTGTAGCCGGCCCCGATAATCACCCAAGGACAATCGAGGTCTTGATTCAAGGCAGGCATAGCCGTTCGTGGCGGTAACAGGTTTAACCAGCCACAGCCCGGATCGTTTTTAGGCACCATTGGTTCTACTCAATTAGACGAGGGATTGAGTGGCTAATGTAGGATAATCAGGGTCTGAAAGACATCATCTTTTATGCTTATTACTATCAATTAACTGTGAACTTACGCCACCCAATGTAACGGCGTAATGATGGCCAGCCCAGTGGCTGTCCTGAGCGATCAAGCATTCGGCGGGGCGCCTGTTTAATCGGCCCAAAGGCCGGCCGGCCCGTCGTATCGATGACTTTTTAGTCAAGCCATCCGATTGTCGGCCCAATCGACCCGACAAAGGCCGTTATTTGCTTTTAGAGATTGAGTGACCGGATCAAAAGTGGTGTAGAATGTCGCACTGAATCGGGTGGCCAAGCCAAAGCACCCTAGTTACCCGTTGAGCCGGACTGCGTGTCTTGAGCCTTTTTTTACCGAAGTGACCCTAGCATGTTAAGACTGAACGAAATCAAGCTCGCGTTGAATCACAGCGAAGCCGATTTAAGAGCCGCCATTTGCGCAACTCTGGCTATCAGAGACGACGCGTTGCTCAGCTATAGCCTGTTCAAGCGCAGCTATGACGCGCGCAAGAAAAAAAACATCCTATTGATTTATCAGATTGATGCGCTCGTATCGCCCGAGCTCGAGACCCAGCTGCTCGGCCAGCTCGATAACTTGGTTGGCGTGCGGGCTACCCCCGATACCGGTTACCATTTTGTCGCCCAGGCGGAGCCAACATTCCCCACCGCCCAACAGGCGCGTCCGATCGTTATAGGCTTCGGCCCCTGTGGCATCTTGGCGGCCTTGCTGCTGGCGCAGATGGGTCTAAAACCGATTGTGCTCGAACGCGGTCAGGATGTCCGGCAGCGGACGCAAGATACTTGGGCGTTGTGGCGCAAGCGCGAACTCAATCCGGAGTCCAATGTGCAGTTTGGTGAGGGCGGGGCCGGAACCTTTTCCGATGGCAAATTGTGGAGTCAGGTGAAGGATAAACGTCATCTGGGCCGCAAGGTGCTGAGCGAATTTGTCAAAGCCGGCGCGCCGGAGGAAATACTCTTTGTCAGCAAACCCCATATCGGAACCTTTAAACTGGTGACGATGGTGGAACGGATACGGGCTGAAATCATCCACTTGGGTGGCGAGATTCGCTTTAATCAGAAGGTCTCTGAGTTACACCGCGATGCCCCAGTCGATGGCGGCACGGGACAGGTCACAGGTGTTACTCTGGCCGATGGCGAATTCCTGCCATCGCGCCATGTGGTTCTGGCCATCGGTCACAGCGCCCGGGACAGTTTTGAAATGCTCCTCGCGCAAGGCGTCTATATGGAAGCCAAACCGTTTTCAATTGGTTTTCGCATCGAACACCCCCAGTCGGTTATCGACAAGGCGCGTTTTGGCGCCAGTGCCGGACACCCGATTCTCGGTTCGGCCGACTATAAGCTGGTGCACCATTGTAAAAGTGGCCGCAGTGTTTACAGCTTTTGTATGTGTCCGGGCGGGACCGTGGTCGCGGCCGCATCCGAGCCGGGCGGGGTGGTCACCAATGGTATGTCGCAATATTCGCGTAATGAACGCAATGCCAATTCCGCCATCGTGGTCGGCATTACCCCGGAACAGGATTACCCGGAGCACGTCCTCGCTGGGGTCGATTTGCAGCGTAAGCTCGAGCGCCTGGCCTTCGAGCTGGGCGGCGGCGACTACAGCGCCCCCGCTCAACTGGTCGGTGACTTCCTTAATAACAAGCCATCAGTCAATCTCAGCGCGGTATCGGCCTCCTATCAGCCGGGTATCAGCCTGGGCGATCTGAGCAAGGCATTGCCAGCCTTTGCCATTGAGGCGCTGCGTGAAGCGATCCCGGCGTTTAACAAGCAAATTGACGGGTTTTCGATGGCCGATGCCCTGTTGACCGGGGTTGAGACGCGGACCTCATCGCCCATTTGCATTAAGCGCGGCGCTGATTTTCAAAGCATTAACACCTTGGGCCTGTATCCCGCCGGTGAAGGCGCGGGCTATGCCGGCGGCATCCTGTCAGCGGGAATCGATGGAATTAAGGTCGCCGAGGCCATCGCATTGGATCTCCTGAAGCCTGACACAGTAAGCGAGTCCTAAGGACCCAGCGCGGAGTAGCAGATGTATATTCCAGACATGTTCAGACAGGTCGATACAGCAGCGATGCAGCAGTTGATTGCCGAGCAACCGCTGGCAACCCTGGTGATGGCCACGGACGACGGCTTAGAGGCTAATCATATACCGCTCTATTGGGTCGATATCGACGCCGACACCGTGGTCTTGCGCGGCCATGTCGCCAAGGACAATCCAATGTGGCGCCAGTGCGCGGCGGCCACCGATGTCTTGGTGATCTTTGCCGGAGCGCAGCTCTACATGTCTCCCAGCTACTATGCGACCAAGCAGATCGACGCTAAGGTCGTCCCGACCTGGAATTATTTGAGCGTGCATTTGCACGGCGATTTGGTGGCAATTCACGACACCCAGTGGAAGCGCGAGATGTTAGATCGTTTAACCGATCAGCAGGAGGCCAGTCAGCCAGTCCCTTGGCAAGTAGCCGATGCGCCGGCCGCGCATGTGGAAAAGCTGATGGGCGCAATCGTCGGTTTGGAGTTCCGGGTGACCTCGATCGAGGGCAAGTGGAAGGCCAGCCAAAATCAGCCGCTGGTTAATAAAGTCAGTGTGGTGGATCATTTACGCAGCAAAACGGCGGACAATAGCCTGGCCATGGCCGACCTCGTCAGCCAATCAATACCCCGAAAACAACCCGAATAACGGTAGGCGAGGGCGCGCCTTGCGACCCCTACCCCCTGATCTTGCACCCTAACTAGAGACTATTATGGATTACGAATTTTCCTTTGATGATGACGGTAAACCGAATGCGGTTTTATCGATGGGTCATGAAGTATTGGGCCGTTGGCTGACCGAGGAATTGGGTCAAAACAGTTCAAAAATGGTTGACCTGTTGGCCGTTATTGACCTCTTGGACGGTGAGCAACTGATCGAGAAAAACATTCTCGGGCGTGACCTTAATCTGCGTTTAGAGCGTGAGACCGTCGAGGTCACCGCGCTGGAGCGAGAAGAGGATGAGGAATTCCCGGAGGAGACAAACCTGTATGAGTCGGAGTCGATTGCCGAATGTGGCCTACTCGATTTCAAGCAATTGCTCTTAGATTGGCAAGAGTTCGTCGCCTAACGAGCGCCCGATTGTTGGGCCAGCGACTGCCTTTCCGAGCAGAATCTCTGCTACCGACAGCGCTCGACCCGATGCACCAATTGCTCAATATCCGCATTGTCGTTATAGAGATGCGGCGACACCCGGAGGCCCAACTTGCGCGCATCAACACTGATATTGGCCTGCTCCAGGGCCACCATCAGCTTGGTTTGACGATCACCCAATTGCAAAATTACCGTGCCACTGCGCATCTGCGGCGCGTGGGGCGAGACCACGGCATCGCCCAGTGCCGCAATAACCTGATCGATTAGCTGTTGGTTGTGGGCTCTCAACACCTTCGATCCGATATTGGCAAAATATCCAATGCTGTGTGCGGCGAGCGCATAGGGAGCGATCGACGGGGTGCCGCCCCAGAAACGCATTGCGCCGGGGTGGTAACGAAAATCGTGAATATTAAATTCAAAGGGATTTTCATGACTGAACCAACCGACATCCATGGGCTGACAGTCATCGATGCGCTCAGGATGCACCCACAGATAGGCCGCACCCGGCCCGGAGCAAAGCCACTTAACGCTCGAGCCGACCATGAAGTCGGGCTGCAACTGGCTTAGATCTAAGGGCATGATGCCGGCCGACTGCGCAACATCGATCAGGCTCAGGGCGCCGCGTGCTCGGATCAGCGGAATGATATCGGCCAAGGGTGCCTGCACACCGCTGTTGGAATAGGCGTGGCTGACAAAGACCAGATCCACATCGGCACCGATATAGGCCTGCCAAACGGCAGCATCGGTTAGGTCCAAATGCTGGGGGATAAAGCGCAGTTCACAGTCAGCACCCAGCGCCTTCTGCATGGCAAAGCCCATACTGGGGAAGTCGACCTCACTCATCAGCACCACCGCCCCCGGACGCTGCAAGCGATCGAGCGACATCACCAGCTTGGTCACCGCACTGGACAGATTCGCCTGCGGGCAAAAGTCCTTGGCCGCGCCCTGGAACAGTTGGGCTAAGGCGGCGCTAAAGCGGTCGATCACCCCCAACCATTGACCCCAAGGCTCACGGCCAGAGTTTTGCCACGGGGCAAAGAAGGCCTGTTCCAGTGCGGCCGGTGCGCTATTCAACGGCCGGCCGACCGAATGGCTGAGCAGATAGCTGCCCGGGGCTAGACTGAAATCGCGTTTAGGGGTATCGATCATCGGTTCACTCCAGGGTGGCTTTGAGCTGTTGAATATCGTGAAAGCGGGTCAGGATATCCGAGCGTTGCGCGGCGGCACGTCGATCGCGTAGCTTTTCCAAAGCGGCCAACAGGACCGGCAGCGGCGGGCCACTGGCCGTGAGCTTGTCGAGATACTGCTCCGGCATTTGCGCCGAGGGCTGACTGATATACTTCTCAACCAACTGATTGTGATGCTGGCTCGCGGTTTCGCCATGGACCTGACACAACTCCAGCAGCAAGCTGAGGTTGGCCTGATACCAAGGCGCCTGGCTCTGGTCGCCGGCCGCGAGAAAGTAATCCAGCAGGCTGGTCCGGCGCATGCAATCGCGCAATATTTGCTGATCTTCCGGCATCATAAAGAGAAATTTATCAACCAACAGCTGGCCATAGGTCGGATCGTTGCCTTGGCACAGCCCGAGCAATAGATCGATCACATTGATGCCGGCAAAATCCCCCGCGTTGGCACCGCGATAGATCTGCGAGCCGACCCGATAGGGTTTGTAATAGGGTCGCACACAGTGGAAGAAACGTTGGGCATCGAGCTGCTCAAACAGATCGCTATTGGATTCGATGACCTGTTGTAAGGCCACTAGGGCGGCGCTCATCAGATCGTGCGTGAGCGGGTGCGAAATACCCAGGGGCTGAATCTTGATCAAGGCATCGGCGGCGCGCTTATAGGCGAGAATGCCGCGGGTGTTGTAATCGACAAAGAGTTGTTCATCGGGCAGGTTGGTAAAGCGTTTGTAGCGACCGTTGACCGCCCGGTTATGGGTGGTCAAATGCGCCGTGGCAAAGCGCGGCGTGACCCCAATGGAGGCACCGATTTGCAGCGCCAAAGCCGAGGCTTCGAGCAGCGGGGACTTAGTTTCGCGCGACGGCTCGGTGATCTCATGGCGCCGGCAAGCCGCCATATAAAGGCCGACATTACCCAACAGGTCGAAGGCCTTATCGAACCCCTGGTCGGTATTGCCTTCCGCCAGCAGCGCTGCGATCAGCGCTTGACCTTCCTGTTCCAAGCAAATCTTATAGTCTTCGCCAATTCCAGCGACGTTGGCGCGATCGGCCTGGGCAAAATAGAGGTCCTCTAGGGCGGAATTCAACTCGACAAATCGCGTTCGAATCCAGTCATCAAAAAGTTCCGTCTTGGCGGTGTTGGCTTTCATCTGTGATAACCTTAGCGGTGAGTATTTGTATTGGCCCATGTTCAGGAGCGCTCTACAGAGCGACGTGGCCACCCTAAACCACTGGCTCGGCCGAGCATAGCCAAGGGCGCGAATAGGTGCGCGCCGGACTGTTCATAATTCATGACTGTTTGGCTTATCAAGCGGGTAGGACACCCGCTTTAGTTTAGGCTGACCGATGACTCAGAAAATTCTGTGGTCAGGATTGATGCGCGGTGCTTTGACTGGCTAAAACTCGGTCGATCATGGCGGCGACACCGTCGTCGGCGCAGTCTGTGGTGACAACATTAGCGATCGCCTTAATATCGTCCGGTGCATTGCCCATGGCCACACCGACACCGCAGTCGCGCAACATCGTCAGATCGTTGTAACTGTCGCCGATCGCCATCACATCCGCCTTGTCGATGCCCAGCTTGGCGCAGATCACATCGATGCCCCGGCTCTTGTCGACGGCGCTATTGGTAAACTCCAAAAACACCGGTTTGGAAATGCTGATCATAAAGCGGCCGCCCAACGTTTTGCTCAGTTCTGCCTGCAGGGTCTTGATCTTGTCTGGCTCGGCGAGCATGAGCACCTTAGGGACCTTGGTCTGTATAACGCTTTTTAAGTCCGCGACGAGCTCAATGGGCATACCGGTGAGCGTCGCCTCCAGTTGGCTGTAGGGATTCATCTGTTCGGTGACGATGGCTCCCTCTATATAGGTTTGCATCAGCACGCCTTGGGCATGAGCGGTATCGACCAATAGGTCGCACTCGAGCTTGCTCAGGCAGGTCTCGAACAAGGTTTCGCGATTAGACCAGTCGGTCACGTACGCGCCATTGTAGGAAATCACATAGCCCCCTTGGGCCAAATGCAGCAGGTCGGCATAGCCGATCATGGCGGGGAAGGGACGGCCCGAAGCCAGGACGATGGTTAGGCCGGCAGCGCGGGCACGGGCAATGGCCGCCTGATTGGCCGGACTGATCTGGACAGCATCATTTAGCAGGGTATCGTCTAGGTCCATGACGATCATACGAACGTTAGCGTAAGGCATAGGTTTATCGCGTTCCAATAAAAAAATCGGTCGAATTATAACGGCATATTGATCGATTGTATCGACGCCAACGCCTCCAATGAGAAGTTTTCTCGTTGGAGGCCATCGAGTCGGGGACGACTATTTAACTTTCTGTTAAAGTGTTGTCTGGTTTCGTTGTGATATTTTGTTGCGTTATGTTTAAGACCGCCCCCGATCTATTTAAATACCCCAAATACCAGCATGCCGAAAAAGTTGCTGCGCCTTTCTTGCCGATGAGTCGTGCGGAAATGGACACGCTGGGCTGGGATCAGTGCGACATTATCATCATATCGGGTGACGCCTATGTCGACCATCCGAGCTTTGGTATGGCCGTAATCGGTCGGACCTTGGAGGCTCAGGGCTTTCGTGTGGGCATCATTGCCCAGCCCGACTGGCAATCCGCCGAGCCGTTCAAGATATTGGGCGAGCCCAAACTGTATTTTGGCATCACAGCGGGCAACATGGATTCCATGATCAACCGCTATACGGCCGATCTAAAGGTGCGCAACGACGATGCCTATACCCCCAACAATGAAGGCGGTAAGCGACCAGAACGCGCGGTCTTGGTCTACAGTCAACGCTGCAAAGAAGCCTACCCTAAGGTGCCCATCGTGCTGGGCGGCATCGAGGCCAGCCTGCGCCGAATCGCCCAGTACGATTACTGGAGCAATAAGGTGCGTCATTCAATTCTGTTTGATTCTAATGCCGACATTCTGCTCTACGGCAATGCCGAGCGAGCGCTGGTCGAGGTGACTCACCGATTGGCCAATAATGTTCCCATTGGCGAGATCACCGATGTTCGCGGCACCGTGGTGTTAAAGAAAGAAGTGCCCAATGGCTGGACCGAAATCGACTCCAGCCGGATCGATTGGCCGAGCAATATCGGCGCAATAACCGAGTTTAACGAGCCCAATCCTTATGAGCAGAAGGAGCCGATCAACGAGGCAGGGGACAAAGCCAGCTGTGGCGCCAGTGACGCGGCGAGCAAGCCTGAGGTAGACGATAATGTCTCGGTGGTGCGGATTATTCCGATGCCCCTGCAGCGGAAATTCGATATCGATCACGAGCTGACTTGTATCCGACTGCCATCGTTTGAAAAAATCCGTAACGACCCGGCGCTCTATGCCCACGCCAGCCGCGTGCTGCATGTCGAGGCCAACCCACACAATGCCCACACCCTGGTGCAGCGTCATGGTAATCGTGAAGTGTGGGTCAATCCGCCACCGATTCCATTGCGCACCGAGGAGATGGACGGTGTCTTCGACCTAGAATATGCCCGGGTGCCGCACCCGAGTTACGGCAAAGCGAAAATACCTGCCTACGACATGATTAAAACCTCGATTAATATTATGCGCGGCTGTTTTGGCGGCTGTACCTTCTGTTCTATCACCGAACACGAGGGGCGCATTATTCAGTCGCGCTCGCATGAATCGGTGCTTAAAGAAGTCGAGGATATTAAAGCCAAGGTGCCCGGTTTTAGTGGCGCGTTGTCCGATTTGGGCGGCCCGACCGCGAATATGTACCATCTTCAGTGTAAGGACGACGCGATTCAAGCCAGTTGTCGCCGGCTCAGCTGTGTCTATCCGACCATCTGTGTCAATCTCAAAACCGATCACTCGATGACCACCCAGCTGTACCGCAAGGTGCGCAAGACGCCCGGCATCCACACCGTTGCCATCGCCTCCGGTCTGCGCTATGACTTGGCCATTGAAGATCCTGAGTACGTCAAAGAGCTCGTGACCCACCATGTTGGCGGCTACCTAAAAATCGCTCCGGAGCATACCGAAACTCGACCGTTGCAGATGATGATGAAACCCGGCATGGGCAGTTACGATCGCTTCAAGCAGATGTTCGACAAGTATTCTAAAGAGGCGGGTAAAAAGCAGTATCTGATTCCTTACTTTATTGCTGCCCACCCGGGCTGCGAAGATGAAGATATGGTGAATCTGGCGCTCTGGCTCAAGAACCAGGATATGAAGGTTGATCAGGTGCAAACCTTTTACCCATCGCCGATGAGTCTGGGCACGGCGATGTACTTTTCCGGCAAAAACCCGTTGAAGAAGGTCACCTACAAGAGCCCACGGGTGAATGTAGTGAAGAAAATCGAGGAGCGTCAGCTCCAGAAAGCCCTGTTGCGCTACCACGATAAGTCGGGCTGGCATTTGATTCGCGACGCCCTGCAGCGCATGGGTCTGGCTCGTCTGATCGGCGATGGCGATCATTGTCTGGTGCCGGCGGAAGAGAAGCAAAGTGTTAAGCGTCAACCCTATAAGGGTGTGCCAAAGGCCAAGCTGGCGACGAAGCCGGGCCGATCGGGTGGTCGACCCGCGCCCAAGGTGAAGACCATCCTGCCGAAGAAACAACGCAAAAAATAAGCCTAGCCTAAGCCCGCGGTCGCCCGACGCTTCCCGCTGTTAGGCGGGCCGTTAGGTGTCATTTAGCGCACAAAAAAAAGCCGGCATTTGCCGGTTTTTTTGTTTTCGGGCGGCTCAGCCTAGAGGTTGGCGAGCACCTTCTGCACACTTTCCTTGGCATCGCCAAACAACATGGCCGAGTTCTCTTTGAAAAAGAGTGGATTTTGCACGCCGGCGTAGCCAGAGGCCATGGATCGTTTCAAGACAATGCATTTTTTCGCCTTCCAAACTTCCAACACCGGCATACCGGCGATCGGCGAGTTGGGCTTTTCAATGGCATCGGGATTAACGATGTCGTTGGCGCCGATGACCATAACCACATCGGTACTGGGCAAGTCAGGATTGATCTCATCCATTTCCAGTACCAGGTCATAGGGCACATTGGCTTCGGCCAATAACACGTTCATATGGCCCGGCAAGCGACCGGCGACCGGATGGATGGCAAAACGCACCGTTTTGCCTTGCTTGCGCAGGCGTTCGGTCATCTCCGCGACGGCCTGTTGGGCGGCGGCGACGGCCATGCCGAAACCGGGCGTAATTACGATGGTGTCGGCGTCCTTAAGCCATTCTGCGGCCTCTTCATGGCTCACCGTATTGGCTTCACCGTATTCTTCATCGGCGATTATCTCACCGCCGCCATTGCCGAAGCCGCCGAGGATCACGCTGATAAAGGAGCGATTCATCGCCTTGCACATGATGTAGCTGAGGATCGCGCCCGACGAGCCCACCAAGGCACCGGTAATGATCAGCAGATCGTTGCCGAGCATAAAGCCGGTGGCGGCAGCCGCCCAGCCAGAATAGCTGTTGAGCATCGAGACCACCACGGGCATATCCGCGCCGCCGATCGCCGCGACCAGATGGATACCCATCAGGCCGGCAATCAGGGTCATGGCCAACAATATCGGAATAGCGTTGACGCTGTGTGCGTCGCGCACAAAGATAATCATTAAGACAATCGAGGCGATTAAGGCAATGGCGTTGAGACCATGGCGGAATGGCAACATCAACGGCTTGCCCGAGAGGGTGCCCTGCAGTTTACCCCAGGCGACCCAGGAACCGGTGAGGGTGATGGCGCCAATAAAGATTCCCAGGAAGATTTCGGTGTTGTGGATAACGGCTTCGGCGCCGACATGCATGGAGCGCGGATCGAGCACGCCGCCCCAGCCAATCAGCACGGCGGCCAGGCCGACAAAGCTATGCAGCATAGCAACCAGCTGCGGCATGCCGGTCATCTCGACGCGCATTGCCAGCCACAGCCCGATCGCGGTGCCAATCAGCATGGCCGGAACCAGCAGGGTGTAGACCGTGACATCGGGCGAAGCAATGGTCGCCAGGACGGCGATGGCCATACCGGTCATACCATAGACATTACCGCGCCGTGCGGTTTCTTGGGAACTCAGGCCGTTCAGCGAGAGAATGAAAAAGATACCGGCCAGCAAGTAGGCCATCGAATATAAACCGGTCATTATTTGACCTCCCGGCGAAACATATTGAGCATGCGACGGGTGACAAAGAAGCCGCCCGCAATATTGATACTGGCAAACAGGATGCCAATGCCGGCGAGGATGGTGACCAGGTTCGAACCGCTACCGGAGACCTGCAGCAGGCTGCCGATCACGACGATACCGGAAATCGCATTGGTGACACTCATCAAGGGTGTGTGCAACGAGTGACTGACGTTCCAGACCACCTGCCAGCCGACAAAGATGGCCAAGACAAAGACGGTAAAGTGACCCATGAAATCAGCCGGAGCGACTTGGCCCAAACCGAGCATCAGAGCCCCGGCGATAAGCCAATAGAGCACGATGGGCTGTGCTTTTTTGACTTTTTCGACTCCCGGTGCCGCGGGTGCCGCAGCCGGTTTGGCCGGGGCGGCGGACAGTTGCGGCGCCGGTGGCGGCCAGAGAATGTCCTTCTCATGGGCGACGGTGCAGCCACGGGTAATCTCATCGGCCAGATCGATATTCAGTAAGCCGTCTTTATTCGGACACAGATGGCCGATCAGGCTGAACACGTTATTGCTCAGCAGGGTGCTGGCCTGGTTCGCTGCGCGCGCGGCCAGATTGGTGTATCCGATGATTTTAACTTCATGGGCGATAACAATCTCATCTTTCACCGTGCATTCGCAGTTGCCGCCATTGGGCGCGGCCAGATCGACCACAACCGAACCCGGCTTCATCGCCTTGACCATGGCTTCGGTAATTAGCTTTGGCGCCGGACGACCGGGGATCAGTGCTGTGGTGATGATTATGTCGACTTCTTTAGCCTGCTCCAGAAAGAGCGCCATCTCGGCATCGATAAAGGCCTGTGACATCTGTTTGGCGTAGCCACCGGTGCCAGCACCGTCTTCCTCTATCTCGACAGTGAGGAATTCTCCGCCCATCGATTGAACCTGTTCTTTCACTTCTATACGGGTGTCAAAGGCGCGCACGATGGCGCCTAAGCTCTTGGCCGCACCCAATGCCGATAGGCCGGCCACGCCGGCACCAATCACCAACACCTTGGCCGGTGGCACCTTGCCCGCGGCGGTAATCTGGCCGGTAAAGAAGCGGCCAAAGCTGTGTGCCGCCTCTATCACGGCACGATAACCGGCGATATTGGCCATGGAGCTAAGCACATCCATTTTCTGTGCGCGTGAGATGCGCGGGATGGCATCGAGCGAGAGGGCGCTGATACCCTGAGTCTTGAATTGTTCGAGCAACTCAGGGTTCTGCGCCGGGGCGAGAAAGGAGATCCAGGCCTTATTCGGCGCGAGCATCGCCAGTTCCGACTGCCCCGTCTTGGGGTGGTTGGCGACCGGGCCATTGATTTTTAGAATCAGATCGGCGCTCTTATAGAGCGCAGCGACATCGGTTTCAATGCTGGCACCGGCTTGGCGATAATCGTCATCGGAAAACTGGGAGGCAACACCTGCACCACTTTCCAGCGTGACAGTAAAGCCGAGTTCGGTCAGTTTTTTAGCGGTCACCGGGCTTACCGGTACTCGGGTTTCCCCCGGATTCGTATCGATAGGCACTGCAATGTTCAATGGCATAGTGTTTCCCAATCAGAATAAGTCAGCAAAATTTTGCGCCATGGACGCCCAAAGCTTGGCATCTGATGGTGCGTGTTGTCTGGCCGGATGATGTAGACGGCCCAATACCTTCATTTGGTAACCATATAAGGACGTTGTAAACAAAGATAGCAATATGACCTTATCGGGCCTGTGAAGGACCTTATCGGGCCTGTGAAGGCTTTAATCACAACAATATCAGCTTTTGATCGATCGCGCGCCACCGGAATGGAGCTAACTAAAAGTCATAAAATAGTACTACCCAGTAAAATAGTGCTGTTAAAGCACGGCTGAGTTGTCTAGATTAGTCGAGTCGCCAAAAACAATACCAATATAGGCGCAGTTATAGATCAGTCTAGATCCGCTCAAACTTTGGTTGGCTGTCATATCACAGCTAAAACAAGAATAAAGATCCAATACGCTTGCTCGGGCGTGCAGTGACTGCACCCACGGGAAACTATAGCGATCAACCAGGAGATATAAATGAAAAGACGTGAAGTGATCAAAAAAGGTTTGGTTGGTGCAGGCACCGTTGCCGCCGCCACAGCCATTTCCGCGCCAGCGATGGCAGCAGAACGCATTGAAATTACCATGGTATCCACTTGGCCACGCGATTTCCCCGGGCTGGGTACAGGCGCGCAGCGTTTTGCTCAACGTTTGTCTGATATGACCGACGGCCGTATCACCGCTAAGTATTTCGCCGCGGGCGAGCGTGTTGGTGCATTCGACGTATTTGATGAAGTGGCTTCTGGCAATGCGCAGATGTACCACGGCGCAGAATACTACTTTACCGGCAAACACCCCGGTTTTGGTTACTTCACCTCTGTTCCTTTCGGTCTAACGGCAACAGAAATGAATGCTTGGATGCGTTTTGGTGGCGGTCAAGAACTGTGGGATGAGCTCTCAGCCGGATTCGGTCTGAAAGGCCTAATGTGCGGTAATACTGGCGTGCAGATGGGTGGTTGGTTCCGTAAGGAAATGAAGACTGCAGCCGATTTCAAAGGCTTAAAAATGCGTATGCCTGGTTTGGGTGGCTCTGTACTGGCTAAGATGGGCGGTTCTCCGGTCTCTTTACCCGGCGGTCAAATCTACGAAAACCTGGTTTCTGGCGCGATCGATGCCACTGAGTGGGTTGGACCGTGGAACGACGAAATCATGAAGCTTTACGAAGCCGCCAAGTACTACTACTACCCAGGTTTCCATGAGCCAGGCTCTATGCTCAGCGTGCAGATGAACAAGAAGTGGTGGGATGCCCTATCAAAGGCCGATCAGACCATTATCGAAGCTGCCGCCTCGATGGAAAATGAAGTGATGTTTGCCGAGTTCAACGCTAAGAACGGTTCTGCTCTGGAGCGTTTGTTGAACCAGCAAGGCGTGCAACTGCGTAACTTCTCTGAAGACACTTACGATGCGTTTGGTGAAGCGTCGGAAGAAGTTTTCGACGAAGTTCAGAAACATGATGAACTGGCCAAACGTATTCACGAGAGTTTTGTTAAGTCTCGTCGTGAGATTGGTGCCTGGAACAACATTTCTGATACTGCCTATGTGGCTCAGCGTAACCGCGTATTGGGACTCTAGTACCGGTAACCAGCACAGGCTTGCCTCCGGGTAAGTCCGTCGCCTGAAATTCGAGCGTCACCGGGTCAACCCGAGTGGCGCTTTATTTTAAAAAACTCAACCGATTCAAATACTTGGTGATTCTGTGGATATTGAAGCTGTCATTGCTCAACCCATCACGTCGACCTATCGGCGCTTAAATTGGGTGATCCGTACCATTGGCTATTCGATGGTTTTTATTACCCTGATCTACCTGATTAACAATTACCTCATCGTGTGGCGCGAATGGCCCGGTGTGGTGCAATATTTTCTCAACCAGAGCGAAGCGACCCAAAACCAGGGTCTGCTGGCGTGGTTGCAGCTTTTGTCTTATTTGGCTGTGGTCCCCATTGCGTTGTATCGCATGGTCACGACTCCCGCTCACCGAATGATCGATGACAGTCAGCGCTTGTCAGACTGGTCTGCCTACCTCATCCGCGTCGCCTTCTGGTCAGTCGTGCTTATCGGACTGTTCGATGGCCTATTGTCGTGGATGCGAGTCGAAGATCTGCTGCTCCCAGTCTTTGGCCAAGAACTGGCTTCTAACCTAGGCAAGTCGATTTTTCGCGGTAGCTATGTGCATTACCCGCTAATCCTGGTCAGCATGCTAATGGCCTACCGCATCAAGACCGTGTCAATGTCTTGGTTGGCGTTGCTGGTGGTTTTTGCCGAGTTATGGATCGTGGTCGCGCGCTTTATCTTTTCCTATGAACAGACCCTGATGGGTGATCTGGTGCGCTTC
Source organism: Reinekea forsetii (assembly GCF_002795845.1). Classification (GTDB taxonomy): domain Bacteria; phylum Pseudomonadota; class Gammaproteobacteria; order Pseudomonadales; family Natronospirillaceae; genus Reinekea; species Reinekea forsetii. The sequence continues at coordinate 1,430,684 of NZ_CP011797.1, forward strand.
TGGTATGCCGGTCTGTTTTTGTTTGCCAGCGCCTATACCCTCAAAGAGGAGGGGCATGTTCGGGTCGATGTAATATTTGCCGGCAAGTCGGTGCAATATAAGGCTTGGGTCAATTCCCTCGGCGTGCTGGTGCTCGGTCTGCCCCTGTGCTGGGTCATCTTGACCCTCGGCATGTGGGATAGCACCAGTATTATCAACAGCCCCTTGGCCAGCTTTGAGATTTCCCAATCCGGCTATGGCTTGTTTATTAAATACCTAATGGCCGGCTTCTTGGTGGTGTTTGCGGTATCAATGATCCTGCAGTTTTGCAGCTATCTGTTAAAAAATGTCGCCATTCTAGTTGGTGAAGTTGAAGTGATCCAAGACCAACACGACGATGTGATGGCTTAAAGGTAGAGGTAACCCATGGAACTGTTGTTTTTAACCATTCTCGTCTGTCTAATGGTCGGCGCATTAATTTCCGGATTTCCGGTCGCCTTCGCATTACCAGGCTCCGCCATCTTGGCGATCTCGCTCGCGGCCTTGTGTGGCTGGCTGTTCGCCGGTGACTCCTCGGCTTACTTTGCCGATGGCGGTCCCACGCAGTGGTTGTCTGCCGGGGTCACGAACTTTCGCAGTCTCTATTGGGAAGTCGAACGCGACACCCTGATCGCCATTCCGCTGTTTATTTTCATGGGCATCATGTTGCAACGCTCGCGCATCGCCGAAGATCTGTTGGTGGCTATGGCGCAATTGTTCGGTCCGGTCCCTGGCGGCCTTGGCATTTCGGTAGTATTGGTGGGCGCGCTGTTGGCGGCCACGACCGGTATCGTTGGCGCCACCGTGGTCGCCATGGGTATGATTTCCTTACCCGCTATGTTGCGCAATAAGTACGATACCTCGCTTGCAACCGGAACTATCTGTGCCTCCGGTACGCTGGGGCAGATTATCCCGCCCTCTATCGTACTGATTATTCTTGCCGACCAACTGTCCTCAGCCGCCGATCAAGCCTCGACCATGCGCGCGACTGAATACCGCGAGATTACCGGCGAGTTCTCCATGCCCTCCCATCTCGATGTGGTCTCAGCCAGTGCCGGCGATATGTTTATGGGCGCGATTATCCCCGGCCTGATGCTGGTTGGTATCTATATCCTGTACATCCTAATTACCGCAATTCTGAAGCCTAACTTGGCACCGCCGGTACCCTATGATGGCGCTTACGATCGCCAGTTTTTGTGGAACGTGCTCAAGGCCTTAGTGCCGCCATTGGCGTTGATTTTTATTGTGCTCGGGTCCATCTTGGGCGGTGTCGCAACTGTTAATCAGGCCGGCGCCATCGGTGCCGTGGGCGCCATCTTGATGGGCGGTTACCGTATTTTTAAAGGCGATCGCCACGTTTATACCCCGGCCTTGCTCGGCGTCCTTGCGGTCATCGGCATCGTCCTGGTGCTCAGTGTCTGGTCGATCAATGTCAAAAACCTCACCAGTCCTGGCGAAGTGTTTGGCTTTATTTTGGCCGTTTGCCTGACCATCGTGCTCTTTGTCTCCATCGGTTGGAGTACTTGGCGCGTGTTTAAAACCGATAACACCCTGAATGAGGTCATGACCGAAACCGTTAAGACCACCAGCATGGTGTTTGTGATCCTGATCGGTGCCGCCATGTTGACCGCTGCTTTCCGTGCCTTTGGCGGTGAAGAGTTGGTCCGCCATGCGCTGACCAGTTTGCCGGGTGGTTTTTGGACCCAGTTCATCGTCGTGATGTTGGTTATTTTCTTGCTTGGCTTCTTTCTCGACTTTATCGAAATCGCCGTTGTGGTCGTGCCACTGGTTGCGCCCATCTTGTTGGCCGCACCGGATGCCAACATATCCGCCGTCTGGTTAGGCGTGATGATTGGCCTGAATATGCAGACCTCCTTCTTGACACCGCCCTTTGGTTTCGCGCTGTTCTATTTACGCGGCGTGGCACCCAAGGTGGTTAAGACACTCGATATCTATAAGGGCGTGGTGCCCTTTATCGGCCTGCAACTGCTGGCGCTATTAATTGTCGGTCTGATCCCGCCCTTAGTGAACTATTTACCGAATCGTATTTACCTCACTTCGGAGAACGCACCGCCGCCGCTTAATCCGAAGTTGCAGCAGTGTCTGGAGCGCAACGTCTTTGCCAATTACCAACGCAACGAAGGCGTTATTCTGGCCGCGATCGATACCATGGCCAGAGTCGATATGTCCGCCTTGCCGGAAGATATGCAAAACGCGTTGGCAACGGCTCTGACCCAAAGCAGCGGAACCTTTGCATTGGTCGATTCAGTGAACCTGGCCAGCGCGGTGATCGATCAGGCCTCGGTAGCCTTCGGTCCATTGCACATTCAGGTTCGGGGTATCGAATCTGATATTCGCAAGCTGCGCACTGAGATTAAAGTTCACGAAGACCTAATCGACGAAGCGCGCTTCGATACCAGCATCTCGGCAGGTGATATCGCCGCAGCGGAAGCGTCGGTGGCGGTGCTCAATGAGGACATTATGCAGTTAAATGCCAATATCCCGCTGTCTTGGGAAGCCGAAAATGCCGCCTATCAAATCCTCTTAAGCGATCTGCAGAAAGCCCAGCGCGCCTATCGCAATCATGTCGATAATGCTTATCGACCGATTCAAGAGGCCATTGATCTGTTAGCCAATCCGGAAAGCTTGGCTACATTGGCGCAAAAAATTGAGCGCATCGATGCTATGGTGATGAACAACGATGCCGATACCGCGATGGATTTGATCAAAGAACTGTCTGCTGAAATTGGCGAGGTCACCGGGGCCGATCAGGTTGGTGTTTTGGTCAATAAAGCCCGCCGTGCCCTCCGAGGCTCTGCGCCGGATCAGGCCAAAGCGCTAGACTTCAAAGATCAGGCGCTCGCGCAGTTGGCCGCCGATCTGGCTTGGATGCGCCAAGCCAATCAGCAGGTTTTCCCTGGTCTGAAAGTACTGGAACAAAACCTGAATGACACCATCGGGGTGCGCTTACAGCCTCGCTTAACCGAAAAGCTGGCCCTTGCGGTCGCGGCCTGTCAATCGGTACACGAGGACGTTTCGTTGAGTTTCTAGCCCACTGGCACATCGCAACCCCACTTCTAGGCTTAGTTTTTAGGCCCGGGAGCGGGGTTTTTTTGTGCTCAGTCGCTGGCCATTACCTGCGCTGCGCTTTATCCGCTACACTGCCGGGCTGAGCGATAAAAAGAGGAGTTAACCTTTGTTGTATATACCGCCGTTACCGGATAATTGGGATTCTTTTGGCAACCGCTTTACCCGCTGGTTGGGTCGAACGCTGTTTGGCGCGCTGGGCTGGTCTTTTGCCGGCGAGCTGCCGAATCAACCCAAGCTGATGTTTGTGGTGGCCCCCCACACCAGCAATTGGGATTTCTTTATTGGCCTGTTTGGCATGCTGGCGATCGGCTTTAAGGGCCGTTGGTTGGGCAAGCATTCGCTCTTTGTCTGGCCGATAAAGGGCCTGATGACCCGTTTGGGTGGCATGCCAGTATACCGCCACGCGCCCCGAGGCATGGTTGAGCAGGTTGTCGATCAATATCAACAGCACGCGCGTTTGCATTTGGCCGTCACCCCGGAAGGCACTCGGGCCAAAGTCGGCAAGTTTAAGAATGGTTTCCTGCGCATCGCCATTGGCGCTGCGATACCAATCGCCCCGGTTGGCTTCGATTATCGCGAGAAGAAAATCGTGTTCGGCGAGCTGTTCTACCCGACCGGCGATCTGATCCAGGATGAGCGGACCTGTTATCAATACTTCACCCGCTTTACCGCCAAATACCCGCAGAACTATTAGCGCTATGCTGAAGCAGATTCCGACCCATCTGATTACCGGTTTTTTAGGTGCTGGCAAGACCACCCTGCTACAACATTGGTTGGCCCAAAAGCCCGCGCATGAGCGCTGGGCCATATTGGTCAATGAGTTTGGTGCTATCGGTTTGGATGCTGCGCTGCTTAGCAGTGCCACTGAGCAGTCCGATACCAAAACCGATGATGTGTTTATCCAAGAGGTCGCTGGTGGTTGTCTCTGCTGTGCTGCCGGCGTGCCGCTGACCGTTGCCCTGAATCGCTTACTCAAGCGCGCGCAACCGGATCGTTTCTTTATCGAGCCGACCGGACTGGGACATCCCAAGGCGGTGTTGGCGGTGTTAACGGGACCTTTGTATCAGGGGGTGCTGGACGTGCAACAGACCGTGACCCTAGTCGATGCCCGCCTGATCAAAGATTCACGCTATAGCGAGCACCCAACCTTTCGCCAGCAATTGGCGATTGCGGACCGAGTTGTGGCCAGCAAGGCAGACCAATATCAGGGCACAGAATTTGCGGATTTGACGGCGTTTTTGAGCGCCAATTTTCCCAAATTGGCCGCGCCGATGCGTTCTAGTGCAGAACAGCCGGTCAGCTTGGCGCAGCTACTGGCGGACGGAACCGACGCGCCAGTCGTCGCACATTCAGCGCCGGCGCTAACCATTGCTCAACCCCGGATAAATCTGCCCTTGGGCCCAGCCCCAGGTGACTGGGTTTGTTTGCAAAATAGCAGCGCGGGCCATTACAGCATCGGTTGGCAATTTTTGCCGACTGATCGGTTTGACCCATCGGCTCTGATTGCGCTGATTGATGAGGTGCGCCCAATTCGTGTTAAGGCCTGGATCAATACCGCAGTGGGCTCCTTGCAGATCAATCGGACCCTCGGCGCCGAAACCGAAACCGAAACTGAATCAGAGGCGCCCGGCCAATCAGTCAATCGACTGGAACTGATCCTTGACCGAGCACTTGACGCAGCCCCGCTCACCACCCGGTTACGAGCTTGCTTGCTTAGCTAGCTCACTGTAACGGGCCCTAGCTCAGCCGATATAAGATCACTCGAACGCACGCTTTACAGCATTGCGACAACTAACTCGGTTGATTCGTCGCCCGTGCCCTAAACTGCTATTTCCTCTTGCTTGCAGCGCCTATAGGCCTATATTCCAGCTCCGAAACTGTGATTTATCAATGGGATGCGATCGACCGTTTGCATTGGTGCCGATCGATTCCAACAGAAGGAAGCCATCCATCGTGCCTGTCCCTGGACCCCTGAACCGAGCTGGCAAGGCGCAATTGCGCAAGAGCCTAACCCTATCCCAACGGGAGAGTTTTGCCTCGGCCTTAATGACCGGCAGTTTTGACCAATACGTCAACGCCTTCGCGGTATTTTTAGGGGCTACCTCGGTTCAGATCGGTTGGCTCACCGCCTTGCCGCAGCTGCTCGGTGGGCTGTTCCAGTTGATTGCGGTTTGGTTCGGTCAATGGGTGCATCGCCATCGACTGATCTTTATCAGCGCCGCGGTGCAGTCTATGGCCTTGGTGTTGGTGGCGCTGTTGGCGATCCCGAATCTGTTCGATAAACCCATTAGCACGCTGTTGTTGGCGTTGGCGGTTTACCATACCTGTGCCAACCTGATTCTGCCGCACTGGCGCGCCTGGATGGGGCAGCTGGTGCCCGATGCGATGCGTGGTCGGTTCTTCGGCCGGCGCAGTCGTATTGCTATGCTGACCTCTTTCTTGGCGTTCTTGGGTGGTGGTCTGCTGCTCACCGGCAGCCAGTCGCTGGGCCTAACCTGGCTGGGTTTTAGCGCGCTCTTTAGTGTGGCCGCCTTTGGCCGTGGCGCCTCGACTGTGCTGCTCGCCAAGATGCACGACAGCCATGAGCAGCCCACTCTGGGGGAGCGGCATAGCCTGGCGCAATCGTTACGCCATCTCTACCAATTGTGGGACGACCGTGAGTTTCGCCGCTTCAGTCTGTTTATGGCCGGTATGCAGTGTTTTGTCGCCCTGTCTGGGCCGTTTTTTGCCATCTATCTGCTGCGCGACCTGCAGTTCACCTATACCCAGTTTACCCTCAGTACCGGTAGTTCGATTTTGGTGCAATTTTTAATGCTGCCTTTTTGGGGTAAGGTGTGTGATCGCAAAGGTAATCGTTATGTTATGGCGATCTGCGCCAGCATTATTCCTGCCTTGCCGGTGTTGTGGCTGTTTTCCGATAACTATCTGTATTTGATTTCAGTGCAGGCGATGGGTGGTTTGGCCTGGAGCGGTTTTACTCTGGCCAGTTCGAACTACCTTTACGATCAGAAACCGCGTCACCTGCATTTTGCCAGCTATTCGGCGTTGCACTCCTCGGTGGGCGCCCTGGCGGTGTGTCTCGGTGCCTTGGCTGGCGGCTATATTATTCACTGGTTACCGGCGGATTTTTCGTTGGCGGGAATACGGGTACATATTGAACGGCCGATCGCGGTGATCTTTATTCTGTCATCGTTGATGCGGTTATTGATCGTACTCTGGTACATCCCCAGAGCGCCAGAGCTGCGAGTGAGTGAGCGGGGTAGGGTGCGTGACTTGATGATTCGGGTTGCCCGTTTCACGCCGATCTCCGGTGTGGTGTTCGATGTGGTCAACCGGCGTCGCAACGACACCGATTGACCGGGCCAAGCACCGGGTCGCTTAAACGCCCAGCGCCAAGCGCGTTACTAGACCGGTCCGGTATATTCACCCCGGGCTGGATAGTTATTTTTGATCGCAAAATCCACGGCACCGAGCAGCTCACTGAAATGGGGGCGGACAAAAGGCATGGTATTGACCGAGCCAAAAAACAGCGATTGATCTGGATTGATTAGAAATAGGCCCGGTTCAGAGAACAGCGCCGGTTCTTCGATGCCGATCGAGGTGGTACCGCGCGAGGTGGAGATATACAGACCCCAGTCACGCGCATCGGCCAGGCTCAGGCCATAGGCAACACGCAAGTTCTCGGCAGATATTTTTTTCGCCATATCTTGCGCCCGTTCCATCCCATCGGAGCTGATAGCAACGGTATTGATGCCGCGTTCGGCGAAGTCGGCGCTGAGTTTTTCCAGCTCGGTTAGATATTTTGCACAGATCGGGCAATGCAGACCGCGATAGAAGCAGACGAGGGTGCCGCGTTCGCCGGCCTCGGCTGATAGGGTAAAGCGACCACCGCCGACCAGCGGTAGGTCGAGATCTGGGACTTCTGTTCTGGGTATCAACATAGGAATTCTCTCGCTTAGATTGGCCAGGATTGACTAAAGCTAGCAACAGAGTAGCGCATGAATTATCATTATAAATTCATTTATAATGATAGTTTGTGCTTTTATGGCCATAGACCGCTTATCTGCGCTCTTTCATCACTTTCATCTACAGGCAATTCCGCCCGATAGCGGCAGGGGTCTAAGTGCCAATCTCCGCTTGTGCACAATGCTTTCCCCTGCAGCGCCGGGCATGGAGCTGCAGTTCAGCCCAACAGGCCATTTAGCGGCCTCGCTCGGGGATATAACCCGCATCCATATCGATTTCGGTGGCATTCATAACCCGCTCTTTGCCGGCATGCCGGCCCTAATTCGCATGCCGATTGACGCCGACCATCCGGCCTGGTGGTTGGCCAGCATGATTGCCAACGAGACCCAAACACCGCGGTGCGGTGGTCCGGCCGCGCTCGATCGACTCTATGAAGTCCTGACCATATACCTACTGCGCTTCGCCATCGAGCAGGGTTTATGCGCCAGCGGACCCATGGCCGGTTTGGCCGATGACCAGCTGAAGCTCGCCTTGGTGGCCATCCACGATAAGCCGTCCGTGCCCTGGAATACCGATCAACTGGCCGCAGCGGCTGGTTTATCACGTAGCGCCTTTATTAAACGGTTCAATCTGACGGTCGGTATGAGTCCCATGCTCTATGTTCGGCAATGGCGCCTGACCTTGGCCCAACAAGGCCTCAAGCGTGGCGAGCGGGTTGGCAAGGTCGCCCTAAAGTTTGGTTACAGCTCACAAGAAGGCTTTTCGCGCGCTTTTAAGGCGCAATTTGGCTACTGGCCCTCAGAGCAGGCCTCGATAGCCGGCATAGCGATGAGTGAGTCCTAAGGCCGAGCGAAACGCGAAAATCTTAGTATGCCGAGCGCTTAGACCTGCGCCGCAGCGCGGTCTCTCTCGCCAAAAGCTGCTTGAGGTCAGTAAAGGCATACAAGGCTTTTCGGTTCGACTATAATCTGGCCACTCGGTTAACTTTGGTTTTAGACATGTCAGAAAAGAAATTTATTACCTCACAAGAGTTGTTGATCGACTCCTTTCGACTCGCCAATCAGGTGCTCGAAGATGGCTTTCGCCCAGACTTTATTATCGGTATTTGGCGCGGCGGTGCACCCATTGGTATTGCTGTGCAGGAATATTTTGATTTTAAAGGCATCGTCACCGACCACATCGCCGTGCGTACCTCTTCGTATTATGGCATTGGTCAGCAATCGAAAGAGATTAAGGTGCACGGCCTGCATTATTTGATCGAAAACGCCAATGCCGGCGATAAGCTGTTGATCGTCGACGACGTGTTCGATTCCGGCCGCAGCATTGATGCCCTGATCGCCCAGATTAAAAAGCTCTCGCGCTTAAACACCCCGACCGACATGCGCATCGCCTGCCCATGGTACAAACCGAACAATAACCAGGTCAGCATGGTGCCGGACTATTATGTTCAAACCAGCGACGAATGGTTGGTGTTTCCGCATGAATTGACCGGCTTGACACCGGATGAGTTGCTAAACAGCAAGGCGGAATTGAAGGAAATTAGTCACCTGTTTGTTTAGGCGAAATGGCCTGGCGGCTGGGTTTAGACCAAGGTCCAGGTGACCTTGGTCTATGCGGATTTAAACTTGTAGAGATAAACGGGCGATTTATAAAAGTCTGTTAGTTGAATTTTTGCCACCGCTTGGTGTGATGGCAGAGCAAAATTATTGCTGATCAAATACTCTAAATTACCATCCTTCGATGCCAGTTGCGTCTCAATATCGTGCATGCCGTTCGGGCATAGATAGCACAGGATAAGCGAGGCGCTGCTTAGGTCCGCCTGTAAGAAATTCTTCCGAAACACCTGTAAATTATCCAGCCTGAATAGTCTTTTTAACACCGCCGTTGTCAGCCAAGGCAGGAGCGATAATTCATAACCGACTATTTTTCGTTGCGGATGTTTCAGTGCCATCGGAATCAGCAGATTGCCCCAGCCGCTGCCGAGCTCAAAAATAGGACCTTGCCCGGTTTCATGACTCAGTTGGATCATCGCTTGGCGTGCTTTTTTGGAGCTGGGCATGGGCGAGATACCCAAGAAAAGAGTGGACCAGAGGATAGATGCCCCGAAAAAAAAGGTCAGCAACACTAATATTACTTCGAGGACTAGCAAGGGTGGGGTCTCTTTTACTAATGGGTGTTGAATAGTGGCCTAGGGTGGCACCCTACGTGGAGTGGTGCCAATTAGCAAAGGCTGATGGCGCAAGGGCTGCATAACTGCAGAGTAGGGCCCGGATCAACCCCGAGCGGGCCACTCGGCCCGACGGTAGTTGATCGGGCCATAGCGGCCTAGCCTAAGATCGTCTCGATCGCGGCCAATTCCGAGGCTGAGAAATCGAGTTTAGCCAGAGCGGCAACCGAGTCTTCAATCTGTTCAACCCGGCTGGCGCCGATCAAACAACTGGTGACGGCGGCATTATGCAGGTTCCACGCAATGGCCATCTGGGCCAAGCTTTGGCTGCGCGCCTCGGCAATCTCATTCAGGGCCTTCACCTTGGTCAATTTCTCCGGCGTCAGATCCTTATCGTTTAGGTAGATCAATTCTGGGCGCGCGGCGCGCGAACCGTCGGGTACCCCGTTGAGATATTTATTCGAGAGCAGGCCCTGGGCCAGCGGCGAAAAGACCATGGCGCCAACCCCTTCATCGAGGAGTACCTGGGTAAGACCGTCTTCAATCCAGCGATCAAACATGTTGTAACGCGGTTGATGAATTAGCAGGGGAGTGCCCAGGTCGCGCAGGATGCGGATGGCTTCCAGGGTTTCGGTGGGCTGGTAGTTGGAAATGCCAACATAGAGCGCCCGGCCGGAACGGACTATATAGTCCAGTGCCTGCATGGTCTCTTCGATCGGGGTTTCGGCGTCCATGCAGTGATGATAAAAGATATCAAAATAATCCAGGCCGGTGCGCGCCAGACTCTGGTCGCAGCTGGACACCAGGTACTTGCGTGAACCGCCCATGCCATAGGGGCCGGGCCACATGTCATAACCGGCCTTGCTGGAAATAATCAGCTCATCGCGGTGCCGGGTAAAGTCCTGCTTATAGAGCTGACCAAAGGTCGATTCGGCGGAGCCATAGTTGGGGCCGTAGTTGTTGGCTAGGTCGAAGTGGGTGACGCCTAAATCGAACGCCTTGCGCAACAGGGCGCGGGCATTAGATTGGGCGTCGACGGCACCAAAATTTTGCCACAGGCCGAGTGACAACTTAGGCAACTTTAAACCACTGCGTCCGCATCGGTCGTACTGCATCTGCTCATAGCGCTCAGGATTGGCGTGATACTGAGGATTCGGTTCATGGGTAATCATAGCGTTCCTTATGGGTCGGGGTCGGGCTGGATAGCACGGCCATTATTTTCCAATAACAGCATGATAACCCCATTAAGCACAATGCACCCCTATGCTGGTTGTTTTGCCAGCCAATATCGCGCACTATCTTTCGAGTCAAGAGCTACTGAATCAACGCTTTTTTCGGGTGGGTTAGTTGGAAAAGCCTGTGAAAGAGGGCGTTGGGTGCTTTGATTGGATGTATCCCTGATCGTTAAGAATTGGAGACACTATGAAAAAAATGACCTGCCAAATGTTAGGTGGTGCCTGCGACCTGGTTTTTCAGGCCGAGACCTTCGACGAGATCGCTGGGCTCAGTCAAGAACATGGCAAAGCCATGTTTGCGCAGTCCGATCCGGCCCATTTGGCCGCGATGAATAAGATGATGGGGTTGATGCAGGACCCCAATGCGATGAAGGACTGGATGGACGGCAAAAGAGCCGAGTTTGAGGCCCTGCCGGAGTCTGAGTAACGACCGACTCGCCTGCTCATCGGCCGGATCCTACCCGGCCTTCTAGCGCCTAAACGATCAATGTAGCCCATCATGCGAGCCGCGCAGAGCGATTTAGCGCTTGCATTCTTTGTGACCAAACCTTATACCTAGGTTCAATTTAACAAACAAACCAATCGGTCAATTTTTTCGATCAAGCTTGCCCGCTGGGCCAGATCCCTTTCCGTGGAGACCTTAACGTTGACGATGAACCAGGCACAAAACCTATTGCACGGCCCCGAGGCCGAGCTCGACGCGCAGTTTAAGGTCCGTTGGGTTGACTTGGCGAGTGAACGAGTCGGCGGTGAAACCCTGGCCTGCAGTGATGACTTTTTCGCCGAGATGGAGAATCTGCTTAAGGCCGGCCGGGGGGTTTTTATCGATGATAAGTTCACCGAGCGGGGCAAGTGGATGGACGGCTGGGAGTCTCGTCGCAGTTATGGTCGACCCGGCGCGCGCAGTCCTGAGACCGACTTCGACTGGTGCATTATTCGTCTGGGCATGGCCGGCGTAATTCGCGGTTTTGATATCGACACCAACTATTTTCGCGGCAACGCTCCTCAGGCTGTGGTCATCGAGGCCTGCCACAGCGCGGGCCAACCCAATGCTGACACACTCTGGCAGACGCTGCTGAGTAAAACCGACGTGCGCGCGCACAGCCAAAACGTTGTCGCCATTGACGACGAGCGCGTCTTCACCCATGTACGCCTGAAGATGTATCCCGATGGCGGGATCGCGCGCTTTCGAGTCTATGGTGAGGTGGCAGTCGATTGGCACGACTTTGTCGATGGCGAACTGATCGATCTGGCCTCGATCAAAAATGGCGGCCAAGCTCTGTTGGTCAGCGATATGTTTTACAGCGACAAGAATAATCTGATCATGCCCGAACGCGGCAAAAATATGGGTGACGGCTGGGAAACCCGCCGGCGCCGCGATCCCGGCCCCGATTGGTCGATCATTCAACTGGCCACGCTGGGCAGCGTTGAAAAGGTCTTGGTCGACACCTGCCACTTTAAGGGCAATTACCCCGACACCTTCAGCCTCGAAGGCGCCACGGCGAGCGACGATCCGCTCGCGGTGGCCGCCTTGCGCACCGACCCAGCGGCGCTACAAGCCCTAGACTGGCTGCCGATTATTGGCCAAACCAAGCTCTATGCACACCGTGAACATCTGTTTATTCGGGAAATTCTGGTGCCCAAAGAACAGGCCTTTAGCCACATTCGCTTGAGTATCTATCCTGATGGTGGGGTGTCGCGACTGCGCGTGTTCGGTAAGCGCCAGGCCTTGGCATGAGACGAATCCGCCCAAGCTCAAGCACGGACTCGCGCTGATGCCAAATCGCACTGTACAACCTAGAGTACTGCAGCCCAAACCCCTGACCGGTGAAGCGTTCGCTGCCTTTGGCGATGTGATTGAAATTAATGATCGGGCCAATCATTTTGCCATCAACGATGGCCATACCGAGCGCTATCACGATCTGGCCAGCGTCGATGTTACCAAAGACGGCGGTCGAACCCTGATCAATATGTTCCGTTCGACTCCCTTGGCGCAACCGGTCGCGCTGCGCATGATGGAGCGACACCCGCTCTCCAGCCAAGCATTTATACCTATATCGAGTCAGCCCTATTGGGTCGTGGTGGCACCGGCTGGTGAGTTTGATATCAATCAACTGCAAGCCTTCCTCGCCGGCCCTCAGCAGGGTGTCAATTACCACGCTGGGACCTGGCACCATTACTGTCTGGCCCTGCATCAGGTGAGTGATTTTATGGTCATAGATCGCGGTGGACCAGGTGCCAATTGCGATCTGATCGAACTGGACGGGTCACTGAGCTTGGCGGTGTTGTAACGCCAGCGAAAGCCACGTCGGCTACCCAGGTTTCTGGACCTGAACCAGGAAAGCGGGCTTAAACTCAAATTCAATTGCGCCTAAACCCTATCGGTTTGGGCTGTCGCTCATTGCAGTGACCCGCGGGAGGGGTAGATGAACAACGCTATTATCAAAGAGGGTTATCGAATCGACTCGGAACTTTTTCAGTTCGTCGAGTCCGAGGTTTTGCCTGGTCTGGGTATCGACAGCGACCGGTTTTGGTCGGGCGCGACGCGTATCTTGAGCGATTTTATGCCCATAAATGAAGCGCTGTTGGCAACTCGGGTCCGGTATCAGGCGCAGATCGATGCTTTTCACCTTGCGCCTGAGAATCAACCCTTAGACCCGGTACGCTATCAACAATTTTTGCGGGACATTGGTTATCTGGTTCCGGAACCGGCCGATTTTCAGATCAGTACCGAGCACGTCGACCCCGAGGTGGCGCGGATCGCCGGACCCCAGTTGGTGGTGCCGCTGATGAATGCCCGGTTCGCACTCAATGCCGCCAATGCCCGTTGGGGCAGCCTCTACGATGCGCTCTATGGCAGCGATGTAATAGCTGCGAGCAGCGAACGAGCCGCCACCGAGGCGTACGATCCCGAACGCGGTCGCGCGGTGCAGGCCTATGGTCGGCGCTTTCTCGATCAGGCCGTGCCGCTGGTGCAGGGATCCCACGCTGATGCCGTGGCCTACCGTGTCGAGCGCCAGCAGTTGGTGGTCGAACTCAGCGGCGATATTAGTACCGGCCTGGTGGCACCAGAGCTGTTTGTCGGCTTTAACGGCCGAGCCGAGCAGCCCAACCTGGTTTTGTTGCGTCATAACGGTCTGCATATTGAAATCCAGATCGACCGCGACAATCTAATCGGGCAAACCGATGCCGCGGGGGTCAAGGACCTGGTGCTTGAAGCGGCGCTGTCCACCATTCAAGATTGCGAAGATTCCATTGCTGCGGTCGATGCCGCCGATAAGTGCCTGGTCTATCGAAACTGGTTGGGTTTGATGAAGGGCGATCTCCAGGCCACGTTGAGCAAGGGTGCCCAGACGCTGGTGCGCACCCTCAATCCGGACCGCACCTATCAAACACCGGATGCCGGCAGCCTCACCTTGCCCGGTCGCAGCTTACTGTTTATTCGCCAGGTGGGTCATCTGATGAACACCCATGCGCTCTTGAGCCCTGAGGGTGAGCCGGTCCCGGAAGGCATAGTGGACGCATTAATAACCTGCCTGATTGCCGTGCACGATCTGCATGGCCCGAGCCAACAAGGCAATTCACGTTCTGGCAGCATCTATATAGTCAAACCCAAGATGCATGGCCCGGAGGAGGTGCAGTTTAGCTGTGACCTGTTTAGCCGCATTGAAGACCTACTGGAGCTGCCGGCCAATACCCTGAAGATCGGTATTATGGATGAGGAGCGGCGTACCTCGGTCAATCTGAAGGCCTGCATTCGCGTTGCACAGCAGCGCCTGGTGTTTATCAATACTGGATTTTTGGACCGCACCGGCGATGAGATTCACACCAGCATGTTGGCTGGGCCGGTGGTGCGCAAAGAGTTGATGAAAGACGAGCAGTGGATAGCCGCCTATGAGGCCAATAACGTGCGCGTCGGCCTGCTCGCCGGGCTGGCCGGTAAGGCCCAGATTGGCAAGGGTATGTGGGCCATCCCAGATGCGCTGGCCAGTATGATGGCGACCAAAATCGGCCACCCCCAAGCCGGTGCCAGCTGCGCCTGGGTGCCATCGCCCACGGCGGCAACCCTGCACGCCCTGCATTATCATCAGGTCGATGTCGCTCGCGTTCAGGCCGAGTTGCTCGACCAGTATCGGTCGCAGGACCAGAAAACGCCAGCACAGGGCCACGCAACGGCTCTGCTAGAGGACCTGCTGACCATACCCCTGCTGTCCGACCCTGCCGCGCTCTCAGCGGCCGAGCGCCAAGAGGAGCTCGACAACAATATACAGGGCCTGCTCGGCTATGTGGTGCGCTGGGTTGATCAAGGCATTGGCTGTTCGAAGGTTCCCGATATCCACGATATCGGGCGGATGGAAGACCGGGCGACCTTGCGAATTGCCAGTCAACATATCTGCAACTGGTTGCACCACGGTCTATTGTCGGCTGAGCAGGTGATGCTGTCATTGAAGCGCATGGCCGCGATCGTGGATGCGCAAAATGGGCATGATCGCAATTACCAGCCCATGGCACCCAACTTTGCCGCCAGTCTGGCTTTTCAAGCCGCTGTGGATCTGATCTTCCAAGGTCAAAGCCAACCCAGTGGCTACACCGAGCCGCTGCTGCACCAGCGACGCCTGCAGGTTAAGCACAAGGCCGACTGACCTAGACCGGATAACTTAAGCAGGACAGTCCTGTTGTTGACGCCGAAATAAGCCGGCTTCGCGATCGCTCATACTTAAGCGATACTTGCTCAGCAGCCGTGCCCAGCTCGCCAGGTAGGTACAATGATAGGCTGTGTTCGGCGGCAGCCAATCATTGGGTCCCTGCGCACCCTTGGCCTGATTCAGGCCGTCATCGACCACCAATAGGTTCTCTGGGTCATTAGCAAAAATCGTTTTCTGATGCTTGGACCAAAGTGCGCCGCCGTGCTGGTGGCTCCAAGCCAGGGGGACTATATGGTCGACATCGAGATCACTCGCTTGGGTATACAGCGCGCCACTAAAGGGGTCGAGCCACTGACCGCGGGCAACTGAACAGCCATCGGCTGATAGGGTCAACGGGCCGGTCGCCTGAACCGCGAGCATCTCATGCCGGGTATTCATGCAGTCACCGTCTGCATCTTGCCAATGTGGCCAGTCGGCGCGTTTATAGTCCGACGCTGGCGACTGCGCCGAGGCTGCTACTAGGGGCCCACCTTCGTCACAGGCGGCGCGGTGGCAATGGTACAGGCCACTGCGCCGATCACTGTGCCCGCCCGCACTATCCAATCCGCCGGAATGACTCCAAGCCAGGGCCGGCACAAGTATCATAAAAAGGGCTTTAAAAGCCTGAACTGCAAAGTACTGCCGCATCTTTATCCGCTTTTATCTGCTGATGTATCAACCTGAACGGTTGGGTTGGGTTGAGTTGGGCAAGTAACAGGTTTGTATATTGCTAAGAGGCACTGCCTCGCCATTCCTGAGTATAAGTCAAAAAGATTAATGGCATAGAACTTACGCTCAGCAGTTCAGTAGAGACGAAGGCAATTTTTAGAATGGGGCACAGAAGTTGGACGAATTATTTGAAATAAAAATGATATTAAAGATAAAGGAAGTGATACTAAAAATTTAAAATATTCAGTTATGGAAATAAGGAATGCATGTGTTTCAAATTGAATATAGGATGCACAGCATAATAAATTTAAACCTAAATGTGACACTATAGAATTCACAAGAAAATAAAAGTATCTTTCTGAAATTCTAAAGTAATAGCCCAGGATTTGTTTGTTCGGTGCTTTAAATTCATAAACGATGTTGAAGTATCGCAGCCAACAAAAAATTCGAGGTATTTAAACATGATCGTTGAACAGTCCGATGTTAATCCGCCCCAGAATCAACTCGATTCCATTGGTCGTATCGATCAATATACCCAAGATAGCCGCACGTTGAATGCCGACAGCCATTTTATGCAATCATTGTTAGCCGATACTCTGACCGAACGGCGCTATTTTCAAGCATTGGAAATTTGGGTGCAATGCTGGCGCACGCTTGAACTATTGGAACAACTGCATCGGCCTAATGATGCGCCACTTGCCGCACTCTCAGCAGACCGGTGCCGTTTTGCTCAAGACGATCTACGGGCCTTGAATAAGCACTTTAGCTACATTCAAATGTCACCGGACCAACAAGCGACCTTGGGCCCTGCCTTTCCTTTTTGGCGTAAGACCCCGGTCAACTGGTATGGACTGGTCTACTCGATGGGCAGAATGTCCAAAGCATTTGGGCTTATCGAACGACACCTTAAGAGTCACTTTAGCCAATCATTTAGCGGCGATCACCTGAGCTTTTTTGCTCAGGCTCAATTGACCGAAACCGACCTGATAGGCTGGAATGATTGGTTTAACAGCGCCCTAAACGACATTGAAGACTTTGACGCAGTGATGACCACGGCCAATGACATCCTGCATTGGTTAACGCGCTGTAATAGCACTGCCGAACCGGTACCCAGCTCGGTCGCTTAAGGCCAGCACCCGGGCGACTCAGCTTCGCCGGCCAAGAAGTGCCAGCCCAGCGCGCAGCACGAGGCCAAACTCTATTCCGATCTTCGTTCACCCAGCGTTGGGCTCGCAAGACGCACAAACGCTGCCCTGCTAGTATCTCAACAATCCTCGTACTGCCAGCAATTCCGCTTCGGCGACCTCAACGTGATGGGTCCGTGCAGTCACGGACGCACTGGTGTTCATCGCCTGTTGCAGGCGTTTGTTCGCCTGGTCGAGACGCTTGATGGCATTTACCGGTAAGCCCCCGCTGTTGTGCAGGCCGCCGTCATTGAGCACCGTGCTGATATCGTCCACGTCGCTGATCATAATCAATAGAATACGGTCGATAACCGCATTGGGGGTCGGTTGGTGCGCCAAGGCCAGCAAGGCCCGATCGGCTTGGCGTAGGATCCGGTTGTCGATATTGTCGAGTGCGTTGATTACGCGCAAGAAATTGGCGACCTGGGCGACCTGTACCTCATTAAAGGGAATAGCCATGTCGCTGGCCTGCTGGAACTCAATGGAATTGTAAAATCGAATACTGTCCTCCAAGGTGGCAATCGCATTGTTGTGGAAGAAAGGTGGCGTGTCGGCCGCTTCGATTACACTGGGTGTATTAAAGGTTAGATCGCCGAAATTCTCATTCTCGAAGCCCGGCTGGGCGAGCAGGGTGGTGAAGTCACCGGCAGGATTGGTGCCAAAACCACCATCGACGGGTCGCGGTTCGCCCACCACGGTCACCGTCGGGTCATTCAGCCGGTTTTGTAAAAATTGTTCAATGCCGGTATCGAAATTGCGATTCGCCGGCGTGCTGCCGGTTACATCGGCATTGGCCCCGGCATTGATATGGCAGGCCGCGCAGCTTGTAGTGCCGCCCGCGACGCCATCGCGAAATAACACCTTGCCGGCCTCTGCACCAGCATCTTTGAGGATCAATTCATCGGCGGCACCGGCCAACAAGACCGGATCCTGTTGCCGTCCCAAGTCGAGTAAAAAGGCCGCCAAGGCATCGAGCTCGGCCTGGGTTGGGCTGCGAAAATCGGGATTAGGACCAGCAAAACTGCGCCGCAAGGTGAGCGGGTAGTGTTGCACTATGGCCCCGAGTAAAAAATTTTCTAACCGACCCGTGGCTGGGATGCCATCGATGGTGCCAATGGGCGCGCCATCTCCGGACCAGCCGGTCCGGTCATCGGGCGGGGTGAGACCGTCTGCGGGGGTCAAGATGGACGCGCTCAGGCCAATGTTGTGGGGAATCGAACGCATATTGAAGCGCCTCTCCATATCACCCATGCCATCCTGATTTTCGGTAATTAAACCAAAGGCGCGCATCAGCGCAGGATTTTCAAAGCGCTGCGGCCTGCCTTGGGCATCCAAATTTTCCAGTGCCCCAAACATCAACGCGGGGATGAATTCGGCGACGAAGAGCGGATCGTCGGGAGCCAGGGTGGCAATAAAGTCGGCCGTAAGGGTGAAGTTTTCGGTGGCCGGATGACAGGTGCCGCAGGTCCGGCCATTGCCGGCGAAGGTCTCGTTGAAGAATAAGTCTTCTCCCTGGGTCACTAAATCATCGAATACCGCCGGAAACCCAGTGGCGACCTCGGCGCTTGCCGTGGACAGCAGTTGGCCCAGCCTAAACGGCGGCACAGAGTTAAGTGGATTGGGTAAGTTTGAGAGGTTGGCGAGAGTGAGAAATACGCCACTGAGTAACAAAAGGAACATCTTACCGATAGATCTAAGGTGTTTTTGACTGTTCATGGGATTACCTCATGCGAAGCGAATTGATGAAGTTAAGAGGCCCTGAACCCTATACGGATTACTGCCGAGTCTGGTGTGAAAGGCGGGAGACGCTGAAAGGTTAGAGGGGCAGAAATACGTCCCCGTCAGCTGGTAATGCTATTTCGAGCCGGGGCGAAATGTAAAGAAACTTGACAGTATTAGGCGGGAAAAAGGTCGAATTTTTACGATACAGTGAGCTGGTTGGTAAAACTTGACGGGTGCATTTTTGCTCTCCAGGCGCCACCTGTAGGTAAAATGCTCAAATCTGGAATGGGTCCGATATATAGCCCAGGATTGCCGAACGAGACTTTCTTTTTCGATTTCATCATAGTAATGTACTCAGCCTCAATTTTGTTGACGACTGCAGTAAATGACGGCCCATTTTCGCACCTTAGTCTTTATGTTGATGTTTGGCGTTTTTATGTCGAACAACATCATGGTGCCTGTGCATCAGCTCGGTCATATACAAGACAAACACGAAAGAGCGTCTGTGCACGAGCTCGGTCATATACATGACCATCACGAAATGGCCTCTTTGCATGAGTCCAGTCAGACCCATGACGATCAAGAAACCAGCATAACAAACTGCGAAGCCTTTCACGCCATTCACACCGTCGCTTTACCAAACAATGGTTATGCGGTGTTTGCGCCAAGCCCCTCTCGGTGCATAAATACTCAGCGTGATCGCCACGTTGTGACCTTCACTACCAATCTCGCCACGCCCATCCGCGCACCGCCATTTAAAGCCTAAGCAACAGTTCCGATTAATCGCATCACCCATCGATGACAACAGATCGTAAATGAACTCCTATGGACATCTTTAGGCTGTGTTATTGACGCAGTGTAGTGAGTTGTCAATAGCAAAAAATAGGCTAGAAAATGAAACGACTATTCTTAAGCACGGCCCTCGTTGCCGTTAGTATTAATCCCCTCAATGCGGAAGAAAACCGTCAACACGATGCGCATGAACACGGTGCGGCGATGCTAGGCATGGCACAGCAAGGCAAGTTGATTCAGATGGAGTTAGACTCCCCTGCATTCAATATAGTTGGATTTGAGCACACCCCCAGTAATGCCAACGAAGAAGAAAAGGTTGCCTTAATGCTGGCTCAGCTAAAAATGGGCTCTATGCTCTTTACCTTTCCTGCAGCCGCCAAATGCCAGTTAGTCAACGTCGACATATCCTCAGGCCTGTTCGAAGCGTCACATAGCGATGAGGATGATCATGATAGTGATTCTGACCATTCGGATGATGAAGACGATCATGGCAGCGAGTCCGACCATTCGGATGATGAAGACGATCATGGCAGCGAGTCCGACCATTCAGATGATGAAGATGACCACGAAAATGACCACGAAAATGACCACGAAAATGACTCCGGTCATTCAGATATCGAAGCAAGCTGGACTTATAGCTGCGAGAACCCGCTGCTAGTGCGTAAGGTGGAGTTCCCGCTGTTTTCGTACTTTGAAAACCTTACCGATTTAGACGTAGATTTCATAATGGACGCTGGCCAAGGTTCTATTGAATTGTCACCTGGAAACT
The DNA here is from genome assembly GCF_002795845.1 of Reinekea forsetii. Classification (GTDB taxonomy): domain Bacteria; phylum Pseudomonadota; class Gammaproteobacteria; order Pseudomonadales; family Natronospirillaceae; genus Reinekea; species Reinekea forsetii. Next base: position 1,450,981 of record NZ_CP011797.1, read on the forward strand.
CTGTCATTTCATTTTAATTATTAAGAGGCGGGGAGCATAGCTCCCCGAAGTTATTAATGACATCAGCCTATGCTTTTGAACTGTGTGATCTTGCCTTTTCATGGCAAAAGAACACGCCCGCAACGCTCGATATCCCATCGCTGTCGCTACCGCTCGGTAAATCCCTGTTTATTCACGGAGCCAGCGGCAGCGGTAAGAGCACCTTGTTGAATATCCTCAGTGGTGTGCTGGTCGCGCAACGCGGTGAGGTCAAACTACTTGGCCAACCCTTTTCTAGCCTCAGTAATCGTAAACGGGACCGAATTCGATCCGATCACCTAGGCTATATTTTCCAGCAATTTAATTTATTGCCGTATTTATCGGTCCTGGAGAATGTATTGCTGCCGATCAAAATATCCGCACTACGCAGACGTGGACATTCACGTCATTCAATAGCCCTAATTGATGAAGCTAAACACTGGCTCACGCAGTTGAAAGTTCCGGAGAATTTGTTTCAAGAAAAGATTTCTCGCTTGAGCGTTGGTCAACAACAACGTGTTGCAGCAGCCAGAGCATTGATAGGGTCGCCGGAAATAATCATTGCAGACGAGCCGACCTCATCACTCGATCAAAAGAATGTCGATAACTTCATGGCCGTGTTGGTCGATCAGTGCAGCAGTATTGGTAGTTCGCTTGTTTTTGTCAGTCACGACCTGAATTTATTGCCGTACTTTGATACTTCCTTTGCACTGCAAACATCTCCAGCAGGTAGTGACCTATGAATTGGACTCATTTAGCCCTAAAGAGTTTATGGAATCGCAAAACAACAGCTCTGCTGACCTTGCTCATGGTATCGATAAGCGTTTGCCTGTTATTAAGTGTTGACCGCATTCGCAGCGATACCCGAAACAGTTTTTCCAATACGCTATCCGGTTCTGACCTACTCGTGGGTGCTCGCACCGGCAGTTTGAATTTATTGCTCTATTCGGTATTTCGCATGGGCAATGCGACCAATAATATCAGCTGGCTCAGCTATCAAGAATTAAAAAGCCATCCAGACATTGCTTGGACCATTCCAATCTCGCTGGGTGACTCGCATCGCGGTTATCGAGTGATTGGCACCAATGACGATTATTTGCTGCACTACCAATATGGCCGCCAGCGTGCCATCGAAGTGCAACAGGGCGTTTGGTTTAATGATGTCTTCGAAGTGGTTCTGGGGGCCGAAGTTGCCAGCCAGTTAGACTACAATATTGGCGATAACATCGTCGTTGGCCACGGCACGGGCAGTACCTCCTTCGAAAAACATGATGATAGACCGTTCAAGGTGGTAGGCATACTCGTCCCGACGGGCACGCCTGTCGATAAGTCATTGCATATACCGTTGGAAGGTATAACCGCGTTGCATGTCGATTGGCAATCAGGGGTGAAACGGCAAGGTAAGGCTACCAGTGTTGCTGACACCTTAGCGATGGACCTCGAGCCCGAGGCAATCACGGTTTTCTTGCTTGGCATGACGTCCCGGTTAAAGGTGTTTTCGTTTCAACGCTTGGTCAACGATTTCAGTTCAGAGCCCTTGCTCGCGGTCATTCCAGGCGCTGCGTTACAAGAACTTTGGCAGCTCATTGCGATCGCCGAAAATGCTTTGCTAGCGGTTTCGATTATGGTGATTATTACCGGTTTAATTGGCATGGTCACCGTTATTATTGCCACCTTGAACGAGCGACGCCGGGAGATTGCGATCTTCCGCGCCTTAGGCGCGAGGCGCGAAACATTGCTTGGGTTGCTGATGATTGAGTCGGGCTTTTACGGTGTAGTGGGTCTCATTACGGGCTATATCTTGCACACTGTTATGATGTTGTTGGCCAATGCCTATGTGCAATCTCACTATGGCATTGCGCTAACGGTGGGTTGGCCGAATGAAAGCATGATATACATTTTACTCGGTTTTCTGTTGACCGCTACGGTACTCGGTGTTTTGCCCGGCTATCGCGCCTATCGACAATCGCTCAGCGACGGGCTCAGCGCTAACCTTTAAAAATCAACCCTTACTAAGGAAGCAGAATGTTTAAGAAATTGCATAAGTTGAGTGTTGTCACATTGTGTCTTTTGGCAATAACGGCCCTTACTATCGGTGTCGCCGTCGCTAAACAACAGGACTATATTCCGGTCAGTTGGGAGCAACTTATTCCTGCCGACTATGATTTGGAAGCGCTGCAAAATAACCTGATCGAGCAATACGATAGCGAGATTCTGCAAAGTGGCGGTGCCGAAGCCGATGCGCTGTATGCCCAATTACAGTTCTTGCAAGACAATGCACCCGTGACCAAGGAATACAATGAAACGCGGATTAAGATCCCCGGTTTCGTGGTGCCATTGGAGTTTGACGGCGACAAAATAACCCACTTTTTGTTAGTGCCTTACTATGGTGCCTGTATTCACAGCCCGCCACCGCCACCTAATCAGATTGTCTATGTTATTTTGCAGGAGGGTGTGCAGATTGATGACATATACTACCCAGTCTATGTCAACGGGCTGATGCGGGTTGAACGCATGGACTCGGAGCTGGGTGCCGCCGGGTATACCCTGTATGGGGACTCGGTCGAGCCCTACATCTAATCGACTAGAAGGCCAGGGTGAGGGGCATAGAACCTTGCCTGACCACAACCGTTCAAGTTCGAGTCTCGCCCCAATCTGCCAATTCCAGTCACTTGACGTAAACCCAACCTGCCTATTCCATGATTACTGTTGCTAAAAAAGCAACAGAACGCTATTGCTGTAGCGTTGTTCTTAAACATTGTTTGGTCGAGAATGAGATCAACAGGCTGTTTGGGGTATCAACAGCGCACATCAGCGGAGGCAATACCAGATGAGTCAACAAACAATAGGTGTTATAGGCCTGGGCAACATGGGCAACGGTATGTGCCAGACACTGCTGCGTAACGGTTTCAAGGTTTACGGGACCGATCTGGGTGTGGCCCAACAGGCCTCGGCGCGCGCGCTGGGTGTGGCGGTGGTCGAGAGCATTGCCGCCCTGTGCGAGCAGGTCGATGTGATTCTGCTGTCACTTCCGGCGGCTAAGCAGGTGCAAGAGGTGTTGTTGGGTGAACAGGGTGTGCTGAACTGTGCCCAAGCCCATACCCTGGTGATTGATACCTCGACCTCTGAGCCCGATGTCACCCGGTCCCTGGCTAAAAGCCTGGCCGAGCGAGGTCTGGCGCTACTCGATGCACCGGTCAGTGGTGGCCCCGCCGGTGCCGCAGGCGGCACCATGGTAATGCTAGTGGGTGGCGTTGAGGCCGATCTGGTGCGCGCTCAACCCTTTCTCGATGCGCTGAGCTCAAAGGTGGTCCACCTCGGTCCGTCGGGCAACGGTCATGCGGCCAAGCTGATCAATAACCTGCTCTGTGCTGCCCATCTGGTCAGTACCGCCGAAGCCGTCGCGCTCGGGCGCAAGGCGGGGCTGGATCCCGCGGCCTTATTGGACGGCCTAAACGCCGGCTCCGGTCGCAGTGCCATCAGCGAGGTCAATTTTCCGCGCTGGATCCTCAACGAGGGCTTCGATTCTGGCTTTACCATGCAACTGATGCGCAAAGACTTGCGCTTGGCGCTGGAACTGATTGAACAGACTGGCTTGGAGCTGCCCCTAGCCCAATTGGTTGGCGCGCAGTGGGCGGCCAGCGAGGCGACTCTTGCGGATCAGGATGACTTCAACTGCATTGTTAAAACCGTCGCGCCAGGGGATCTGCTATGAGTATTGTGCTGACACACTCTGGCCGCGCAGAAGTAGCGGCCTTGCTGGCCACGTTTTTTACCATCGACGCTGAATTTGGCAGTTGGATTGGCGGTGAACTGGTGCCGGGTACGGGTGCGTCCATCAACCTGATCAATCCCGCGACCGCTGAGGTGTTTTTGACCTATAAGGACGCCGGGGATTCGGTGGTCGAGGCTGCGGCCGAGGCGGCGCTGAAAGCCCAAATTATCTGGTGGGGCCTGGCGGCCAGTGCTCGGGCGCGCCTGATGTGGAGCTGCAGTGTGCAGGTGCGCGCGGCCACGGAACAGCTGGCCCAGCTGGAATCGATCTCGGCCGGCAAGCCGGTGCGCGATTGCCGAGTTGAGGTCACCAAGGTAGCGGAAATGTTTGAATACTACGCCGGCTGGTGCGACAAGCTGACCGGCCAGGTGATTGCCGTGCCGACCAGTCATCTAAACTATACCCGTCACGAACCCTATGGTGTGGTCACCCAGATCACCCCCTGGAACGCCCCGGTCTTTACCGCCGGTTGGCAAATTGCCCCGGCAATCTGTGCCGGCAATGCCGTCATGCTTAAGCCCTCTGAATTGACTCCGCTCACGTCGACGGTGCTGGCCAAGCTCATTGAGGATGCCGGCGTGCCATCCGGTCTGGTCAATGTCATTAATGGCTATGGCCAGACCACCGGTGCGGCGGCGATCGCCCACCGCGCCACGGCCAAGGTGATTTTTGTCGGTTCACCCAAAACCGGTGCGGCCATCGCCGGTGCCGCAGCACTGCGGGTGATCCCTTGCGTGCTCGAACTGGGCGGCAAGTCGGCCAATATTGTCTTCGCCGATGCCGACATCGATCGGGCCGTGGTCGGTGCCCAAGCGGCGGTGTTTGCCGCAGCCGGGCAGAGCTGTGTATCGGGCTCGCGCCTGCTGGTGCAGCGCAGCATCTATAGCCAGGTGGTCGAGCGGGTGGCCAATGCCGCCCGCAAGTTAGAGGTCGGGCTGCCCTGGTCAGAACAGACCTTGATTGGCCCGATCAATAATGAAACCCAGTTTAAGCACGTTGAGTCGCTGGTCGCAGATGGGGTGCGAGCCGGTGCGGTGATTGCGGCCGGCGGCCAACGTGCCCAGGTTGCAGGTGGTCAGAACGGTTATTTTTTCCAACCCACTGTCTTGGCCGATGTCGACAATCGTATGCGCGTCGCCCAGGAAGAAATTTTTGGTCCGGTGCTGTCGGTGATTCCCTTCGATGACGAAGACGACGCCATTGGTATCGCCAATGACAGCCGGTTCGGCCTCGGCGGCGCCGTGTGGACCGCCGATGTGGGCCGGGCCCATCGTCTGGCCGCCCAGGTCAACGCCGGCACCTTTTGGGTTAACTGCTATAAGGCGATCAATGTGATGTCGCCCTTTGGAGGCTTTGGCCAAAGCGGCTATGGCCGCTCCAGTGGCTATGAAGGGCTGCTGGAATACACTCGAACCAAGAGTGTATGGGTCGAGACCGCCCGGGACCCAGCGACACAATTTGGCTATTCGGTCGAATGATCGATCCATGTTTTGCCTGCGTCTGCTGCGAGTTCTTGGGCCGCCCGATCTTGGGGTACTGTGGTTTTTAACTGTGGTTTGTCACTGTGAATTGTCACTGTGAATTGTTACTGCGGTTTGATAGGTTGGTTAGGTTAAGAGTGAGGTTTGAACATGACGGACTACCATAGAGCAGTCGACTTGGCACAACTGTGGCACACCATTCGGGCCGAAGCGACCCGTGACGCGGGCCAATTTCCGCTACTGAGTGATTTTTATCGGCGCAATATTCTCCAGCACGAGAACTTTGGCCAGGCCTTGGCCTATATTTTAGCCGTTAAATTGTCCGATGGTGAGGCGCAAATCGGTCAATGGCACTTGTTAGTACTCGACCTAATGGCGGATCACCCTGATATCGAAATGGCAGCCCTAAAAGACCTGTCCTGTCAGCTGCAAAGCAATGCTTCGGTTAAAGATCACTATACGCCATTGCTGCATTTTGGCGGCTATCAGGCGCTGCAGTCTTACCGCTTGGCTCACGCCTGTTGGCAGCAGGGCGATCGGCCGCTGGCCAGCTATATGCAGGGCCGAGTGGTCACCCTCTACGGCGTCGATATTCATCCGGCGGCGCAGGTCGGCGCGGGTATCTTTATCGACCATGCGGTGGGCATCGTGGTCGGCGAGACGGCGGTGATCGAAGATGATGTCACGATCTTCCAATGCGTCACGCTCGGCGGCACCGGTAAGGGCTCGGGCGACCGTCATCCCAAGGTACGCCAGGGCGCCTTTATCGGCTCCGGCGCACTCATCCTCGGCAATATTGAAATTGGCGCCGGCGCCAAGGTGGGGGCAGGGGCGATTGTGGTTAAATCGGTCGCAGCGCACCAGACGGTTATTGGCAGCGTGGCTCAGGCCCATTCGAACAAATTAGACACCCAGGGGAACACAGCATGAAAAATCATCTCGGTATTGATCATCCATTAGTGGCCGTGCGCGATATGGATAAGGCCTGCCAGGACTTTGCACGCCTGGGGTTTTTTATCAATCCGCGCCATCACCATCCCTGGGGCACCGATAACCATTTGCTGATGTTCCCGGAGAATTTCATCGAGGTCATCAGTGTGTACGACCCCACCAAGCTGGACCTCACCAACGAGAAGGGTTTCGCCTTTGGGCGTTTTATCAGCAATTCCATGGCCCGCCGGGAAGGTATTTCCCTGGTGGCCTTACACAGTGAAGACGCCCGCGCCGACCATCAGCTGATGGCCGAGCGTGGCGTTGATAACCAGGGCATAGTCGACTTCCGCCGAGTGGCTCATCGGCCCGATGGCAGCGAAGAAGAGGCCGTGGTGTCGCTGGTGATGTTGATTAATGAACAGGTCCCGGCTATTTCCCATTTTTTCTGCCATCAGCATAAGCCCCATCTGGTGTGGGTCAAAGAATGGATGACCCATGCCAATGGCGCCAATGGCATTACCGGCGTGAGCTATATTGCGCCGGCACCTGAAGCCTTGGCCGAGCGCTTTATCGGCATCTATGGCGCGAACGCGGTGACGCTTGAAGAGGGCTATTTAACCGTGCACACCGATCGCGGCATATTCGAGGTCCTTTCCCGAGCGAAGGCGCAAGAGCGTTTTGCCGGCGTTGACCTGGCGGTTACCGATGCCCAGTTGCCCTCGGGGGTCGCGATCCGGGTCAGTACCACCTCGCTCGACCAAGCCAAGGCCGTGCTGGTTAAGAACGGCGTCGCCTTTGTGGCCACCGACGATGGCGGCGTGCGCATTCCCGGTCATTATGCCGGCAATACCATTATTGAAATTTACCCCGAGATCTAAGCCGAGTGTTTGCTCAGTTCGCCGGACTGCAGGACGGCGTGGGCAGCTGCTAGACAGACAATTAGCTAATCGTTTAACCTCATCGATCTGAATAGGGTCGTTCTAGGTGCAGTGGAGCTTGATGAAAGACATCAATGAGAAGCGGGTTAAGTATTTATATGAAGCCGTGCAGCAGGGCACCGTTCGGGCCGCGGCCGATAAACTGAATGTTTCGCCTTCCGCGGTCAGCCGGCAGATTGCCCTGCTGGAAGAAGAACTGGCGACGACGCTGATTGAGCGCCATCGCACGGGTGTTACCGTGACCGAAGCCGGCGCTGTGGTGTTGACCTACTATCGTGAATTGCGCTCCCATCAGGAAGAATGCCTGTCTAAACTCAATAGCCTGCACGGGCTGCAAAGCGGTCACATTAACCTAGCCGTGGGCGAAGGGTTTGTCGGTGATCTGATGTCAGACCCCTTGCCCGAATTTAATCGGAGGTTCCCCAACCTGACGCTGTCGGTGACCACGGGTGGCACTAATAAGGTTATGCGGCTGATTGAAGAGGACCAGGCGCACGTTGGCCTGGTCTTTCATCCGCCCAACCAACCAAGCATCCGCACCCAAGTTAAAAAGCGCCAACCCCTCTGTGTAATTGTTGCACCTGGCCATCCCTTATTACTGCTGGGTCGGCCCGTCACCTTGCACGAAGCGCAGGCATACCCCTATGCCCTGCAGGACGGGCAGTTTGGTATCCGTCAGTTATTGGCGATTGTCGAATTTAAGGAACGGATCCGTTTGAGCCCGCAGGTCACCACTAACTCCATCGGGGTGTTGACCCACTTTGTCCGCTCTAAGATGGGGGTGACTTTTTTGCCGGCCTTTGTCGTCGCGCGCGAAGTGGCAGACGGTCAGCTCTTTGCTATTGCCATCGAGCATCCGATCCTCGCCTCGGGTGAGGCCCATATGATTACGCGCTTGGGGCGGCAATTACCGGAAGGTCCTTTGATGTTGCTGCAACACCTAAAGACTTGGATGCGGGCGTTTAAATCGGGCGGGGATTGATTCCTCTCTCGATAAGGCGCTCTATTCACAGCTAGCCCAACACCTAAAGCCCAACCGGTGCCGCATGTTCGCCCGGGTTGTGGTGGTGGGCGATATATTGGCCGATCTTGTCATTAATCTGCGTTATTAAATTGTTCATCGCCTCATCCGCCGCCCATGCTATATGGGGGGTGAGGAGCACATTATCGCGGGCCGCCAATTGCCAGATCAGCTGATCCGCCGCCGGCGGTTCGGTTGCGGCCACATCCAGGCCGGCCCCAGCCAGTTGGCCAGTGCTCAGAGCCGCTAATAGATCGGCTTCATTGACCAGGGCGCCTCGACCGGTGTTAATTAAAATGGCCATCGGTTTCATTAGGGCTAGGGTCGTACTATTGATCAGTTCGTGGGTCTGGTCGGTGAGAGGGCAATGCAGCGACACGAAGTCGCCTTGCGCCAGGGCCGCTTCAAAGGCGCAGTAACCCGGCCGGATCGTCTCGGCGTGCGGCCGTTCAGCGAGCACTACCTGCATGCCAAAGGCGCGCGCGCGGTCGGCCACGGCATTACCCAGCGTGCCGGCACCCACTAGGGTTAATACCTTGCCATCCAGGGTTCGCATCGGGGCGACCAGATCACAGAAGAAATCACTGCGAGCCCACTGTTGTTGCTGATTTGCGGCCATATAGGCGGGCAACTTGCGGCTCAGCGCCAACATCAACAGCAGAGCGTGCTCAGCGACCGATGCGGTGCCATAGCCGGTGGCGTTGACCACGCGGACATTGCCCGCCCGGCAGGCGTCCAAGTCAATGTTGTTGGTGCCGGTGGCGGCTACCGCGATGAATTTCAGCTCGGGCAGGGCGGCTAAGATTGCCTGATCGAGGCAAACCTTGTTGGTTACGACTATATCGGCATCGCGACAGCGCTCTAAGACCTGGTCGGCGCGGGTGTTGTGGTACAGCTGCCAATCGCTGACGCCGACCGGTTGCGCCATAGCGATCTCAGGCGGGAAGCTCCCTCTATCCAAAAAAACGGCTTTCATATGTTCGGCAACAATAGGCTAAATGAGGTGCCATTCTTATACAAATTGGCACCGAGCGCACGGTTGTTTATTACAAACCTTACTAATGAAGGAGGGCAAGTGCGGTCTAATCGGGTGTGCGCAGCATAGGCCCTTGCTGCGCAGCTGGGGCCCTATCTTGGGCCGCTTGACAAGTGACACCTGTGGTCATAATGTATATATGTGTCTATTTCAAAGGATTCTTGATATGACCCATATCGATCTATTGACCCCTCAGGTGGCTCACGACGCCAAGGTCCAGGCAGCCTGGAAAGCCCTGCCGGCGTTGGCCGAACGGTTTCACTTTAGCGAGGCGGAGATGCGCGTGCTGATGGGCGATATGCCCCGGGCGACCTATCGAAAGGGTGTTGCACTGCAGTCGACCCGATTAAACCGTGACCAGCTCGACCGGGTGAGTTACTTACTGGGTATCATGAAGGCGCTGAGACTGCTCTATGTCGACTCATTGCAGGCCTATAGCTGGATCGATCGAGCCAACAGCTTGCCGCCCTTCAATGGCATGACCCCGCGACAATATCTATTAGACGGCAGTTTGCGTCATCTGTCCGATACCCGGAGGATGCTCGATGCCTGGCGCGGTTGAGAACGTGGTGCTCGAGGCACCCCTGTATCGCATGGTGCCGAGCCGATTTCCCCCAGTGAACCTGTTCGAGTGGGCCACCGGACCGGAGTTTGAGGCCTTGGCGGCGCTGGAATCGGACACCAACGATCGGCTCTTGAATGAGGCCGGTGCTTTAGCTCTGGTGCCAATGGGTGAGCGAATATTTGGCCCCGGCTCGACCCCGGTTATGGCGGCCTTCACCCATATAGGCCATGACAATCGCTTCAATGATGCCACTCGGGGCGCCTATTACGCGGCGCTAACAAAAAGCACCGCCATCGCGGAAACCCGCTTCCATCGCCAACGCTTTATGTCCGCGTCTAACGACCCCGCCGGCACGGTGCAAATGCGTTGTTATAGCAATCGCCTGGCGCCAAAAACGGCATTGGAGTCCTTGTTTGCGTCTGACTTCGCCGGCTTCTTCGACACCTCAACCCAGTATGCGGCCAGTCAGGCCTATGCGGCGCAGCGGCGCAACGGCGGTGCGGCGGGTTTCTATTATCCCAGTGTGCGCGATGCTGGGGGGCAGTGTGTGGTCGCGTTTCGACCTAATGCCCTAACTCACACGGTGCAGTGCGGTCATTACGAGTACTGTTGGAACGGACATGAAATAGAGCAGGTGTTCGAGCTGGTGAGCCAAAGATTATCTTAGCGTCGCATGCCTGGCGATTGTCGGGTTTGAAACAGCCACGTTGGCCAGATCTGGGCTTATCTCTGCCGGGTTGCATGGGAGACCCGAAGGCCCCTTGCCGAGGCAAGGAGACCTGCGCTGTGTGGCTATTTTAAGGCGGAATTGATCACTTGCAGGTGTTCAACCAGCTCGATGCCGGCATCGGTCAAATAACCGCCGTCTTCGGCGTCGGTAAAGCCTTTCTCGAACAGTCGTTTGGCTGCGGCGACGGTATCGAGTGCCGCTTCATGATTGATTTTGATGCCGCTCATTAGGCTGTCGGTGGGGTATTGCAGTAAAAGATTCATTTCTGTATGCATATTAGCCGTTATGGTCATAGAGTTGTCCCTTTGTGTTTTTATGTTGGGCCTATCCGCAGTCTAGGCTGCTTCAGAACGCTCAGCCAGTCAACCTAATATTAATTTATCCTGCATTGCGGGGATCGGATGGGGATAACGGGTTGAGGGATTTAACTTGCTGTTAAGCCAACAGGCCCAGTGCCGTCAGCAGGTGGGGCGGCACTGGGCCGCTGAGCTTGGCCAGGGTTTGCTAGAGCACGTAGGTTTGCATGGCGTGCGCCGGACACAGGCCGGGCAGAGTGCGACCGCGCAAGCGGATATGGCAGGGCCGGTCTTGATCGCTGTCATTCATCACCACCAAGGTGATTTGGCCATCGGGTCGGCTAAAGGCCACCGTCAACAGGCTATCGGTCGCACTGGCTGAGAGGATGCGCACACTGCCATGGGGAATGAACCTCGGCGACAGGTGCTGCAGATAGTAAAACGACGGCTGAATAACAAACTGATCGCCCTCTGGCGTGCTGAGCATCGGCGCAGAGCACAGGTTGCCGACGTGGTTTGGGCCGCCCTGATTATCCAACAGCAGATTCCAGTCCAACCAGCCTCGCGTCCAGTGGCGGAAATCATTGATGATCGACCGACCATAGCGCTCCGCTACGGCCCATTCGCCATGGTGTGGGCCACCTTCCTGGCAGCCTTCGGTGAAAATCAAATGCTTGTCCGGAAAGGCATCGTGCACCGCCTGGACATTGTCAAAACAGTCGTCCATATACCAGTGGAAACCACTGCCCCAAACATATTGCGCGGCAATCGGATCGGATAGGATCACGCTGGCACGCAAATAGAGATTGTCCCGATTGTGATCCCAGCAGACCACGCGGATATCGGCCAGGCCGGCTGCATGAAGTGCCGGGCCGAGATACGCGCCAATAAAATCACGTTCCTGTTCTGGGCTATAGAGGCAGGAATCCCAAGTCTGGGTCGCTTCCGGTTCATTTTGTACCGACAGGCCCCAAATATCGAAGTCGAGCGCCTGCAACGCTTGAATAAACTGCACATAATGGCTGGCCCATTGCGCCTGAAATTCGGGCTTTAACTCACCGCCTAGGTTCATTTGGCCATTGGTTTTCATATAGGCCGGTGGGCTCCAAGGCGACACCATAAGCCGGATCTTCGCCCCAAGCATGGCCTGAGCATCTCGAATCATTGGCAGAATGGCGCGTTCATAGTGTGCAATCGAGAAGGCGCCCTCGGGGGTATCCTGGCAGGCCCAGTTACCCAGAGCGAAATCGCAGCTGTTTAGGTGAATTCGGCAGAAGTTATAGGCGCTGCCCTGGTCTGGATGGAAGTAGGCGGTCATGAATTCGAGCTTGGCCGTTGGCGTCAGCGCCTGATAATTCAGTGCCGCTGCCTCGGTAAAGGCGCCGCCCAGGCCGATGTGTTGTTGATAGTGAACCTCTGGATTGAGGCTGATAGCAGGTGTCGCGAGGCCCTGCGACTGCCAGTCTGGCAACGCGACTTCGGTGAGCCGGGGGTGTCGGCCTAGGCTGGTTTCAAAACAAGACATCGGGATTTCCTCATGGGTTATTTAATGATTGACGTGAGCATCTTAGCTGGTTATCTTTCTCTGTGAAAGCGCTTACATTAAGCATTTTCATCGACTGCCATTTTTTTTGGGTTGCCATGAAACCGCTTCCATTGCGGTGCTAGGGCAACACTAAATCGAGTCACTCGGTCGTCTTAGCACTTTCTAAGAGACAAAAATAACAACAAAGGGGATCCACATGAAAAAGTTGAGTTCAATCCTGGCCATTTCGGCCTTGGCGGCAGGCGTCGTTGTGCAGGCGAATGCTGCAACTATGCAAAAACAGGGCGGTACCCTCACGGTGCCTATTATCGCGACCACCTTTGTTGACGATTTCAATCCCTACTCCAATGCCCAGATCGATATGGTGCGCGGCACCATGTTTGAGCCATTGTGGGCTTTCAACGTATTGAAAGGTGAAATCAACTGGCGTTTAGCCGAGAGTTTCACCTATGCCGACGATCTGATGTCGCTGCAAATCAATATGAAAAAGGGTCTGACCTGGTCAGATGGTGAAGTTCTCGATGCCAGCGATGTCGTTTATTCGCTCAACTTGGGCAGCGAAGACGCCAAGCTTGATAACACCGGCCAATGGGGCAGCGGCGTGATCAAGTCCGTCGTGGCCACCGACGCCAACACGGTGTTAATCAGCTTTAATCGCAAAGACACCACGGTTGACTGGTACTTGCCGAGTCTGTTCGTTGTACCGCAACACATCTGGCAGTCGGTTGAAGACAAGATCACCTTTAAAAACAGCAAGCCAGTCGGTTCAGGTCCGATCACCGAAGTGACTCAGGTACGCGACAACCAGATCGAAATTTGTCGTAACCCGCATTACTACAAGGCCGATCAGGGCTTACCCTTCCTAGATTGCATCAAGTTCCGCCAGTACTCGGATAACTCCCAGATACAGCCGGCCTTGATTAACGACGAAATCGATTGGGGTTCCAACTTCATCGCCGATATCGAAAAAACCTACGTCGAAAAGAATCCTGAAACACACGGTTTCTGGTATCCAGCAAACGATCTGATCAACGTGTACTTGAATACTCGTGAGCAGCCGTTTAGCGATATCAACTTCCGTAAGGCCTTTTCTATGGCGTTGGATCGTCCAACCATTGTCGATCTGGCCGCCTACGGCTACCCAACTGCCGAGTCGCGCGTTACAGGCATTGGTGAGTTTTTCAAAGCCAGCTTTAACAAGAAGGTCGACAAGAAATTCGACGGCATCGCCTCCTACGATCCAAAGGGTGCGAAGAAGATGTTGAAGAAGGCCGGTTACCAAGATATAGATGGTGATGGCTTCTTAGAGAATCCAGACGGCAGCAAGATCGACTTCGATATTCAAGTCGTAAATGGCTGGACCGATTGGGTACAGACCGTACAGATGATCACCGAATACCTGGCTGAAGTCGGCATCAAGGCCAACACTAAGACAGTCGATTGGTCTATCTATGACCTAGCGTTGAAAGAAGGCACGTACAAAGCATCAATCAACTGGTCAGCTACCGGTGTCGATCCGATTGCCGCATACCGAGAGTACTTCCTGTCATCTCGTATCGGTCAGTCTTGGCACACCAACCACGGTGTTTCGTCACCGGCTATCGATGCGTTGATCACCGAATACGGTCAGATCAGTGATGCCGACCGTCGTGCAGACATCTTGGCGGATCTGATGACCTTCACCGGTGAAAATCTGCCCTTTATCCCGGTCTTCTCCAACCCGACCTGGTACCAGTATAACTCGACCCGCATCGCCGGTTGGGCCAACGCTGATGACCCATATGTTCAGCCCGTATTCTATGATGAATCACGTAAGCTGATCATGTTTGAACGGTTGTATGCTAAGTAAGACGTTTGAACGGTTTTAGGTTAGGTAAGCAAGTAAGTACGTTTGGGCGGGCACACGGGGTGTGCGCGCTTTAACCTGATGGAGCCCGCAATGGGCTCCAGTGACTGTGAGGTTTGATTCATGGGATTCATCTTAAGGCGACTGGCCTTCTATTTGGCCGCCATCTTCGTCGCTATTTCCTTCAATTTTATAATGCCCAGACTGATGCCGGGTAACCCGGTCGATGCACTCTTTGCCAGTGCGATGGGAAAGATGCCACCGGAGACGCTGGCCGCCTACAAGGAGATGCTTGGTTTTGTCGACGGGCCTTTGTGGAAACAATATTTTGTCTATATTAAAAGTGTTTTAACTTGGGATCTCGGTCCTACGATTATGTTATATCCGGTGCAGGTAACAGATGTGCTGGCCGCCAAGGTGCCCTGGACAGTCGGGTTAGCCGGGCTTTCAACGTTGATCGCGGTGTTTATTGGCATCATTATCGGCACCTATGCTTCCTACAATCGAGGCAAGTTTGTCGATTCCTTTATGCCCACTTTTTGGGCCTTTGTCGGCGCCATGCCGCAGGCTGTGACCGCGTTGTTTATCTTTTTTCTCTTTGCTCTCACGCTGCGTTGGTTCCCGCTGTCTTATGGCGCCAATCCGGATTTAGATCCGGCCTTTAGTTGGACCTATATCAGCAGTATTTTGCACCACGGGGTGTTACCGCTGGTGTCGATGGTGCTCGGAGGCATTGGCGCTTGGATCTTCAATATGCGTAACGCCATGATCAACGTGCTTGGGGAAGATTTTATTACCATGGCCAAAGCCAAGGGCCTCAGTTCACGCCGGATCATGACCCACTATGCGGCGCGCAACGCTATTTTGCCGGTGGTTACCGGTATCTCCATGCAAATTGGTTTTGTGATGGCCGGGGCCATCTTTATTGAAACCGTCTTTAACTATCCGGGCCTGGGTCTGTTGATGTTTAAATCCCTTGAGTCGCGCGATTATCCGACCATGCAGGCTTGTCTGTTATTGATCGTGGTGTTTGTACTCATCGCTAATTTCATTGCCGACCTACTGTATCTGTGGCTCGATCCACGCTTACGTAACTAGGAGTCGTCCGTGACTGAATCCGCACACCAACCGCCTGCACTCGCGGCGGTTCAATCGAATAGGTTTGGCCTCGTTATGAAAAAATATTTAACCGCGATTGCCCGTTTTTACCGCGGCAACCCGACCGCCATTATGGGTACCTTTATCGTGGGTAGTCTGATTATTATGAGCCTGGCGGCGCCCTTGATTGCCCAAAACGAGCCCACTAAGAGAGTGGCGCGTGGCCATCAGCCGCCCAGCATGGAACTGCTCTTCGGTTCGACCCGTTCGGGCAAGGATGTCTTCAGCCAGGTCCTGCACGGTGGCCGAATTTCGCTAACAGTAGCCTTCGGCGCGGCGGCCTTGACCACCGTGATCGCGGTGCTCGTTGGCATCAGTGCCGGCTATTTTGGCGGCAAGGTCGATGAAATTTTGATGTCGGTTACCAACATCGTCTTGGTTTTTCCGCAGTTACCGCTGTTAATTATCTTGGCCGCCTTTTTGGGCCAGGTGGGGCCTCTGATTATCGCGGTAATAATTGGTTCGACTTCCTGGGCGTGGGGCGCGCGGATTATCCGCAGTCAAACCATGGCTATCCGCAATAAGGAGTTCATCACCTCAGCCGAGGTTATGGGCGAAAGCAAGGCTCGCATTGTCTTGGTGGAGATTTTACCGAACCTGATCAGTATCGTGGTCGGTGGTTTTGTCGGCACCAGTATCTATGCCCTGATGGCCGAAGCCGGCTTGGAATTCCTCGGCCTAGGCGATCCGACTGTGATTACCTGGGGCACCATGCTCTATTGGGCGCAGTCCAACTCGGCTTTTATCGTCGGTGCTTGGTGGGACATGGTTGTACCCGGTATGGCCATTGCGATTATGGGCGGCGGCTTAGCATTGTTGAATATGTCGATCGATCAAATCTCCAATCCAAAGTTAAAAACCGGCGCCTACATTAAAATTTGGCGCAAGCAGAAGGCGCAAATGATAGCCCGGAGGGCACGATCATGATCAGGACCGACAAACCCCTATTGTCGATTCGCAAGGTCTGCGTCGACTATGTCACCGAGCACGGCAACGCCCGCGCGGTGAACGAGGTGTCGTTCGATATCTATCCGGGCGAAACAGTTGGCCTAGCCGGTGAAAGCGGTTGCGGCAAGAGCACCTTGGCCTTTGCCATTGCCAACTTGCACGAAGCGCCGGCGCTGATATCCGAAGGTGAAATTCTCTTCGAAGGGCGCGATATTCTAAAGATGTCGAGCACCCAATTGCGCGACTTTCGCTGGAATGAAACCAGTATGGTGTTTCAGAGTGCGATGAATTCACTCAATCCGGTGTTGAAAATCAGCGAGCAAATTATCGATGTGATTCTCGCGCACAAAAAGGTCAGCAAAGAAGAGGCCTGGACCCGCGGTGCCGAGCTCTTATCGACGGTCGGTATTCACCCAAGCCGAATGGATTCTTACCCGCACCAGCTCAGCGGGGGTATGCGGCAACGGGTGGTGATCGCTATTGCCTTGGCCCTTCGTCCGAAATTGATTGTCATGGATGAGCCGACCACGGCGCTCGATGTGGTCGTTGAGCGCGACATTATGGATGAGCTGTTTGAACTCAAAGAGAAATTTGGTTTTGCCATTCTCTTTATCAGCCATGATTTAGGTTTGATGGGCGAGATCGCCGATCGGATCGGCATCATGTATGCCGGGAAGCTGGTGGAAATGGCCGATGCCGCGCAAATATTAGAGCAACCCCAACATCCCTACACCCGTGGTCTAGTGGGTTCGTTCCCGACCATTCACGGGCCTAGAGTGCGCCTCGAGGGCATACCCGGCAATCCCCTCAATCTATTGGAAACGCCAGAGGGTTGCTACTTCCAGGCTCGCTGCAGTGATTGCATCGATAAGTGCCTGACGCAACAACCGAAATTGACCCAATCAGCGCAGGCAGGTGAGCGCGATCGCCTCGTTGCCTGCCACGTCGCGACAGATTTGGAGGTGCCCGCATGACCGAGGTGATGATCGACAAGTCCGCCCCTGAGACCGGACATGTGGAAAAGGCCAGTATCTACGTTGAGGATCTGGTGATCGATTTTCCAACCGACAGTGCGATCTTTAGGCGGCGTTATATGCGTGCCGTCAATCAGGTTAGCTTCGTACTCAAGGCCGGCGAAGCCTTGGCCGTGGTCGGTGAATCCGGTAGTGGCAAGAGCACCTGCGCACGCGCTTTGTGTCGGCTGTATAAGCCGACCAGCGGTAAGATCTGGCTGCAAGATGTCGATGTGAATGAGCAACAACACCAGCTCAGTCAGCGTGATTACGCCAAAGAAGTGCAGATGATTTTTCAAGATCCGTTCGGGTCGTTAAATCCGGTACACACCATCCGTCATCATCTCAGTCGACCGCTCAGAATTCACCATCCGGAGTTGGACGATGAGCAGATTGAGCAACGCACCATCGAAATCATCAGTCGTGTTGGTTTGTCGCCGGCGCAGCAAACCGCCGATAAATACCCGCATGAACTCAGTGGTGGCCAACGCCAGCGAGTTGCCATCGCGCGCGCGCTCGCCGTTGGGGCGAAATTTATTCTTGCCGACGAGCCGATCTCGATGCTCGATGTCTCGATCCGTTTGGGTATTTTGAACCTGATGGAGGATATGAAAAAAGACGGTATTGGCTTCTTATACATTACCCATGATATCGCCACGGCGCGTTATTTTGCCGAGCGTACCGCGGTGATGTATGTCGGTCATATGGTCGAATGGGGCAATAGTGACTCGGTCACCCAAAACCCCCAGCATCCCTATACCAAGTTGCTGATTTCGGCCATTCCGGAGCCGGGCATTCGCAAAGACCGCAAAGAAATGGCGCGTAAAGCCGATATTCCTCTGTGGACGCCGACCAGTGTGGGCTGTCCCTTTGCCGAACGCTGCCTGAGCGCGACTGAGCAATGCAAAACCACCATGCCGGCTGTGACTCAGTTGGCCGAAGATCATTTTGTCCGATGTTTCCTATTCGAATAAGTCCTGTCCCCCGGTAATCAACATACCGGGGGGACGACTCAAAAGAACAATAAAAACGAGGACAGCATGGTCAAACCGATTCTAACAACTTTCTGCCTCGCTGCAGGGTATTTGCTGGCGCCCTTAGCGGCGAGCGATTCCGTCGACGATCGGCTCAGTGAACGCGGGTGGCACAAGGTTTGGTCGGACGAGTTCGACGCGGCTGAGATCGATTTAAGCCAGTGGAGTTTTGAACAAAACTGCTGGGGCGGTGGCAATGGCGAGAGCCAGTGCTATACCAATAATGCCAAGAACGCTTATGTAGAGGAGGGCATCCTCAAGCTGGTGGCCAGGCGCGAAACCGTCAGCGGTGCTGCGCAAAACGAAGACTCAGCAGACTATGATCCGGCTCTGACGGTGACCAAAGGTTACAGCTCGGCGCGGCTGCGCACGCTCAATAAGGGTGACTGGACCTACGGCCGCTTCGAAATTCGCGCCAAACTGCCGTCCGGGCAGGGCACCTGGCCGGCGATCTGGATGTTACCGACCGATTACGTCTATGGCGGTTGGGCCGCATCGGGTGAAATCGACATAGTCGAAGCGGTTAATCTCGGCACTCGCTCGGATGCCGCCGATGCCGAAGACGGCGAGCGCGAAACGCGAGTGCACGGCAGCCTGCATTACGGGCAGGCTTGGCCCAACAATGTGCATTCCGGGAGCAGCTATCGTCTGCCCAATGGCGCCAGCCCGGCGGAGGCTTTTCACCGCTATGCTATGGAATGGCAGGCGGGTGAAATCCGCTGGTACGTAGACGACGTTCATTACGCAACGGCGCGCTCGGCCGGATGGTATAGCCAATACCAAGATCAACACGCAGAGTGGGTCAACGGTCCGGGCACAGCGCCCTTCGATCAAGCCTTTCATCTGATTTTGAATTTGGCGGTAGGCGGTGCCTGGGCTGGAGCAGTCAATCAGACTGGCATCGATGCGGCGGCATTTCCGCAAACCTTGGCGGTCGATTACGTGCGCGTCTATCAATGCCGTGAGGACAAGATTAACGGTCGCGGCTGTGGCGCTAGCGATAGCCGCGCCGAAGTGGTGCTCGGCCACACAGCCCCTGCTTTGAGGTCTATTGAAACCCGCTAGGTTGATAGCCAAACGAACCGAATGAAAGCTTAGCCAACAGATGCCGTCCCGAGGGCGAGTCCGTTGGCTCAATTGAATATTGTTGATAGGAAAGCAGATGTCTACACGCCCAGAAAAGTATGCTCATGCCAATGCCCATGCGGTCGTAACCGAGGGTCAGTTCTGCGACTACCGCAATGAGCGTTATTATCGCATTGATGCCTATGACCGGATGGCGACCTTTTTTATGTCGATCGTCAGCGCCGACGATCATTGGCTATTCTTGGCCAGCAATGGCGGCCTCAGCGCGGGCCGCCAGAATGCTGAAAAGGCACTCTTCCCCTATTACAGTGAAGATAAGATTATCGACATGGCCCACTGCACCGGGTCGCTGAGTTTGATTCGCGAACAGGACCGCCTCTGGCAGCCCTTCAATAGCCTCGATCTTGCGCCGGCCCAGGGCCAACGGACCCTCTATAAGGGCGTGCGCGGTGACCGAATTATCTTTAGCGAACGACTCGATGAGCTGACTTTCGAGTACGGCCTGTCCTTCAGCGAGGCCTTTGGCCTGGTTAAAACCAGTCGGCTGACCAACCATTCAACACGCCCTCGAACGCTCGAGCTGTTAGACGGCTTACAGAATATATTGCCGGCGAATATCGAATCGGCCACCCAGAACAGTCAAAGCGTGTTGCTCGATGCCTACAAGTCGGTTGACCTGATCGACGATCGGCTGGCCCTGTTTTACCTAAGTTCCCGCCTGACCGATGTGGCCGAGCCATCGGAAAGTTTGCTCGCCAATGCGCTCTGGTCTTGCGTCAGCCAGGGCGCCTGGTCGTTTCGGGTGTCGCTCGACGGTCAGGCCCCGCGGCGCTTTGCTCAGGGTCACTCATTGAACTTTCCAGAGCGTGCCCGGGGTAGCCGGGGGAGCTATTTCGTCACCAGTACGGTCACCCTGGCGCCAGGTGAAACGATCGAGTGGCTGACGCTGGCAGAGGTCAGTCTCGATAACAACGCCCTGCTGGAGCTGCGCCATCGTCTGGCCGATGGGCAGATCGCCCACCAGGTGCTGGCCGATATCGACCTGGGGGCTGCTAAGCTGACGGCCCATTTGGCGAAGGCGGATGGCAGCCAGGTCAGTGGGCAGGAGGCCACGGCTGTGCACCATTGGGCCAACAGCCTGTTTAACATTATGCGCGGCGGTTTTTTTGAGGACGGTTATCGGCTCGCCCGAGGCGATTTGCACAAATTTGTACGCACGCGCAATCGCACTCTAGGTGATTTGGCCTTTTGGCAGACCCTGCCGGAGCAGCTCTTGGTGACCGAGCTGGACGCCTATCTGCCCAGCGCTGGCGCAGAAGATTTGGCGCGTTTGGTGCACGAATATTTACCGATCAGTTTTAGCCGGCGACACGGCGATCCGAGTCGGCCTTGGAATCAATTTTCGATCAATCTCAAAGACGATCAGGGACTCGCCATTAAAGACTTTCAAGGCAACTGGCGGGATATTTTCCAAAACTGGGAACCTCTGGCCCTGAGCTATCCGGAATTTCTGCCCGCGATGATCAGTAACTTTCTCAACGCCACCACCGCGGACGGTTACAACCCCTATCGAGTAACCCGTGCCGGGATCGAGTGGGAGACGCCCGAGCTCGATAATCCCTGGTCCAACATTGGCTATTGGAGCGATCATCAGATCATCTATTTGTCCAAGCTGTTGGAGCTGCAATATAAGATCAAGCCGGCACTGTTGCAGGATTGGTTTGAACGCAAACAGTTCAGTTATGCCAATGTGCCCTATCGGATCAAAGGCTTTGCCGAGCTGCGCGTCGATCCTTATAACAGTATTGAATTCGATGCCGAGCTGGACGCGCGCATCATGGCTCTGCACGACACCCTCGGCGCCGATGCTAAGCTGGTGTGGGTTGGCGACTCAGTAGCAGGAGGGGCGCAAGGGCCGGGGCAGGTCGGTGCGGCCCGTGTGCTGCACGTTAACCTGATGGAAAAGCTGCTGACTCTGTGGCTGGCCAAGCTGAGTAACTTTGTGCCCGGTGGTGGCATTTGGATGAACACCCAGCGCCCGGAATGGAACGATGCCAACAACGCCTTGGTGGGCTGGGGTCTGTCCGTTGTCACTCTGGCCTATCTGCATCGCCACCTAAGCGCGATGCAAGAGCAATTAGCGGGGCTGAGTGGCGAATTGTCGGTGTCTGTGGAGGTGGTCGCGTGGTTTGACCGGGTCAATGCGCTATTTCAGACGCGCTTTGCGCCTGCGGACCCCGAGCAACGTTTGGCCGCACTCGAGGCCCTGGCGCGCAGTGGCGATCAATACCGATCGGCGCTCTATCAGTCTGGCCTGAGTGGTCGGTTCGAGACGCTCAGGTATGCAACGATACAAGACTTTCTGACCCGGGTATTGGCGGCGCTGCACGATACCCTGCAGTACAATCAGCGCGCGGATCGCCTGTACCACGGCTACAATCTTCTCAATTTGACCGGGCAGGGGGCAACGATCGATCATTTGCCGATGATGTTGGAAGGCCAGGTCGCCATCCTGGCCTCGGGTCTGCTCGGTTCGGCACAGAGCCTTGAATTGCTGCACGCGCTGCGTCACAGTGACCTCTTTCGAGCCGACCAGCACACTTATCTACTCTATCCGAACAAGCAACTGCCGGCCTTTATGGCCAAAAACCATATTGCCGCCGAGCTGTTTGCGCAGACCCCCGATGCGGCCGCGCTGTTAAAGCGGGGGGAGGTGTTCAAACAAGACCGAGATGGCGGGCTGCATTTTCGTGCCGAGTTGCGCAATGGCGTCGACTTAGCGCAGCGCTTAACGCACTTGGGCCTGGCCGACGCAGAACAGAGGGGAATCTTGGCATTGTACGAGGCGACCTTTGCCCATCGCGCCTTTACCGGTCGTTCAGGCTCGTTTTTTGGTTATGAGGGGCTCGGCAGCACCTATTGGCATATGGTCTCTAAGCTGCTCCTAGCGGCGCAAGAAAGCTGGTTGCAGGCTAAGCGTCAGGGCGCTACTCCAGAGCAGATTCAGCAATTGGCCGAGGCCTACTACGATATCCGCTTGGGCATTGGCTTTAACAAGACTCCTGCGCACTATGGTGCCGTACCGACCGATCCCTACAGCCATAGCCCAGAAAACGGTGTTGCGCGGCAACCCGGTATGACCGGGCAGGTCAAGGAGGAACTGTTGACCCGCTTGGGTGAGTTCGGGCTGTTCTGGGCCGATCAAGCGATCGATATACTGCCTGGGCTACTCAAGGCCAATGAGTTTATTGAGTCTCCGACCGCCTTTGCCTATATGGATCCAACTGGGCAGTGGCACTCGTTGAATTTGCCGGCTGGCAGTCTGGCCTTCACCTTGGCGCAAATCCCCTTCGTGTATTTTCGTCGGGATCGCGCAGAGCTGGCCATCAGGGTCTATATGAGCGAGGGTGAGGTACGGCATGTAGCTGAAGGGCGACTGCCCCCGGAACTGTTTGCGGACCTATGTCAGCGCAATAATCGTATTCTACGGATCGAAGTAGACTTTCCAATTGACAGCTTACTGGCGACCGAGTAAAACCTCTGCATCTAAAGAGACCTCAACAAATAAGAAGAATATGACAACGATAAAGGAAGTGTCCGCGCTGGCAGGGGTATCCCAGGCCACCGTGTCGCGGGTGATGAATAGCAGCGAACGGGTCGCCGACGCGACGCGACGCAAGGTCAAGGCGGCTATGCTCGAATTGGGTTACCAACCCAATTCCGCGGCCCAATCCCTGGCCTCGAATCGCTCCAATACCATCGGTATGGTGGTTGCGTCACTCGACGGCCCATTCTATGGGCCGGTAATGTCGGGAGTCGAAGAAGAGCTGCGCGGTCGCAACAAGCACCTGATCATTGCCAGCGGCCACGGCCAGGCGCAGCAGGAGCAGGAGGCCATCAGTTTCCTGTCCAGCCGCCAAGTCGATGGTCTTATCTTGTTGACTGAATCGGTCGATGCGGACTACCTCAAAGGTCTTAATGCGCGTATCCCGATTTATCTGATCAATCAGCATATCGACGGCCTGGAAAGCCGCAATATGTGGTTGGATAATGAAGGCGGCTGCTATGCCGCGACCCAATATCTGATTTCGATGGGCCATTCCCAGATCGTCTGTGCCGGCGGTCAGAGCTATAAGCAGGATGCCAACGAGCGGGTTAGCGGCTTCATCAAGGCGATGACCGAGGCCGGTCTGGCGGTCAGTGAGGGCAGTATCGTGCGTACCGTGTTTGAGTTTTCCGGTGGCCTGGACGCGATGCAACAGTTTACCGCCTCAGGATTGCCCTTTACGGCAGTGGTGGCCGGTAACGATGAGATGGCGATCGGTATTTATGAGTGGGCCGCGCAGCACAAGATCCGCATTCCGGAAGACTTGTCGGTGATAGGTTTTGATGATGTATTGATGGCGAACTATGTCAAACCACGCTTGACCACAATGAATTTCCCAGCCTATGAAATGGCTCGGACCAGCGCGCGTATGGCGCTGGATGAAGTCTATGCTAAACGCTCACCGCAAGGCATGGAGTTTAAGCCCAACCTGGTGATTCGGGACAGTGTTCGGGATCTCAACGCCTGAGGCCAAGCCCCAGGCGCAGTAAACAGCTTAGACGTTAAACCGGAAGTGCATCACGTCGCCGTCCTTAACGATATATTCCTTACCTTCCAGACGCCACTTGCCCGCTTCTTTGGCACCGGCCTCGCCCTTGCAATCGATAAAATCTTGATAGGCAATGGTCTCAGATCGAATAAAGCCTTTCTCAAAGTCGGTGTGGATCACGCCGGCGGCGTTGGGCGCAGTGGCACCTACCTTAACGGTCCAAGCGCGCACTTCCTTGACCCCAGCGGTAAAGAAGGTCTGCAGCCCGAGTAGGTTGTAGGCGGCTCGGATGACCCGGTTCAAACCCGGTTCTGCCATACCCAGATCGGCCAGGAATTCCAGCTTCTCCTCTGTTTCCAACTCGGCAATTTCGCTTTCCAGTTTGTTGCAGATGACCACAACTTCGGCATTCTCTTTGGCCGCAATGGCGCGCACCAGGTCGAGGTAAGGGTTGTTTTCGAAGCCGTCTTCATTGACGTTGGCAATATAGAGCGTCGGCTTGATGGTGAGCAAGTTAAAGGGCGCTAAATCACGTTGCTCTTCGTCGGTCAGTTCAATCGAACGCACCGGGATCGCGAGATCGAGGGTCGGTTTGATCTTCTCCAACAGCTCAACCTGGCGCATGGCTTCCTTGTCTTGGCCTTTAGCCTTCTTCTGCAGACGCAACAATTGCTTGTCGACGCTTTCCAGATCCGACAGTGCCAGCTCGGTATTGATTACTTCAATATCGGAGACCGGATCAACCTTGTTGGCCACGTGGATAACATTGTCGTTATCAAAACAACGCACGACGTGGGCAATGGCATCGGTTTCACGAATATTGGCGAGAAATTTATTGCCCAAGCCTTCACCCTTGGACGCGCCGGCAACCAGGCCGGCAATGTCAACAAATTCCATGGTGGTTGGAATAATGCGTTGCGGCACGATGAGCTCGGCAATCTTGTCTTGGCGCGGATCGGGAACGGGCACGACTCCGGTATTGGGTTCGATGGTACAGAACGGAAAGTTTTCAGCATCGATGCCGGCCTGTGTTAACGCATTGAACAGTGTAGATTTACCGACATTGGGTAAACCGACAATTCCACATTTAATACCCATCTTGTGATCTCCAGAAATTATTCGGCTTTAAAGCTGTGTAGCTGATTCATCGCCTTGGCCCAGTCGCCGGAAAGGGCTAAGGGCAGTTGTTCGAGCGCGCAATCGATGGCCCGCTCTAGACTGATTCGTTCTTCCACTCGGGCCAGCTGCAACACGTAGTTGGCGACATCGCGCGCCGACCCCGGATGGCCGATACCCAAACGTAAGCGGTAAAATTCTCTATTGTTACCCAGGCAGGCGATAATGTCGCGTAGCCCATTGTGGCCGCCATGGCCGCCACCTTTCTTAAAACGTGCGTTGCCCGGTGCTATATCGAGTTCATCGTGGGCAATCAAAATCTGTTCGACCGGTATCTTAAAGAATTGTGCGTAGGCGCCGACCGACTGACCACTGCGATTCATAAAGGTCATCGGTTTCATCAACGCAATCTTTTCACCGTCTATCGTGAGTTGGCAGGTTTCTGCCTGATACTTGCTGTCATTTTTCCAGGTGCCCGCGTGCTGACGCACCAACTGATTGACGAATTCAAAACCGGCATTGTGGCGAGTTTGATCGTATTGCGGTCCTGGGTTACCCAGGCCAACGATAAAACGAATGACATCTTTCATGATAGGGTCTGCATGGTCCGAAATGTAAAAAAGGGCCGTGAAGGCCCTCTTAATTAGCGATCTAACACAGCATTACTCTGCTGCTTCTTCTACATCGCCGCCCGTTGCTTTAACAATAGAGACAACCGGTGCATCGTGGTCAGCACCCTTTTGCAATTCAATCAGCGTGACACCCTTAGGCAATTTCAATTCAGCCAAGTGAATGACGGTACCAACAGTCAAGCCAGCAACATCGACCGCGATAAACTCCGGCAAATCGCCAACCTTACAGGTAACTTCAACTTCTGATGCTGCGTGCAGCACCTTGCCACCGGCTTTAATAACGCCTTCTTCGTTCAGGAAGTGCAATGGAACGCGCTTATGAACGATGGTGCTCTTGGTAACGCGCTCAAAGTCAGCGTGCGTTGGGAAGCCGGTAGCGGGATGACGTTGAAGATCCATCAAGATGGCTTGCTCAGTCTTGTCACCGATTATCACGCTCAAAACATGAGAATAAAATGCTTCGTTCTCAAGGGCTTTGATCATTTCACGAACTTCGATGGTCAGGCTCTGTGGCTTGCGATTTTTAGCGCCGCCGTAAATAACTGCAGGTATTTTACCTTCGTGGCGCAGGCGGCGGCTCGCACCTTTCCCTGTCTCTCCACGAACTACTGCATTGATCTCAAAAATTCCAGACATTTTCTAATGCTCCAAAAATTAACCAAGCAGCATTTGCGACCAATGCTGCCCGTATTTATAAAGTGAGTTCCTAAGAAGTTGAGCCGAAAAAGACTCTAACTGTTGCGAATGTCGTCGAATTAACGAAACATTGCGCTGATGGACTCTTCGTTACTGACGCGTCGAATGGCCTCTGCGAGGACCCCTGACATCGAAAGCTGGCGGATCTTAGCACAGTTTTGGGCTGCGGACGAGAGCGGAATGGTGTCGGTCACCACCAGCTCCAATTGGGAGTTGGTGATCCGTTCGACCGCCGGGCCACTCAACACCGGATGGGTCGCGTAGGCGACAACCTTGCGGGCGCCAAACTTGATCAGGGCCTCTGCCGCCGAGCACAATGTGCCCGCAGTATCGACCATATCGTCGACCAAAACGCAGGTGCGATCGCTGACATCGCCGATGATGTTCATGATCTCAGCCTGATTGGCGCGCGGACGGCGCTTATCGATGATCGCCAGATCGGCGCCCAGCTGCTTAGCGATGGCGCGCGCGCGGACCACACCGCCGACATCGGGCGAGACGATGACCATATTTTCATAGCCTTGCTTCTGGATGTCGTCGAGCAGAATTGGCGAGCCATAGATGTTATCGACTGGGATGCTGAAAAACCCCTGAATCTGTTCGGCGTGCAAGTCGACCGTTAGGATCCGGTCTATGCCGACCACGGTAAGCATATCGGCCACGGCCTTGGCTGAAATCGGCGTGCGCGATGAGCGCGGTCGGCGATCTTGACGGGCATAGCCAAAGTAGGGAATTACTGCGGTGATGCGCCCGGCGGAAGCCCGGCGCAAGGCGTCGGCCATAAAGATGATTTCCATCAGATTGTCATTGGTCGGCTGGCAGGTTGGCTGAATGATGAAGACATCTGCCCCGCGTACGTTTTCAATGAGATCGATGGCCACTTCGCCATCGCTGAACTTACTGATTGAGGCTTCCCCGAGTGGAATAGCCAAGCGCTCGACAACCTTCTTCGCCAGTATGGGGTTGGCATTTCCCGTAAAGACCATCATTTTTGACACTGCTATCACCCTTGTTTGGCTGGTTTGGATAAAACATAACCGGGTGTCAATGCCACCCAGTCTGGAAACTGGGTCAGGCTGCTGGCGACCGAAGTTGGCGCAGCGCCGTTGATTGGTTGATGCCCTGGGCGAGGAATACACTCAGCTCGGGGTGGTCCAAGGTTAATCGTTGCAAAACATCACTCGCGCGGCTCTTATCGGTAAGGCTTAAAAATAGGCAGGCCCCGGTGCCGGTCAGCTTGGCATGGCCATAGGGCTGACAAGCCTGGAAGGCCTTGTCTATAGAGGGATAGAGCATGCGCACCAAGGGCTCAAAATCATTATGGCCAGACTCGGCAAGCGCGGCGTCGATTGTGCTGGTTGGGGTATCACGTGTCAATTCCGGGTGTGCAAAGAGTTGGGGCGTGGCCACATGTTCGTGGGCAAAGACCACCAGATACCAGCGCTCGGGCATCGGCATCGGCGTTAAGCGTTCACCAATGCCCTCGGCCCAAGCCGTTTGCCCGGCAACAAAGACCGGCACATCCGCGCCCAGGCGGATGGCGAGCATCAGCAGGTCCGCTTCGGACACCTGTAAATTGTAGAGCTGATTCAACGCCAGCAGCGTACTGGCGGCATCGGAACTGCCGCCGCCTATGCCGCCGCCGAGCGGCAGACGCTTGTCGAGATGGATGTCAACATTAAAGGTATGGCCACTAAAAGCCGCCAGTGCGGCAGCCGCACGGATCACCAGATTGTCGTTGTTGGCCAGCTCTGGTTGATTGCAGGTGAGGACGACGCCGCCCTGTTGCCGGACGGTAAAAGTCAATTCATCTCCAAAATCCAGCAATTGAAAGAGCGTCTGCAATTGATGATAGCCGTCGGGACGACGTCCGGTAATGTGTAGGAATAAATTCAGTTTGGCTGGCGCGGATAGAGTAAGGCTATGAACAGACAATTGAGACCCTTAGGGCTATGTAACTGTTAGGGCATTTTAACTGCTAGGGCAGTGCAGCTAGGACAAGGGTGAGGTGGGTAACCAAGCTTTGATGATCAGTTTACCGCGATCCTCGCCGTTGATGAAGACTAATTTTCGCGGCAGGTTGATCGGTGCGGCAAAATAATCGTTGATATCGACCGTCCACCCGGCCTGAACGATCTGGTTGATCTGGCCCTGGTCATTGCGGCGTATCGAAAAGGGGCCCCCGGGACGGGTTTCGCCCCGTACCCAGAATTGCAGATAATCTAACGGCAGGTCCATCGAGGTGGCGCTATATAACAGGCCATTGAGGCTTTGTGCGCTCTGCCGCTGGCCGTCCTTAGTGAGGCTCACTCGGCCAGGCTCGCCCTTGATGCTGATCTTACCCTGGCCGAAGGGTCCGCTGAGGACAATTTGAAACAGTTCGTTTTGTTGCACCCAATCCAAATTAAAGCTGGTGGCTTGAGTTGGGTTTTGAATCGCCATTTTGCCATTGAACGCCCAATCACCCTGAACCGTCTGAGTTTTCGGGCTGATTAGGCTGCAACCGGATAAGAGTATCAGCGCGACCAGGAGCAGAGCACTTGGGGCGGTATTTGATCTATTCACTAAACAGCTCGGTTAAGATATCAATTTGGGTGCTGTCAGGATAGTTACGGATGACCTCAGCGAGCAGATCGCGCGCCTCGCTCGGACGCTTGAGGTCCCACAAAACCTGAGCGAGATGGGCAGCAACCTCATCATTTTTCATTCGACTGTAGGCCTTCTGTAGCCACAACAGGGCCTGATCGAGATCGCCAATACGATACAGATGCCAGCCCTTTGAATCCTGATAAGCAGGATTGTCCGGTTCCGTGGCCAAGGCCTGATCAATATAGCGACCGGCGGTGTCCAGATTTTTGTTCATGTCGGCCCAAGAGTAGCCCAGCGCATTAAGCGCATTGGCGTTATTCGGCTCCTGTTGCAGCACCGCGACAAGATTGCTTTCCATAAGCACCATTCGGCCGAGTCGCGCAGCCAAGAGTGCCTTGTCGTAGAGCAGGTCAGCGTTGTCCGGATATTGCTGCAGTGCGTCTTCAAGACTGGACCAGGCCTGATCGCTTCGGTCAATTAATTGATAGTAGTTGGCTTGCAAACGCCACAGGACCGGCGCCATGTCAGGCATGGACAGCTTGCCTGCCGCGATCGCCGCCTGAATGCGTTGCTCGTCTTGCGGTCGAGCCAGGGCAATCCATTCAGCCAAGGCAGAGCTCAGATAGGGCGTCTCAACAACCCTTTCAAAGTGGTCCGCGGCCAGATCGGGTAGTTCGTTCAACAGCTCTATTCGGCCCAAAAAATAATGCGCCTCATTGCTATAGGCGGTGGTCAATAGGTGAGTGTAGACCGCGGTAGACGAGTCATAATCCTGGTATTCAAAGGCCGCCCGCGCATAGGTCCGGCTAATAGTCGGTTCGGTCGCGAAGCGGCTGTGTAATGCTTTTAAGGCGTCCAAATTGCCGGGCTCGTAACTGAACAGGTAGCGACTGTACTGCAGGGCAACCTGTCGATTGGTCGGTTCTTGCTTGGTCAGCGCGACAATGGTTTTTTTGGCTTCCTCGTCACGCTCCAGGTTGAGCAAAAGTTGAAAGCGAAAAAGCTGGACCTGCAGGTTTTCTTCCACAGCCAGGGCCTGATTGACTAATTGCAATGCGGCCTCAGGTTGGTCCTCGATTATCTTAAAACGTGCCAGGGTATAAGGCAGGCTGCCAGAGTCAGGGTGTTTTATCAGCAAGTCGGTTAGGCCCCTATCCAAAATTGCGCGTTGCGCACTTTTCAGAACGTCATAGGAGGTTAATATAAGGCTAACATCGGCTGTTGGGTCGACCACCAACCATCGATCCAGGCTGACCAAACCTTCGTCTATCCGTCCGATGGCGATGGCGGAGACGCTATGGGCCATTAGGGCCGTGGGGTCCTCGGGTCGCAAAAGTAACCATTTTTCCGCCATCGGCAGCATGGCACTGTAGTTGCCAATGCTCTGATTAAGCGCCACAGCCCGATTGATGGCCGCTACGTCATTGAAGGATGCACCCACTTCGCTATAGAGAGCGGCTGCGGCCGCGTATTCATGGCGATTGGTCGCAATCTCGGCGAGCAGCAATTGAAAAAGACTCTGTCCGGACAGCTCCTGATAGGGAATAGCCGGCGCTGCATTGAGCGCTTGGGCGCTCGAGGGGTTAGTTGGACCGGCTAAATTGGCGCAAGCGGACAGCAAAAGGCCTGCGGAAAGCGTAAATAAAGTGTTCAGTCTGATAGCGAATTGCATAATATTCCCGATAAAACATGGTCTGTGGCGCGACAGTGGCAATTTGTATTCAATACTTACGCGGATATTAGCATAGCTTATATCGCCTATTTTCGGTAAAACGACTAGAATACCGCCTTTTTACACAAATAAGGTTTCACCCAAGCGATGTCGTTATTGGCCATCGGTATAAATCATAATACCGCTTCCGTAGCAGTTCGGGAAAAAATAAGCTTTATGCCAGAAACGATGTCCGCATCGCTTAAGGCTGTGTTAGGCCTGTCCGGCGTACAAGAATCGGTGATCTTATCTACCTGTAATCGCAGTGAGATCTACTGTTACAGCGACGATGCCGACCGCTCAACGGAAGCGGTGATCGTCTGGCTGGCCGCTCAACATAAGATCCAGGAGGATGAACTCCGTGCCTGTCTCTATGTCCACAGTGAAGAGCAAGCCGTTAGCCATATCAGCGAAGTGGCCTCGGGTTTGGACAGTATGGTGCTGGGTGAACCACAGATTTTAGGACAACTGAAGTCGGCCTATGCCGTGGCGCAGGAACATCACAGCGTGGGCGCCCACCTCAACTATATGTTTCAGCACAGCTTTAAGGTTGCCAAGCAGGTCCGAACCGAAACCGCTATCGGCGAAAATGCAGTTAGTATCGCTTTCGCCGCGGTGAGCCTGTCGGCACGGATCTTTTCTGATTTTGCCAGTTGCCGTGCTCTATTAGTTGGCGCCGGTGAAACCATTGATCTGGTCGCTCGGCATCTGCGCGAAAAGGGGGTTACTCAAATCACGGTCGCCAACCGTACCCTAGCCCGGGCCGAGGTCTTGGCCAAGGAGTTCAATGCGCGTGCCTGTTTGCTGTCCGATATTCCCGATGAATTGCCGCATGCCGATATTGTTATTTCCTCAACAGCCAGTCAACTGCCGCTGATCGGCAAGGGCATGGTGGAGCGGGCACTTAAACAGCGCAAACACAAACCGATCTTTATGGTCGATATCGCCGTGCCACGCGATATTGAAAGTGAAGTCGCGGACCTTTCAGATGTCTTTCTCTACACCGTCGATGACCTGCGCTCGGTAATAGAAGACAGCAAACGACAGCGCGCCAAGGCCGCGGTAGAAGCCCGGCTGATTATTGATCAACAGACGGCGAGCTTCATCACCAATCTGAATGCCCGCTCTGCTTCGGATGCCATTAAGCTAATCCGCAGTAACGCCGATAGCATTCGTCAACGCGAATTGGATAAGGCCATACGCGCCTTAGCCGCGGGCGGAGATCCGAGTGTGGTAAGCAAGCAACTGGCGCACAATATTACCAACAAATTAATGCATGCC
Organism: Reinekea forsetii; assembly: GCF_002795845.1. Lineage (GTDB taxonomy): Bacteria > Pseudomonadota > Gammaproteobacteria > Pseudomonadales > Natronospirillaceae > Reinekea > Reinekea forsetii. The sequence goes on from NZ_CP011797.1 coordinate 1,483,025, forward strand.
CCGACGGTGGCGCTGCGCTCTGCACATGAGCAGGGTGATTCAGCAGCCAGTGATTGGGCCTTGCGATTATTCGACATAGACGGCTAAGGACAACATGAAAGAATCGATCCGTTACAAGTTAACCGAATTGTCAGAGCGGTATGAAGAACTGGGCGTCCTGCTGTCGCAAGCCGCGGTGATTGCCAAGCAAGACGATTTTAGGCGCTATTCGCAAGAATACTCAGACCTTGAAGACGTGGTGCGCACCTTTGCCGCCTATCAAGCGGGCGAAGGCGATGTCGCTGAAGCGCTGGCACTGACCGACGATGCCGATCCAGAGATGCGTGAAATGGGTAAGGAAGAGTTGAAATTAGCGCAAGCCCAAGTTCTGCTCTTGGACAACGAGCTGCAGGTTCTATTGCTGCCCAAGGATCCCAACGATGGCAAGAACGTGTTTCTTGAAATTCGGGCCGGCACCGGTGGCGATGAAGCCGCGATCTTTTCCGGTGACCTGTTTCGCATGTATTCGCGTCACGCGGAGAAAATGGGCTGGCAGGTGGAAATATTATCCACCAGCGATGGCGAACACGGTGGTTATAAAGAAATCATTTCGCGCGTCAGCGGTGCCAATGTCTATTCACAGTTGAAGTTCGAATCCGGTGCGCATCGGGTCCAGCGGGTCCCGGAGACGGAAAGCCAGGGTCGGATCCATACCTCGGCCTGCACCGTGGCGGTGTTGCCGGAGGCCGACGAATTGGAAAAAGTCGAAATTGACCGCAACGATCTGCGTATCGACACTTTTCGGGCCTCCGGCGCCGGCGGTCAGCATGTTAACAAGACCGATTCGGCGATTCGACTAACGCACCTACCGACTGGCATGGTGGTGGAGTGTCAGGATGAGCGCTCGCAACATAAGAACAAGGCCCGAGCCATGTCATTGCTCGCGTCCAAGTTGAAAAATATGCAAGAAAGTGCCGCGGCCAAAGAGCAGGCCGATCAGCGCAAATCTCTGGTCGGCAGTGGCGATCGCTCGGAACGGATCCGCACCTATAACTTCCCACAAGGCCGGGTTAGCGACCATCGTATCAACCTAACCCTTTATAAACTTGATGAAGTTATGAGTGGGCAGTTGGAACATATCATTCAACCGCTGCGCATCGAACATCAGGCTCAGCTGTTTGCCGAAATGGGTCAGCAGTGACCCTAAGCGTTGCCGATGCCCTGATCCAGGGCCAAAGTCTGGGTCTGGACAGCGTCGATGTGCAGGTGTTGCTCGCTACCGCGCTGCAAAAGCCGCGCACATTCCTCTTGGCTTTTCCGGAGCGCCTACTCACCGAGCATCAAGCGATTCGCTACCAAGGTTGGTTGGCACGCCGAGTGACTGGCGAACCCGTTGCCTATTTAGTGGGCGAACGTGAATTTTGGTCACTTGCCTTAAAAACCAACGCCAGTACCCTAATTCCCAGACCCGACACCGAAATATTGGTGGAGACGGTCCTCGCCCATTTTGGGCCGGCACCGCGAGTGTGTCTCGATCTGGGCACGGGGACTGGCGCTATCGCCTTAGCCTTGAAGTCGGAACGTGCCGCCTGGCATGTTGCCGGTCTCGATCGACAAGCGGCTGCGGTCCAGCTGGCGCAAGAAAATGCTCTGGCCTTGGCTTTGGCGGTGGAGTTCCGTGTGGGCGATTGGTGCGACGACGTGGCGCCTGGATCGGTGGATTTATTGGTCAGTAATCCACCCTATATTGACGCTAACGATCCCCATTTGCAGCTTGGCGATGTGCGCTTTGAGCCAAGCAGTGCGCTGATCGCAGATCGCGGTGGTCTGGCGGCGTTTGACAAGATCATAGCGCAGGCGCGTATCTGTTTGAGTGCCGGGGGTGGGCTGTTTTTTGAACACGGCTGGCAACAGGCATCGGCCGTCAGAGCCCTATTAAGCGACGCGGGCTTTAGCCGAATCGAGACGGTCACCGACTACGGCGGCAATGCCCGGGTCACCCTCGGCTATCTCCAGCCCTAGGCCCTAGAATACCAGTAGCATCAGGGTTTGCGCCACGCAGGCAGGCCGGCGGCAACCTTCTATTTCAACGGTTATTTCTTCAGTGACCTCCAGGCCGCGCCGCACCAAGGCGACATGGATGACCTTTTTCGACGCCCGCAGTCGAGAACCGGTTTTTACCGGATAGGGGTAGCGCACCTGATTCAGGCCCATATTCACGACCATCTTAGCGCCCGGATAGGTCGGTGCCTCGGGATTCACGGCACCGATCAGTTTGGGTATCAGGGCCAAGGTCAGAAAGCCATGGGCAATGGTGCCGCCGAACGGCGAATGTTCTTTCGCTCGAACCACATCGGTATGGATCCATTGGTGATCATCGGTGACATCGGCGAAGCGGTCAATCCGCTCTTGATCGACCGTGAGCCATTCACCGACCAGCGTGACCTGATTCATTTGCGCCGACAGTTGTTGGAGCATTTTTTGCGCATCGGAGCCCATTTTTTCCGGCCAGGCCTGATCGCTATTTTGGGCCTCGGTACCGACGCCGAACTTGGTCTGATCCAATACCCAACTGAGCCATTGGTTGTTGCGGGCATTGTTCATCGCGCCGATAAAATAGCCGCGCACCTGGGGATTGACCAAGTCCATGATCTCGGTCCGGTTCTTCGCCAGACGATCGCTCTTTTCCTTTAATAGATCTATCACATTCATGCAAAACCCTTAGTGCCATCAGTTTTAATAAAAAACGGCGGACTTTTCATTCCTTCCTTTGCCGGGAGCTAGTATATGGACTTAAAAAACGAGTTGATAGGCAGTAAAAATTAATATACGGCTGTCCATCTTTTATTGGTTGATCTAACCGGCCCGCCAGGCAGGCGGCTGTTATGCGCAAAACATCGTTCCCCGCCAGCATCGGTTAAGGGCGCCGTTGATGTGGTTGGCCGGCAGAGTGAGGGAAGGAATGCGTCCCGTGGCGGTTGCGCGCCTTTGTAATTTTAATGAGGGATTAAACTTACCCTAGGGTTTAGTTTAATCCCTTTTCGAACGGGGAAAGGGTCGAAAAGCCTGGGGGGTGGGGTTAGCCTGAGCCGCGTTCATTGGTCACTCATCTGGTCCGCCTGAATAGCCGTCAGCGCGATGGTGTAGACAATGTCCTCAACCAACGCCCCGCGTGATAAATCATTCACCGGCTTTCGCAAACCCTGCAACATGGGGCCAATGCTGATCACGTTGGCGCTGCGCTGCACCGCCTTATAGGTGGTATTGCCCGTATTGAGATCGGGAAAAACAAACACCGTAGCCCGACCCGCGACCAAACTGTCCGGTGCCTTACTGGCCGCGACCGACGGTGTGCTGGCGGCGTCATATTGCATGGGGCCGTCAATTAGCAGGTCGGGGCGCAGTTTTTGCGCAATACGCGTGGCTTCACGGACCTTTTCAACATCGCTGCCGGTGCCCGATATGCCGGTCGAATAGCTGATCATCGCAATGCGCGGTTCAATACCAAAGGCCCTGGCCGAATCGCCCGATTGAATGGCAATATCGGCCAACTCTTCGGCATTGGGGTCTGGATTGATCGCGCAATCGCCATAGACAACAGCCTGATCGGGCAACAGCATAAAGAACACCGACGATACCAACTTGGTATTGGGTCGGGTTTTGATCAGTTGCAGGGCGGGGCGAACGGTATTGGCCGTGGTGTGGATGGCCCCGGCGACCAAGCCGTCGACATCATTCAGCGCCAACATCATGGTACCCAAAACGATCGGGTCTTCCAGTTGGGCTTCGGCCATTGGCGCGCTCAGGCCCTTGTGTTTGCGCAGCTCAACCATGGCGTCAATATACTTGGGTACGGCGATGGCCGGATCGATGATCTCGATGGAGTCGGGCAAGATGATATCGAGGGTTTGCGCGATACGTCGAATCTCATCGGGATTGCCCAACAGGACGCAATGGGCAATGCCCTTTTCGTGGCAAATGGCCGCGGCTCGAATCGTGCGCGGTTCACTGCCTTCCGGTAAAATAATGCGTTTGGCCGCTTTGCGGGCGCGTTTGACCAGCAGGTGACGGAAGGCCGGCGGCGATAAACGCCGCTCTTCAATAACCTGGGCCCGTTCGGCCAACCATTTGGCATTGATCGAACCGGCCACCGCGTTCATCACGCTTTCCATGCGCTGGATGTCATTGGCCGGGACTTCGGTATTCATGGAATTCAACAGCTGGGCCGAGCGGAAGGTATTGTGTTCCGAGGTCAACACCGGCAAACCGGTTAAGAAAGCCGAATGGCACAGATCCATCACCTGGGGAATGGGTTGTAGACCGCCGGTTAGGATGACGCCTGCCAGCGGCACGCCATTGAGCGCCGCCATGCAGGCCGCGAGTAAAATGTCGTCCCGATCACCGGGCGTCACCACTAGGGTGCCGGCCTTGAGCGTATGCAGCATATTGGGCATGGTGCGCGCACAGACGGTTATGGATTGCACCCGCCGTTCGCTCATCTGGCCCTCATTGATAATGCGCGCGCCCAAGTGCTCAGCAACATCTGCGGTGCGTGGGGCAACCAGTAAAGGGTTCCATTGCACCGCGCCAATGCATTTAAAATCATCTTTCTGGAATATCGGCAAGATGGCGGCAAATTCCTCGGCACTGTGGTGTTTGGCCGTGCCCAGCTCCTCTGGGTCTTCTTCGGCGATCACCTGCTGACTGGCCGGCGCTGGCGCACCAACCTTGTTGAGGATGCAACCGACCACTTTCCTATGATGGATGCCACCGAATAGACTGGCCGTCATCTTAATGCGTTCATTCAGTTGAGCCGTGCTGTCGCTGTTCTTGGCCGAGACCAGAATAACATCGGCGTCCAACGCCTTGGCCATATTGCGATTCAGCTCGGCGATGTAATTTTCATCGGCAACCGGCACCAGGCCTTCGACGATTAGAATGTCAGCATCTTCGCCCGACGCCTGGGAGAGCTGGATGACTTCTTCCATCAGGCGGTCGGCCTGGCCCAGGGCCAGTTGCTGCTGAGCATGGGCCAGCTTGATTGGCTTTTCTGGGTGTAAGCCGAGCGTTACATTGACTAGGTGGGTTGAACGTTCAGGGCCTTGCTCCTTGTCAAATTGCTGGGCGATCGGCTTGCAAAAAGCGACTCGAACGCCCAATTGCTCCAAGGCTCGGACCAGGCCGAGACAGACCGATGTGAGGCCAGTGCCGGCGCCGGTGGCGGTGACAAAATATGTATATTTCACGTTGCGTTACCTTTTAAGCTATCGCATTAAATTAGAGCTAGAGCGGCTCGGGCAATCATTAATTCTTCTTTGGTCTCAATGACCACGACCTTTGGGCCTGGCCCGGTCGAGATGACGCCGAGCATATCGCCATTGCGGGCATTGAGCTCGTTGTCCAATCGGAAGCCAAAGATCGCCAGATTTTCAATCACCGTAGCGCGAATAAATCGAGAGTTTTCGCCGATACCGCCGGTAAATACCAGGGCATCCAGGCGGGTCAGCGCGGTTGCCAAACCGCCGATATGGCGCGCCAGGCGAAAGCAGAAAACCGCCAGCGCCAATTGTGCCCGTTCGACCCCCTCATTAGCCGCGGCCTCCAAGGTGCGCATATCATTGGACAGGCCCGAGAGGCCGAGCATACCGCTTTCCTTGTTGAGCATGTTGGTAACCGTTTCGACATCCCAACCCTTCTGTTGGTACAAAAACTGGTGCAAACCCGGGTCGACATCGCCACTGCGCGTGCCCATGACCAGGCCTTCCAGTGGCGTCATACCCATCGTGGTGTCCATTGATTGGCCGTTGGCCACGGCACAGGCGCTGCAGCCATTGCCCAGATGGGCGCTGATGATGCCGTGCTGCGCGCTAATACCCAATCGTGTGGCGGCTTCGGCGGCGACGTACTGATGGCTCACGCCATGGAAACCATAGCGGCGCACACCCTGTTGCTCATAGAGCTTATAAGGCACCGCATACAAGAAGGCCTTGGGCGCTAGGCTTTGGTGAAAGGCGGTGTCGAACACCGCGACCTGAGGAATGTCTGGATAGAGCGTCGCCAGTGCCTCTATGCCAGCCAGATTGGCCGGATTGTGTAACGGTGCCAGCGCAATACACTGACGAATGCTAGCCAGGACCTCATCCGTTACGATAACCGGATCACTAAAAACCTCGCCGCCGTGCACCACACGGTGACCGATCACCTTGGGCAAGTGATGCAACAGCTGCTGCTCGGTCAATACCGCAATGATCTGGGTCAGGACCGTTGCATAGTCGCTGTCGTGTAGGGCTTGGCGATATTCGCCATCGGCCCAGCGCAGCGTCAGCGCGGCAGCGTCTGAGCCGAGCCGTTCTGCCAGTCCACTGGCGGTTTCGGTCTGATGAGTCATATCAAAGAGTGAGAATTTTACCGAAGAGCTACCTGAGTTTATGACGAGAATATTTTGTGACATTGTCCAGCCTGATAGTGTTGGCGTTGAATTCATGCGAAGAGGCATATTGCAGGGATTATACCCAGCAACACCTAAAAAAACCCAGAAAGGTAGCAAATACGGCTACACTGGCTGCTCACAGCCATCCAATTGAAGGTTTGCCGATCATGATGTCGATCCAATTGAAGCGAATTGTGCGGATTTCTCCCTTACTTTTCATCTGTTTAATGAACCAATCGGCTGCTAAGTTGATGGTGGTCATCGAACAGGCCGCCGTGAGCGGTGGTTATCTTATCGTGCAGACCGATCCAGGCAACTCGGTTCAGTTTCAAGATCGTCTGTACCAGACCGATAGTGACGGTTATCTAGCCATTGGCATTGGCCGAGAGCTTGCCGGCCAGCATGAACTGGCGGTCACCGATGACATCGGTCAGACCGAAAGCCTCGACCTGTGGATTGACAGTCGGAGTTTTAATATTCAACGGGTGAGTGGGTTGCCGAAGGAGTTGGTCACGCCACCCAAATCGTTCACTGATCGAATCGTACGCGAAGCACAGGCGGTCAAGCGTGCACGAGCCGCAGGCAATGAGCTTCTATTTTGGCGCGAAGAACAATTTATTTGGCCGGCTCAGGGTCGCATTTCGGGCGTCTATGGCAGTCAACGCTACTATAACGACATTCCCGGCTCGCCCCATTGGGGCGTTGATATTGCCAGCCCGACCGGCTCCCCTGTGATAGCCCCGGCTGGGGGTATCGTGGTCCTGGCCGAAGCGGATCTCTATTTTAGCGGCGGTACGCTGGTCTTGGATCACGGGGGCGGCCTGAGTAGCAGCTTCCTACATCTATCTAAACTGTTGGTTGAGGTCGGCCAGGTGGTTGCCCAAGGTCAATTGTTGGCTGAAATCGGCGCATCCGGTCGTGCCACCGGGCCACATCTGGATTGGCGGATGAACCTGCACGGCGAACGGATCGATGCCGTGCTCTGGGTTGATACGCCGGTGCCCTGAGGGCCAATTGCCCAGATAGGACCCCGACCGCTAAATAATCATTCCGCTAGGCAAATGAGGCAGTTAATTCCCTTGTGTTTTTTTTCAAGGTTCCGCACCATGTCTAGGTCAAACACGTATAAAAAAAATAGAGAGATCCTAAATGATAAACAAAACATTATTAGCTGTTGCAATTGCGGGTGTATCGTTACTGAATGTAGCCCAAGCTGACGTCAAAATTGGTTTTCTGGGTGGTTTTACTGGTCCAATCGAAAGTCTGACCCCACCGATCTTTGAAGGCGCCAAGGTAGCCATTGCCCACGTCAACACCCAGGGTGGCCTGCTGCAGGGTGAAATGATTGAAATGCCCAGTGCCGATACAACCTGTGTTGACGCCTCAGCCGCCTCTAATGGCGCAGACCGCCTGATCAACAGCGAAGGCGCTATTGCCCTAGTTGGTGGCCTGTGCTCTGGCGCGACGATTGCCGCTGCGAACAATATCGCCATACCGGCCGGCGTGCCGATGATTTCTCCGGCATCCACCTCACCGGCCTTGACCGACCTGGATGACAACGATTTAGTCTTCCGCACCGCGCCGTCAGACGCTTATCAGGGTGCCATGTTGGCTAACTTGCTAACCGCGAAAGGCATTACTGAAATTGCCATTACCTATGTCAACAACGACTACGGCAAAGGTTTTGCCGATGCATTGGAAGCGTCTTTCACCGGTACCGTAACCGCGAACGAAGCCCATGAAGACAGCAAGGCCGACTATCGTGCCGAGCTGGGATCTTTGGCTTCTACTGGAACCGAAACCCTTGTCGTGTTGGCGTATGCCGACGGATCGGGCCAGACTATCTTGCGTCAGGCCTATGAAAGCGGTGACTTCACCCGTTATATCGGCGGTGATGGCATGGTCGGTCAGTCGCTGATCGACGCGGTCGGTGCTGATGTACTCGATGGCATGATTGCCACCAAGCCGGGCACACCCGATGTTCCTGGTAAAGACGTTTTCGCCAAAGAAATGAAGGCATTGCTGTTGGATCCGAATGCAGTGTTCTCGGCCCAAGCCTACGACGCCGCCTTCCTATTGGCGCTGGCAATTGAAGAAAATGGCACCACCGACAAGGCTGGCCTAAGCGCTGCGCTGCGTAAAGTGTCTTCCGCACCGGGTGAGATCGTTTTGCCAGGTGAGTGGGCCAAGGCGAAGAAACTGATTGCCGCCGGTAAAGACATCAACTTTGAAGGCGCTTCGGGTAACCATGAGTTCGACGCCAATGGCGACGTACCGGGCCTGATCGTTGAAATGGTTGTGGAAAACGGCCAGTTTGTCCAGAAAGGCTTCTTAAAATAAGCATCTGTTAAGCGAACGAAACGAAACGCGGCCTAGCCGCGTTTTTTTATGGCCGGCCTTCAGGCGTTTTACCTTGATCCTTCGGCCATCGGAGTTCAAGCCATTGGTGAACCAACCATGGGTCGCCATATTGTTAGGCTAATAGTACTTTTAAAGGAAAACCCTATGTCAGTCACACTTGCTTTTGATGTTTACGGAACTTTGATTGATACCCAGGGCATAGTGTCGTCCCTAGAGAAAATGATCGGCACACAGGCGTCTGAGTTTTCGCGCTCCTGGCGAGAGAAGCAGCTGGAGTATTCATTCCGCAGAGGCTTAATGCAGAACTACGCACCATTTTCTGTCTGCACCAGCAATGCGCTAGATTTTACCTGTAGCTACCTCAAAGTGTCGCTCACCCAAGCACAGAAAACCGAGCTGCTAAAAAACTATCGCACCCTGCCAGCCTTTGCGGATGTTATCGAGTCCCTCAGTCAATTGAAGGCTGCGGGTTACCGCTTGTTCGCCTTTTCCAACGGGAGTACCGACGCGGTTGAAGAGCTGCTGGTGAACGCGGGCATTAGGACTTACTTTGATGGCGTCGTCAGTGTAGAGGACATTAGGTCCTTTAAACCCAACCCAGGGGTCTACAGTTATTTTTTACGCCAATCCGGTGCCCTAGGCAGCGCGGCGTGGTTAATATCAAGCAATCCATTCGATGTTATTGGCGCGATCTCAGCCGGGTTACAATCGGCTTGGGTGCAACGCTCGCAGGATGCGATATTTGACCCTTGGGGCATTGAGCCAACGGCGACTGTCGCAAGTCTCAATGAGCTCAACGACGTTTTAGCCTAGAGTGCCCTCACGCCGCGGTCATAACCTAACCGCGTCGATGGGCGGGGCTGGGCAGTACCGTTGGACGTGATGTCTAACCTCAATCGGTTGGCGCACATATTGGCATGTTGATATGAGGTTTTTTCTATGAAGTTAACCAAACACTTTTTTATCCTGCTGTTCGTCGCACTCGCCATTAGCCCAGCCTGGGCCGATACCCCGCTAGAGCGCCACAGGGTAGTCGACGGGGTCTATGCCATAGTCGGTGAACTCGGTAACCGCACGCTGGCCAATAGGGGCAACAACGCAACCTTTGGGCTCGTTGTGACGTCTGAGGGGGTTGTTCTGATTGACTCAGGCGGGACCTACCAGGGTGCTCAAGAGATCGATCTGCTGATCAAAGACATTACCGATCAAGCCGTTGTTGCGGTTATTAATACCGGTGGGCAGGATCATCGCTGGTTGGGTAATGACTACTTTAAGCAGCAGGGCGCGCAAATTATCGCCAGTGAACAAGCCGTACTGGACCAAAATAAACGCGTACAGGATCAGCTTATCTCGCTCGGCAACCTGTTTGACGCAGAGTTCATGGCCCAGACTGTGCCGCTAACGGCCGATACGACCTTTAAAGACTACTTCGAGTTAGAGCTCGGTGGCGTGGTCATGCAAATACATCATGCCGGCCCGGCCCATACCCCTGGGGACAGCTTTGTTTGGCTGCCGCAGAAAGGCGTTATGTTCAGCGGCGACATCGTTTATGTTGAACGCATGCTGGGGGTTGGCACCCAGTCCAACAGCAAAAGCTGGATCAACGTCTTTCAAACCATGGCAGCCTATAAGCCGGCCTACCTGGTGCCTGGGCACGGCAAGCCGACCACCTTGGCCGAGGCGACAATCGATACCTATGATTACTTGGTCTTTTTACGTGCAGCGATCGGGGATTTTATTGATCAAGGACGTGATATGACTGAGATTGGCAGCCTGGATCAGTCCGAGTTTGCCTATTTGCAAAACTTCGATGCGATTGCTGGGCGCAATGCCCAGCAGGTGTTTATCGAGATGGAGTGGGAATGAATCTCAAAAAAACGGTATAAATTCGAGGGATAGAGCATTAGATGGGTCTATTTGGCCAAGCTTGGCTCTAATGCCTCACGCTGAAAGTTGACGTGATAAACGAGAATGGCAAGCTTGTCGAGAATCTTATTGGTCGCATGCATGCTCAGGGTGCGGCGCTCTGAAGCCAATGCCGCGTCCATCGCCGCCTGGTCTGCATAGGTATGCTGCATCATCAAGAGCAAGTCTTGTGGCCCAGCCGGATCGATAACCTCTGGGAAGTTCAACTGCAGTGTTTGCATGCCCGGGAATGTTTGCAAAATGGGAACGACTTCCGCTCTCATATAGTCTTGAAATTCCTGTCGCTCAGGCGCAGTTAGCGTGCCCTGAAAAAAGGCGGTGCGTGCATAGACCATATAATTCTCCGGCTGTTACTCGACTACGACTCCGGCCATGTGAGCTGGGGTCAGTTTGATTGGAGGGGCCATTATTGAACGGACCCCAGCTCTGGGTTATAACTTTGCGGCAATCATCACTTCGAGCTTGCCTTGGTCAAGCGCAAAGTTGCGAATGCCTTCGGCGAGTTTTTCCGTCGCCATGGCATCGCCATTATGCTGCCAGAGGAATTCGGCGTGGGTCATGGCCGCAGGCGCTGCTTGCACATCGGCAGTCGGCACCAGCTTGCGTTCCACTACGCCATCGGTCTCTTTCAGGACCTGGAGCAATTGCGGGCTAATGGTGAGGCGGTCGCACCCAGCCAGTTCCAAAATTTCGCCGGTATTGCGGAAGCTGGCACCCATCACGACTGTTTTATAGCCGTGCGACTTGTAGTAGTCGTAGATCGCACTGACAGACACCACACCCGGGTCTTCTGACGGGCCGAAGTCACGTCCTTCCTTAGCCTTGTACCAATCCATAATGCGGCCGACAAAGGGCGATATCAGATAGACGCCGGCTTCAGCGCAAGCGCGCGCCTGTGCAAAGGAGAACAACAGCGTCAGATTGCAGTTGATGCCCTCTTTTTCCAACACTTCGGCGGCACGGATACCTTCCCACGTGGCGGCGAGCTTAATCAGAATGCGCTCGTTGGTGATACCGGCATCCTGGTACATGCCGATCAGTTGACGCGCCTTGGCGATGCTGGCCTCGGTGTCATAAGAGAGGCGGGCATCGACTTCGGTTGAAATACGGCCGGGCACGATATTCAGAATTTCCTTACCGATATTCACCGCTAACATATCGCAGGTATCTTTGACCTGCTGCTCTGGGCTATCGCTTTGGCCTTTTGCCCAAGCGATGGCGGCGTCAATTAGGGGTGCATAGGCCGGAATCTGGGCGGCTTTTAAGATCAACGAAGGGTTGGTCGTAGCATCTTGGGGTTGGTACTGCTTAATGGCATCGATTTCACCGGTGTCAGCGACAACTGTAGTGAATTCACGTAATTGGGCGAGTTGATTCATACTTTGCATTCCTTGGCCGGTAAGGCGGTGAGTGTCTGTGCTAAAATTTCGATGCCAACGGGGTTGGCCTTATGCTGTAATCGGGTTGTAGCGGCAATCCTATGATCAAACCACTGATCGTTGAGGCGTACATTTTTATCACCAATGGTGCTGCACAATCAATGTCTTTTAGAGTTTTATCGATGCTACAGTGCGTGTCCAGGCCCTTTCCTATGTCCAGAGTGCGGAGATGAGCCTTGGTGCTGCCAAAGGCGAAAAGGATTCCCATAGAGGGTTCCGTATTGCAATGCGGGCAGATGATAATTTGCCCGGTATACCACCAGGACAGAATTACCTAGGCCGACTATTCGCCTGGAAAAAGCTTTACGAGTAAAGCTGCGAGCCCGTTTGCATCATCGTTGCTGGCTTGAGTGGTCAATTGTGCGGCCTGCTTGACATCAGCGTTCGCATTCAGCATTGCAACCCCTAGGCCGGCATACCTTAGCATAGAGATATCGTTGTCGTTATCGCCAATAGCGACCACTTGATCGGCCTGAAAGCCCCGTTGTTGAACGTACTCGGCCAGAGCCTTGCCTTTATTATTGCCGTGCTTGGCATAATCGATGCGGTCGAGCCATGAGCGCTCACCGGAAAAGTTGCTCCGGATATAATCGAGTTGGTCAAAATCACCGACGTCGTCGCCTTCGATAACAAATTTCCAAACATGCTCCGTATTATCGAGTTCATCGGTAAAGCTCTCTATCTGACGAATATCGGGGCGTAACTCGACCTGAATAGTGTCTGCCCAACGCGAAAGTGTTTCCATATAGGTAATAGGTTGACTGCGCGAGTAGAGCATTGCGTCGTGAGCATACATGACGAGCTTCAGATTTTTGGCCTCTGCGTTGCGAACAAATTCCCGCGCCTGGTCTTTACCGATGCTGTTGTGCTGCACAACAGCCTGCTGGGCGTAATCAAACAGGTAGGTGCCATTGCAGCAGATAATGGGTGACGTCAGCCCCAGCTCTGCATGGTAGGGCCTGGCGGCGGTATGATGTCGCCCGGTTACCAGTACTATGTGCACATATGGCTGCAGGGCCCGAAGCGCGGTGCGCAACGGGGCGCTGATGCGGTTATCAGAGTTGAGCACTGTGCCATCTAAGTCCAATGCTAGGAGCTTGTACATACCTTACCTCTATTCCAGTTTTGACCGTCGTCGGCATCTTGGCGGTGATGGTGGCTCGAGCGTTTACCGAGCTACTCCTGCTGAGCGCGAATGGTGGCATAAAGCCTAAGGCTGAGGGCCCGTTAATGTAGGCTATATTAGCATATCAACCGGCAGTAGGTTGATCGGCGATAATCTCAGCGCTCGATTAATATCAGAGCCAATTGCCAGGGCGACAGTCACCCGCTAGTAGTCGGATAGCCCCCGCTAGTGCGCGTCCGGATCAAAATACCTGATAATATGGCAATGCCGGCAAGGGTCTTACTTGTGAGGATCAAGAGCCGCGTAAATAATTTCTATTACCGGCTGCGGCTGAAGTCATGCTAGTCTGAGCTGAGCAGCCAAGAATGAAAGATTTTCTTTTATTGAGGCTAATTTTAATGCTAAAAAAAAGCAGGGGGTCATGGTTTTGAACGTAACGATTTTTGGCGAGTTGGTTTTTTATTCGATGTTTATAGTCGGAGCGCTAAGCTATTACTTAGGTAGGCGTAAAACTAGCAAGCCCAAATTAGCGGCCCTAGTTGGCGTACTGTTATGCATTACACCACCATTGAACCTCGCGTATCTGGTAGTGCTCAGCATAAAAAATGATATTGTTCTCGATTCCGAAACGGATAACGCTTCTTAAGTGGACCCTTGGGTACCAGTCGAGAGGATTTGGTCGCTGCACGAAAGGTTTGCTTTGGCAGCGTGCTAGCACTCGATTTCATGCTGGGTGATAGTTATTGCGCGAATTGAATCAGAAACCTGTACAAATTGCTCTATACACCTACCGCATGGAGTGCGACCTATAATTCAAATAGATCCTAAGGCCACAATCCTAATTGCGAGCCAAGCGCCTGGAAGAAAAGTGCATGAAACAGATATGCCCTTTGATGATGCAAGTGGAGCTCGTCTGCGAGCATGGAGGGGTAAACTATTAGACCAATTGCCTCAAGTGTAACTCATGCTTGTGATCGGGCAATATACCCAGTCTTATCATCTACCAGAAAATAAACTGTCACTGACAGAGACGGTTAAATCATGGCAAGATTACTGGCCAAATATTTTACCTTTACCATATCCAAGTCCAAGACATAATTTAGAGTTAAAACGAAACCCGCGGTTCAAATCCGAAATCATTCCTATCCTTCGAAAACGAATCAATGAATTATTGTAAAAAAACCAAACAAAATGATGCACTGGATAGGCCTGTCAGCGCAGCGTTATAGTTAAGAGTTAACAATGAAGTCAGTCTTTATAATAGTGATTTTTATGATTGCAAGTTCGTTGTTTGGGCTTGAATTGAGTAACAACAAGTTAGGGCCATTAATTCTTGGTCCGGAACTTTTGATCTCTAAAGAGAAGTTGGCTTTACATTTTCCTGAATACGATGTGGTTCATGATATTCGATCTGGCGATTCTCCAGATTTTCACTTTCTGGGAGTCTACAAATTAGACGAGCTTATTTTTTACATCGTTTCCTATATTGATACAGAAGAAGCAGTGGCTGAATACCCTATGCATCTATTGGTCGTTGTGTCACCTACGATAACTGATAAGTATGGCTTGAGAGTTGGTGACAGTTATCGCGATGTAGTTTTAAAGCGTTCTGATGAACTTATATTTGGCGCAGGACATCACACCAACAACTTAGGGGCCAATAGCATCTATTATGAATTTAGTCTTGAACCCAGTGGTTTTGATCAAGCAATCGAAATGCCTGATATGTCCCCAGAAAACGCGACAATTGGTGATCTGGTTGAACAAAACCCGAAGATAGAATCTATCTCATGGCCTTATCCATCATGGGATTAGCAATAACAAACAGCAGTATCGACCGTAAAACCCTAGCATGCCCAGTTAGGTCTAATCTTCAAGGTGGGTGGTACGGTAATCACTTACAAGCCGCCATCAAAGTACCATTTCTGTTAGCATAGTGGTTCAGTAAAAACGAGGCACTTGCCCATGCGGCCAATGTTTGAACAGATAGACACCTGCGCCACACCCATTGGCCAAGTCACGCTGCGCCGCCGGCGCATTCCCGGCCTGACGGATGACGACATCTATGAAGTGAAACTCGGCGACGAGTTCCTGATGTCCAGCCTGTTTGTGAAAGCCGAAGAAGCGCTATCAGACCTTGGTCTGGCCGCCCTGGATGACCGGCCGGCCGATATCGTCGTTGGCGGTTTGGGTCTCGGTTACACCGCTGTGGCCGCGCTGAAGCATGAAAAAGTACGTGACATGCTGGTGGTGGAATTATTGGAACCGGTCATCGAATGGCACAAGAATGAGGATGTGCCTCTAGGGGCTATTCTGAATGCCGACCCGCGCAATCGCTACGTTCAAGGCAGCTTTTTCGACCTGGCCAAAGGTCAACCAACGGGCTTCGATCCGGATTATCCAGGTCGTGTTTTCGATGCCATTTTGCTCGACATCGACCATTCTCCCAGTGCCTTGCTCAACGCGGCCAATGCCTCCTTCTATCAAACCGATACTCTAACCGCGATGGCTAAGCAATTACGCGCACAGGGTGTGTTTGCACTCTGGTCAAATGAGCCTCCCGCGGATGACTTTACTGCAAAGCTGAAGACCGTTTTCGCCAGCGTAGAGACCCACATCATCCGCTTCTATAACCCGTTCCAGAACAATGAAGCGACGGCAACCGTCTACGTTGCTGTGAAATAGAACCATAGGGGTGACCCCTATGATTTCTTTGTTTTGAAGAACAATCGCAGCTTATTGAAAAACCGGATGGAATCTGCACTCATAGCGCATCGGATTTCTGGGGCAAAGGCTACGCTACTGTGGCTCTAGAGGGCGTTGTTTTATCTTGCTACGACATCTCGTGCAGTAGGTTACTCGAGACAGCCGATGTTATTCAATCAGGTGAACCCAGAACGGCAAGCAAAAAAATACCGCCATCAGGCGGTATTGTTGGTTTAGACAGTCCGGCCCCTAGGAGTGTTGTTTCACCCGTTCCGGAATCAAGCCTTTCGGCGCATAACGCAGCACCAGGGTAATGGTCAGGCCGATCACAAAGACCCGTGCCTGCAGTGCCCGACTGTCCAAGTCGGATGGGGCCTGCCAGTCAAACCAATGTTCGCCCACCTGGCGCACCACATCAAATACGAACAATGCGACAGGCTCTGACATGGTCCAGATAATATAGACCAAGATCGCACCGAATAGAGTGCCCAAGTTGTTGCCGGCGCCACCCAAAATCACCATCACCCAAATTAGGAAGGTATGGTTCAATGGGATAAAGCCTGATGGGTCGAAGATGCCATTAAAGCTGGTCAGCGCGGCGCCACCGAGGCCCATCAAGAAGGAGCCTAGGATAAACACCTCCAGACGCCGGCGATTGACATCCTTGCCCATAGCCAGGGCTGAGACTTCATTGTCGCGTATCGCACGCAACATGCGGCCCCAAGGCGCGTTGTAGGCCCGGTTGAGCAGGAAGAAGATGATCGCGATCAGCAAGGCGGTTATCGATAGATAGGCCGCACGTGCCAGTTCAAAGCCGATTTCGGCAGGGCCGGGTGTCATCCAGGGCAGGGGGGATACGGTGAGGGTGCCGTGGGTGAGCCAATCGGCGTTTTTCAGAAAGGCCTTAATGATCTCGGCGATGCCCAGCGTGGCAATGGCCAGGTAATCGCTGCGCAAGCCTAAGCAGATATGGCCGACAAAGTACGCAATGGCACCGGCGACCAGGCCACCGACCAACCAGCCGAGCCACACCGGCAAGCCGAAGCCGCCGATAAAGCCCATTTCACTTTCAATGGCATTGGCGACCGGATCGAGCGAATACATAAAGAGAATATAGACTACGGCGATCAGCATGATAGTGATAATGCGCTGCCACTTAACCGTCACCCCGAAGCGGGTCAGCTTCAGGGAGCCCCAAATCAGCGCGATACCGATCAGTAATTTAAGGAACACGGCGCCTAGGTCGGCAGGCAGCGCCGAGTCCCAGAATTCAGCATTGACCGGATAACTGAACAGCGTGGTGATAAAGCCGCCCATGGCGATAAAGCCCAGAATACCGGCGTTAAACAGACCGGCATAGCCCCACTGAATGGTCAGGCCCAGGGCGATAATGGCGTAGCACGACGCCTCGACCAACATGCGGGTGCCGTATGCGGCGCCCATCACGTTCATGATTAGGATAATAAAGCCCAACAGGCCGGTAAAGAGAATGAGCTCTTTTTTAAAGGTTCGCATCACAGGACCTTCCCCTTCAAAATGCCGGTCGGTTTTAACACCAGAATGGCGATAAGAATAAAGAACGGTACGGTAATCTTATATTCGGTTGGCACTAAGGCCATATTGGCTGGTAGATCCCAAGCCATGACCTCGGCCAACGGCCGCAGCAGGATCGACCAATTAAAGACGGCCAGTGTTTCTGAGAAACCGACAACAAAGCCCCCGAGAATAGCGCCATAGGGATGTCCGACACCGCCCACAATGGCCGCGGCAAAGATCGGTAACAGGATAGAAAAGCTGAGATCGGGCTTGAGGCTGACATCCAGGGCCAACAGGGTGCCTGCTGCCGTCGCCAGCGAACCGGCGATAACCCAGGTGACTATGACCACTAGGTTGACGTTGATGCCGGAAATGCGTGCCAAATCGGCGTTATCGGACATCGCGCGCATCGCCTTGCCGAGCCGCGAGCGGGTCAGAAAAAGATGCAGCGAGACCACCGCGACAATCAAAAACAAAAACAGCAGAATCTGCGGTTCGGTGATGACGATGTTTTTCGAGGCCAAGTCCCACGGCAGATCGAGACGAAAGATCTCCTTACGGTCATCGATAAACATATTGCGCGAGGTGGTGCCGAAGAATAACCGCAACACACCTTGCAGCATCAGGGTTACGCCGATCGACGCCATGACCAAGACAATGGGTTTAACATTGTGGTTTCGTAATGGCTTGTAAAAGGCCTTGTCGATGCCGACGGCTAGGAGACTGGTGATCACCATGGCAATGGGCAGCATGAGAAAGGCCGTCGGGATGCCGATTGCCATGCCAGCCTGAGGGAATAGGGCCGTCAGGGCAAAGGTAATAAAGGCCCCAGTGGTCATCAGATCGCCGTGGGCAAAGTGGGCAAAGCGCAAAATGCTGAAGATCAGCGTAATACCAATAGCACCCATGGCGTAGATGGAGCCGATAACGGCGCCAGAAATAAGCACCTTGTTAAGAAAGAAAATCAGTTCGTTCACGTTATTACTCCGTCCGTTAGCCGCCGAGAAAACTTTTCGCGACTTCTGGATCGTTAAGCAGATTTTCGCCGGTGTCGGTAAAACGATTACGACCGGCCGCTAATACAAAGCCCTTATGGGCGATGCGCAGTGCTTGTTTGGCATTCTGTTCGACCATTAGAATCCCCACCCCTTCACGGTTGATGGTGACAATACGCTCGAAGATCTCATTCATATAAAGCGGCGATAGACCGGCGGTGGGCTCATCTAACAGCAACACCTTGGGTTCGATCATCAACGCGCGACCCATAGCGACCATCTGGCGCTGTCCGCCCGACAGTTCGCCGGCCGGTTGGTAACGTTTGTCTTTTAGATCGGGGAAATAGTGATAGACCGAATCGAGAGTGCGTTGGAAATTGTCCCGCCGCAGAAAGGCGCCCATTTCCAGGTTTTCCTGGACGGTCAAGCTGACGAAGACATTTTTCTCCTGCGGTACAAAGGCCATACCCATCTTCACGAGTAAGTTCGGATCGGCATTGGTGATGTCTTCACCGAGCAGTTCGATGCTGCCTTCACTGACGTGCAAAAGGCCAAAGATGGCTTTCAACGACGTTGATTTACCGGCACCGTTGGCGCCAATGATTACCCCGATCTCGCCGGCCTCGATCGCCATATCGATGCCGTTCAAGATATTCATACCGCCATAGCCGGCATGAATGTTTTTGGTTGCTAGAATTGCCATTATCTCTCCAACAGCCTAGGCCGCGTCACTGCCAAAGTAGGCTTCGATTACCTTGGGATTATTTTGAATGTCGGTGATCGAACCCTCGACCATTACGCTGCCCTGAGCCAACACAATAACCGGGTCGCAGAGCTTGGCGATCATATCCATATCGTGTTCGATGACTAGGAAGGTCACGCCCAAATCGCGATTCATGCGCAATATATTGTCGGTCAGATCCTTCAGCAGGGTGCGGTTTACGCCAGCGGCGACCTCATCGAGTAAGACCACCTTGGCCTCAGTCATCATGGTGCGGCCGAGCTCGAGCAGCTTTTTTTGGCCACCGGATAGGTTACCCGCCAACTCGTTCTTAATATGGCCGAGGCCAAGATAGTCGATGACCTGCAAGGCTTTTTGGCGAATCGCCGCTTCTTCCTGGTGCACTCGGGCAGGCTGGAACCAGGTCGTAAACAGCTGTTCACCGGCCTGTTTGGCGGGCACCATCATCAGGTTTTCCACGGCGGACATCTGGCCAAATTCGTGTGCAATTTGAAAGGTGCGCAACAGACCCTTATCAAATAGCTGATTGGCGGGTAGATTGGTCACCGCCTCGCCGTCGAGAATGATCTCGCCGCGGTCGAGCGGGAAGGTACCGGCGATGATATTAAATATTGTCGACTTACCGGCGCCATTGGGGCCAATCATGCCGGTTATGGAACCCTTTTCAACATTAAAACTGCAGTCATTAATGACTTTCAGGTGGCCGAATGATTTTTCGACCCCCCGTACTTCGATCATAACGGACATTAAATTCTCCACGGGCAACCCGATAATCGGTCGCTGGGGGTGGTATCGGCCTGCTTCTGAGCCTGGGGCTCGAGCAGCGTTTTTTTAAAACGCTTGCCGCATGCGCTCGGGGATAGTCCAAGCGGGCTAGGCAAAGCGATTTTTTATAACTGCGCAGTGTACCGTCTCTTGTGGCGAAGATCAGCCAAATCACCGCGAATATACAGCGATTGGGTGTTTTTCTATAAGCTTGATGGCTAATCCGCAGCCAGTGGGCGATTTTTACGACGTGCCATCAGAGAAAGGACTATTAACAGGCTCAGGCAAAGCCAAGGAATAAAGGCCGATGGTAGGCGTTGGAAGGGTGTTAAGCCGGTGCGCAGGGTCAGTTCGCCGGTCAGTTTGGCGGCGACAAACTGCTCGCTGTGCTGCAAAACTCGACCGTCGGCATCGATCAGGGCGGATACGCCATTCTGGGTTGCCCGCAGCAGGTCGCGGCCGTTCTCAATGGCGCGCATCCGGGTGATTTGCAGATGCTGATGGGGCGCAATAGAGTCGCCAAACCAGGCGTCGTTACTGATCACGGCGATTAGGTCACTGTCTCGGGCGAGCCTGCGCACCAGGTCGGGGTAGGTCGCCTCATAGCAGATCACCGGAGCGATAAAGTAGGGCTGTCCGTTCAGTTCGGCTCGAATGGGCCTTTGCGGTTGCGCTGCCGGGTACATGACCGAGGTCGGTAAATCGAAAAAAGCGATGGTGCCGCGCAGGTACTTCTCCAACGGCAGGTACTCACCGAAAGGCACCAGATGCTGCTTGCGGTATTCACCCGAGGCCATGCCATAGCCCAGTATTGCATTGTAATAACGGCCCGCGTCTAGGGTGACGACACCGGTGAGCAGCGCCATATCGCGTTCGGTTCCGAGCCGCTGAAGGTCGGCCATGTAGGTCGGTATCTGTTCCGGGCGCAGTGTCATCGCCGCCTCCGGCCAGAGCATCAGATCGATATCCGGAAGGTCGCGTAAAACCTGCGAGTAGAAATCCAGCGTCGGTTGCTGTTGTGCCGAGGTCCACTTGCGGCGCTGATCGACATTGCTCTGTATGGCCGCCACCTTAAGAGTGCCGGTGGCTTGGGTCCAATCACTGGCCGGCTGAACCAGGCCGACCAGCGTGCTCAGCCCGAGCAAGCCGACCACCGAGAGCGCCGTAATCTGAGCGCTGCGGCGCTGTTGACGCTGCAGGCGGTAACCAACCCTCAGCATGCCAGCACTAATCACCGCCACCATGAGGCTCAAACCGTAAACGCCAAACAGAGCGGCATTCTGTGCCATCGGCGTGTCGGACAGGGCATAACCGGCAAAAAGCCAAGGCATGCCGGTAAAGAGCCATTCGCGCACCCACTCATTGACCACCCACCAGAGCGGGGCGATCAGCATTAGGGCCAGCGGCAGGCGGCGCAAAAATCGTTGAAAGAACCAGAGCTGAAACAGGGGTAGCAGAGCCAGGGCCAGACAAAAGCCGGCAGTTAAGAGCACCCCCAGCCAAATCGGGGTGTCGACCGTCTGCATGCTGCTGTAAATCCAGGACACGCCCAGACCGTATTGGCTGACACCAAAGAGCCACCCTAACCACAGGGCTTGACGGGCACTGGCGGCGCGGAAGCTCAACCAAAAGAAGCCGGCCACGCCAACGAAAATCAGCGGCCAAAAATTAAAGGGTGCTAGGGCCAATGGAATACAAAGACCGGACAACAGAGCAACTAGGGCCAACCACTTCGAGCTTTGCATAACAATCTGAATTCCGCGGGTAAACTGCCAGCACTGTACAGGGGATTTGGCCTTTGGCCAACAGATCGCGCTCGGCAGGGACGGGCCCTTTAGCCCTTTGGCGGAGCCCGATCGAATCTGTTTAATGGCGATCCGAGCGGCTTGGCTATTTCGTTAAGGGCGACTTTGTCACTATACTGCCACGGTAGCAGCACGTTTTGCCGATACCTGGCTTGTTGTAGCCTTAGGAGTTTCTTATGTCAGTCGATGAACACCCAGCTTTGGACGCCAGCTTAGACCCTTCAGATCCGCAATCAGACCCGCAATCACCGCAGACAGATAGCGCCGAAGCGGCCATGCTGACCCCCTTGGAGGCGCGAATTCTGGGCGCTTTGATGGAAAAGCAACTGACCACTCCCGACCTCTACCCCTTGAGCCTGAACAGCCTGGTCCTAGCCTGTAACCAAAAAACCAGCCGGGAACCGCTGATGAAGCTGGAAAATGGCGCGGTGCAGCGCTGTTTGTATCAGTTACAGGACAAAAACCTGATCGAATTCGATTACGGCGCCCGGGCCGATAAGTATAAGCAGCTGTTCACCCGAGTCTTGCACCTAGACCCCGGCGAGCACGCGCTGTTCTGTCTGTTGCTGTTGCGCGGTCCGCAAACACTGAATGAACTGCTCAGTCGCAGTCGCCGCCTCTATGAGTTTGCCGGCGAGACCGAACTGACCGAGCTGCTCGAAGGCCATCTAACTAAGCTCAAACCAATGCTCTTGCGCATCGCGCCACAGGCCGGGCAACGTGAAGAGCGCTATAGCCATCTGCTTTGCGGTCAACCGGATCTCAGTCAATTCCAGAATGAGGCGACCCAGGGTGGCGCAGACAGTAGTAGTCTTAAAGCCCGAGTCGAGGTGCTGGAACAGCAAGTCGCTTGGTTGATGGCACAGTTGCC
Organism: Reinekea forsetii; assembly: GCF_002795845.1. Taxonomy (GTDB): domain Bacteria; phylum Pseudomonadota; class Gammaproteobacteria; order Pseudomonadales; family Natronospirillaceae; genus Reinekea; species Reinekea forsetii. The sequence goes on from NZ_CP011797.1 coordinate 1,505,706, forward strand.
GGCGCAGTCTGATAGCGATTAACCCAAGATGGGTGGGTCGTGACGAAAAGGGTGGTTGCTTAGTTTGGCTGTAATCCCCCAGTTTTTAATCTCAGCTAACAATAGAGCGGTTATTAATCACAACAGTTGGATTGGCGGAACCCCGCCAATCCAAGCATCTGGTCGCTCATTATTGTGAGGCCGTTGCCATTGGGTTGCCAACGTATTTGGCAGGTAAACAGCCGCCCTGCCGGTATAGATATCGCTCGCCAATTGCCTTTCGACACATTCGATTTTCTGCTTTAGGGTCGAAATAAAGATGTAATGTTTCCCAACTCGAAGACCGCTTCCAGACATTAATTTAGTACAGAGTTGCGCGGTAGCATTCAACCGATCAACGATATAACTCGCCTCATCTCCAGGCAAGGCGACAGGCAATCGCTCCACTTGAACTGCACCCCAAAATCTCTAAAAATGTGTCGGGAAAGACGGGTTTTTCTGAGCTAAAACGGCAGGCGCCGGATTCGCCGGGAACGCTGTCTGATTGCTCGATATAGGATGCGCCGGATAGAAAGCTATTAAACACAGGTAAGTATTTTTTATAGGAAAAGTGTTGAAATATTCTTGCAGCACTCATCACCGCTATTTACGGTTATTGCCAGGCTTGATTAATTGACAGAAACCAGTGCAGGCGTCAGACTGTCTGGCTTACAGTCGGTTAGGGTTGTTTGTCAGTTAAAGCCAAAGCGGAACCCGGCAAAAACGGCTAGAGCCGAGTAATAAGCTGTTATTTGCAAAGTATGAATGGAGCAAATGATAGTATTTGAGTAAATTTTGAGCGTTTCAAATTAGCAAACAAGATCATTCTATCTGTTTAAAGGCATTGGGGATATTTAGAAGAGTTAATTGGATCTTGGAAGCCCGTGTTATCGATGACCTCTGATTCAATTAAGCAAAAGTCTGTGTAGCTTATATCTAATCTCTATCAGATAAGTCATTCGAACTGTAGGATTGCTGGATCCTGCACGGATTTATCGGATTTATCGGAATAGGCGCAGGCCGGTTTTTGTTTAACTGTCTCTTCAACTGCCTAAAAGAACGAAGCGCTGGTCTTTAAAAATAGTAGCTGACCGTAATGCGTCAGGATTTTATGATGTCGAACCTAGGAGCGTTCATGAGCAACCCGAAACATACCCTTTTTTGGATGACAGTCTACCTGCTGATCGTCGCCACTGTTTGCGCTCTAATCTATGAACCTATTAGCGCAGCTTTTATGGCCAATTGGGTTTTCAATTCTCTGATTCTAGCTGTATTGGTGATCGGTATCGGCCTTACCTATAGGCAAGTCTTTATATTGCAGCCTGAATTAGAGTGGATAGCACTGTTCCGTACTGGCCGCAGTGGCCTGTCTGTAAAACAGGAACCGAGATTACTCAAGCCGCTAGCCCGTCAATTGGGGGACGAATTCAAACGAGATCGCTTTACATTGTCTGCAATGTCGCTGCGAACGGTACTCGATGGTATTCGTTCACGTATGGATGAATCTCGTGAAATCTCTCGCTATATGATTAGCCTCTTAGTCTTTTTGGGCTTGCTGGGTACGTTCTGGGGCCTGCTTGGAACCATTGAAGCGGTAGGTCGCGTGATTATAAACTTGGACATCGGTAACCAGAATTTTGATCAGGTCTTTGGTGAGTTGCAAGCCGGGTTACTTCGACCACTTGAAGGCATGGGTACCGCCTTCAGCTCCTCTCTATTGGGTCTGGGTGGTTCACTGATCCTGGGCTTTTTGGACATTCAAGCTGGACATGCTCAAAACCGCTTCTATGACGGTCTTGAAGAGTGGCTAACCGGCCTGACTCATCTGATAGATGCCACTGACTTTGAAGACAAATCTGATTTGACCACTATTCAGAAGGCCAGTTTAGAATTGGCCGACGAAATTCTGATTCTCGAAGAAGAAAATCGCCAGCTTAAAGCCAAGCTGGGATTTACTGACAAAGACTAAGGGAGCTCTATTGATGTTAGGCAGTCGCAGGCGCGCCCAAACTACCATTAATGTCTGGCCAGGTTATGTCGACGCCCTGTCGGCCCTGCTGTTGCTAGTTATATTCATGTTGATGATCTTTACTCTGGCACAGGTATTTCTGGCCCAGACTGTCTCCGACCGAGATACAGAGCTAACCCGACTTAATGATCGACTCGCCGAAATCAGCACTGCTCTGGGAGTTCAGGAACAGAATAACGAAGTACTTAATGAACGATTGGTGTCATTGCAAGACCAGTACAGCCAGAGCCTAAAACGGCAAGAAGGACTGGAAGAGCAAGTTATTGTACTCGAGGAAACCGTGGAAACTGACCAGGGAACTATCGAAATTCAATTGCGAGAAAAGGCATCGCTGCAGCAAGACATTGTTACGCTACAACAATTACGTGCTGAACTAGAGCTGGAAATTTCCAGTTTGGTCACTCGCCTGAGCGAAAGCGATCAAACGGTTGAGAAACTTGAAACTGAACTGGTGGCGCGTAGTGAACTAGTCGGCTCATTGCGTAATCGTGGACAAGCATTGGAAGCCAGCCTAGCGAGTGAACAGGAGCGAACCCAGCTCGCCCAGCGCGAGATCAAGGAAAGAGAGATACGCATTGAAGACTTGGTGGCAATCACCAGCGAGGGAGAAGAAGCACTCAAAGAGGAAAAACGCTTGTCGGCCCGGGCTCAGGCCGATATTGATCGGTTAAGTCAGAAGATAGAAACATTGCAGGAACAACTCAATCAGATAAGTACGGCTCTAGCCCTTGAGCAATATGTGACTGCCGAGCAGGTAGTGCTGCTGGCCGACTTAGGCGAACGGTTGAATACAGCCTTGGCGCAGCGCGTCAACGAGCTGGAACAATATCGCTCTGACTTCTTTGGCCGCCTTCGCTTGGCATTGGTTAACAACTCCAATGTTCGCATTGAAGGTGACCGATTCTTATTACCTTCTGAACTCTTTTTCGGGTCAGCCTCAGCAACTTTGGGCATCGAAGGTCAGCGGGAACTGAACAAACTGGCTCGAATTCTAGTGGAAGTCGCCAACGATATTCCGAGCGATATTAACTGGATATTGCGAATTGACGGGCACACGGACCAGCTACCGATCAATACAGAACGTTTCCCTTCCAACTGGGAGCTTTCAACGGCAAGAGCCGTATCAGTAGTTCGGTATCTGGCGGCGCAAGGAATCCCACAAGAACGTATGGCAGCCACCGGTTTTGGCGAGCATCATCCGATTGATGCAAATTTTACAGACGAAGCCTTTCGCAACAACCGACGTATCGAAGTCAAGCTAACCAATCGATGACAAGACTCGCCTCATCTCTAGACTGTATGACAGAACCTCATTGCAGGTGAACGGCACCGCAAAATCTCTAAAAATGTGCCGGAACATCAGGGTTTTACGGTCTAAAACGGCTAAGCAGAGTAATAACCCATTATGTATTACCCTAAGGCATAGAGAATGAATAAAGCGGAAAATTTTTGGGATAAGGCTTCAAAAAACTATGACAAGACTGAAGAGCGTTTTAATTACATTCATAAAAAATCTCGAGAAAATACTAAAATATTCTTGAAAGACAGCGACACTGTTCTTGATTATGGGTGTGGAACAGGCACTGCATCCTGTCAATTTTCTAGCCTTGTAAAAGATATTCATGCAATTGATATTTCATCTGAGATGATTGCGATATCCCAAGCGAAAGCCGCTCATGGTAAAATCGAAAACGTAAATTTCGAGCAAGCGGATATTTTTGACGGAAAATATTCTAAAGAGTCATATGATGTCATTCTAGCTTTTAATATGTTGCATACAGTCCCTAATCCACAGAATGTAGTGCTGCAAATAAATGAATTACTAAAGCCGGAAGGTTTATTTATTTCTGTAACACCTTGTTTACGACAAAAGATGTCATTTTTCGTTAATCTTCAAATCCAGCTGGTGCGGGTCTTGTGTAAGCTTGGGCTAATTCCTATTCCTATAAGAAGGGTCACAAGCTCTGAGGTAGAAAGCATATTAAAAGCAGGCGGGTTTCAAACGGTTGAATCTGAAGAGATATATAAGGACGCATCTAGCTATTTTGTTGTGGCTAAGAAGTTACAAAAAACATAACAAACTGCTGTACCGTAGGGTGAACTTGCCCCGTTTTAGCTGAGATTAAAAATGGGGGGATTACACCCAGACCTGACAGATGTCATGACTTTGCCAACTAGCCTGTAGCTAGAGACTGGATTTTGATACAGTACGGACCAGTGTTCCTATGGAGGTTCGTTTGTGAAATTGCCCATATTACTCGCCATACCCCTGGTCTTCAGCCTGTTTACCTTTGCCGGGTCGAGCCATGCCGATACGCTGGCCGACGCCAAGGCCATCGAGCTGCTCGAGAAGATCGATAACCTCTATCAGCAGGAAAACTCCCATGCGGTGATGACCATGGAGATTGTCACCGCGGATTTCTCCCGGTCGATGACCCTGGAGTCCTGGGCCCTGGGGCTGGACTATTCCCTGGTGCGCATTCTCGAGCCGAAGAAAGAGGCCGGTGTCTCAACGCTCAAGCGTGAAAAAAACATGTGGAATTTCTTGCCCAAGATCAACAAGGTCATCAAGGTGCCCCCCTCGATGATGATGGGCAGCTGGATGGGCTCGGACTTCACCAATGACGATCTGATGCGCGAAGGCTCCTGGGTCGATGCCTATGACGTAGTCCTGAGCGAAACCGATAGCCTCTACACCCTAGACCTGACCGCCAAGGCGACCACCGTGACCGTTTGGGGCGCCATGCAGATTGTCGTGACCAAGGACAACCTCTTGCCGATCCGGCAAACCTACTTTGATGAAGACGGCCAGGCGATGCGCGAAATGCGCTTTAGCGCAATCCAAACCTTCGGCGACATCACCTTGCCGACGGTGATGGAGCTGGTACCGCTCAACAAGCCCGGCAACAAAACCCAGGTAACCTATAACAGCATGGAATTCGACATCGACCTTGAGTCGGACTTTTTCACCCTGCAGAATCTCAAAAAACGTCGTTGAGGAGGGCTTAACCATGTTGATGCTCAAGCTCGCCTTTCGCAATATTTTGCGCAATAAGCGCCGCACCGTGCTGACCATGTTGAGTATGTTTGGCGGCTATTTTCTGCTGGTCATCTCGCTCTCGGTTCAGTTCGGCAGCTATGAACAAGTGATCGACTTTTTTACGCGGGATTCGACCGGCCACGCCCAGATTACCGCAGAAAACTATCTCGATCGCCCGTCTCTCTATAAGACCGTGCCCGCCACGTCGACCTTTTACCAGCAGTTGCTGGCGCAAGCCAATGTGGTTAGTGCCACGCCGCGGATTGTCAGCGGCGCCTTAGCCTATGGCGTAAGCAAAAGCTTCCCGGTGCAGGTGATCGGTATCGATGTCGTCAAGGAAGCGGATATTTCTTTTCTCGTCGATAAGGTCAAGGTGGGTCGTTATCTGCGGGCCGAGGCCGATGCCGAGGGTTATTTTGAAAGCCTGATAGGTGCCGCCGCGGCGCGCCAATTGGGTTTGTCGATCGGCGATGAACTGATCCTGATCTCCCAGGGTGCCGACGGTTCGGTGGCCAACGATCTGTTTCGCGTGGCCGGCATAGTGGGTGCCACCGAAGGGCTTGAAGCGCGCAATGTCTATCTGCCCTTATCCGCCGCGCAGAGCTTCTTTGTTTTGCCGGAGCAAGCGCACTACTGGGCGGTGTTAACGGCGGATTATCACGACGGTCCGGAACTTGCGGAGCAGCTCAATGCCTGGCTGGAGCCCAGTGCCGGGCTGGAAGCGAGTAGTTGGCAGGTGGTCTCGAAAGAGTTTTACCAGACCATGAGCGCCGATATTGAAGGGGGCTATGTGTCCTACTTCGTGATTGTTCTGTTGGTCTGCATCGGGGTTTTGAATACCGTGCTGATGTCGGTTATGGAGCGAACCGGTGAATTCGGTGTCCTCAAGGCCATCGGTACCTCGCCGCGCCGGTTGTTCTTCCTGATCGTCATCGAAACACTGCTCTTGGCCACGTTGAGTTGTTTACTCGGCCTGCTCACGGTGCTGCCGGTCAATGCCTATCTGGTCAATGTCGGCTTTACCTTGCCCGACCCCATGGAGGTCTCGGGCGTTGTGATGGATCATATGAAAGGCCTATGGGATCTGAAGGTGTTTGTCGAGCCGGCCCTAATTATTATCGGCTCAGCGGCGCTGATTTCGATCTTCCCAGCCCTGCGCGCAGCGCGCATTGTGCCCGTTGACGCGATGAGGAGTTTATAAGATGAGCCTGACTTGGACACTCGCCGTGCGCAATATATTGCGCAACAAACGTCGCTCCTTTCTGACCATCCTCTTGATTAGCATGACCCTAGCGATCCTGATCTTTACCGACGGCTATATTAAGGCGATGACCGACGTCATGGTGCGCTCGGCGACCCGGCTCTACCCGGGTGATGCGCAGATTCACAACGTCAGTTATCTGGCCGAACGTGATGGCGAAAAAACCATTACGGATGTCGACCAACAGATTAACAGCCTGATGGCAGAACCCTTGGTCGCCAGCTATAGTCCGCGCGCTCTGGATTTCGGTATGGTCTCCAGCAGTGCCAATAATATTGCCGTGCAGGTGGTAGGCGTCGACGCTGATTTGGAGGCATCGGTGTCGAAATTAAAACTCAGCATGATCCGGGGCGACTATCTGGACAACGCCGGGTCCGAACTGCAGATACTGCTCGGTGGCCCCTTGGCCGATCTATTGGAAGTGGACCTAGGGGATCGCCTGGTGGTCTCGGTTAATAACTATCAGAGCGATGATATCGACCAGCGGCTGTTCCGAGTCAGCGGCATTTTCGAGATGAAATCGAAATTCTTTGACGAGGGGCTGGTCTTTATTCAATTGCCGCAAGCCCAGGCCATGATGGGCATCGGCCAGGGCATTCATGAAATCGCCTTCAATCTGACCGACGAGTCGCTCTCGGGCGTCAAGGATTTAGCACTCTGGTCGCGCTTGGCCACGCCGCAAACCGTGGCCGAAGGCTGGACCACCCTGATGCCCGATTTGGCCGCCATCCTCGCACTCACCGGATACAGCTTGCTGATCATCGGCACTATCCTCTTTGTTGTAGCCACCCTAGGGGTGATCAATGCCATGTTTATGTCGATCTACGAGCGCACCTACGAGTTTGGTGTGATTCTGGCCATCGGGACCCGGCGCACTAGTGTCTTTAACTTGATTCTGATCGAGGGTTTTGTGCTCTGCCTGTTGGCACTGGTGCTCGGGGCCGCACTCGGTGCGGGCGTTACCCTATGGGTCGGCGCAATCGGCATCGATTATGGCAGCATGGATGTGTCGGGCGTGGCCCTGGCTGAGATACTGCGTCCGGAACTGCGCCTGCTGCAGTTCACCGAATTGCCTTTTGCGGTTTTAGTTATGACCCTGGTAGCGTGTCTTTACCCCGCCATCCATGCCGCCCGCATCGTTCCGGCCAAGGCCTTACACAAGAGTTTATAGGAGACTGACAGATGACAGCAGTGATAGAAACCCGTGGACTTGGCCGCTTTTATGGTGTCGGCGATACGCTGGTGCGAGCCCTAAATGAGGTCGATATAGTGATTGAACCCGGTGAGTTTACCGCCATCGTCGGGCCCTCCGGATCGGGCAAATCGACCCTGCTGCAATTGATGGGTGGCCTCGACACCCCCGATGCCGGCCAGGTGTTACTCAAGGATAAGGCTATATCGTCGATGTCGGGCCATGAATTGTCCGACTTTCGGCGCGATCATATCGGCTTTATCTTTCAGGCTTATAACCTGATCCCGGTGTTAAATGCCGCCGAAAATTGCGAGTACATCATGTTGTTGCAGGGCATTCCTGCGGCCGAACGCAAGGAGCGGGTCTATCGAATGCTCGAGCAGGTGGGTCTGGCCGGACGCGAAACACGCCGGCCCAATCAACTGTCTGGCGGCCAGCAGCAGCGGGTGGCTGTGGCACGGGCCATGGTCAGTCAGCCCGATATTATTCTCGCCGACGAACCGACCGCCAATCTCGATTCCCAAACCGGGATGGACCTGCTCGATATGATGCACGACCTCAATCGCAACGAGGGCATGACCTTTGTATTCTCCACCCACGATCCGAAAATCATGGAACGGGCCAGCCGGCTGATCCATATAGAAGACGGCCAAGTCCTCAAGGACGAGCGGCGCGATGCGTCTTAGCCCTTGGGGCAGGGTCAGGGGCCTGGTTTGGGGCAATGCTCGGGGCTTGGTTCGGGGCATGGTCCGCGGCAAGGTCGGGGGAATTGTCACTGGGCTGCTGCTGGCGCCCTGGTGTGCGGCTCTGGACTATCAGCAGAGTGTCGACCTGACCAGTGCGGCCAGCCTGCTCAGCAATCCGACTCTCTCGGGCCTGCCCGATAGTGCGCAAGCAGCCGACACCAGCGCCAACGGACAGCTGAGCGGCTATTGGAATCTGCTTGCCTTTCCCTCTGCGGCCACCCAAGTGAATCTGCGTTACGGCTGGTCCGCGCAGGGCACGGTCTATTGGCCCGAGCGGCAGCAAGCCAGCAGCACGGCGAGCACGGCGGACTATCGCCTGGCAGATTTGGATACCGAACTGTGGGCCAGCAGCACAGATAACCTAGGGCTCTACCAACAACTCGATGCACTCTCGGTTACCTGGTACAGCCCATTCGGCGAGTGGGTACTGGGCCGGCAACCGATTAGTTTCGGCTTGGCCAAATTCTATTCGCCGATCGATGTGATGCAGCCGATTGACCTGGTCGCAACCGATCGCAGTTATCGACCCGGTGTCGATGCGCTGCGCGCTACTTGGTTTCTCGGTCCGGTGTCTTCACTGGAGGCCGGTTACGTTATGGGTGTCGATCGCGCGCTATTCGGTCGGCTTAAAGCCTTTATCTTGGCTGCCGACTGGCAACTGTCCGCCATCCAGATCAACGACCAGTATCGTCTGGCGGCTCTGGGTGTGCAGTCTGGCATCGGCGCACTGGGTCTGTGGCAGGAAACCGCCTGGTTGAGTGAACCCGGCAGCAGTGACATTCGCGTCACCCTGGGGGCCGATATGACTCTGTTTGAGGATTGGTATCTGGTCTCCGAGCTGCACTACAATGGTTTGGGCAGCGCCCAAGATTACCTGCAGAATGCGGCCGGGCAGGGCTTCTATCAGATCGGTGCGGTACTGCCCCTGGCCCAATGGTATGCCAGTGTTCAAGTCAGTTATCCGATCAATGTGTTAACCCAATGGAGCACCGGTGCCACGCTTAATTTGAACGACAATTCGGCGCTGTTTAATAGTGCCCTGGCGTACAGTGTGTCCGATGATATGACCTTAAATGTCAACGCCGTTGTGCCGGTGGCCAAGTCTCACAGCTATGCCTATGAGTATGGCATCTACCCCAGCGTTTTCTCCGCTCAGTTGCAGTGGGTTTTTTAGGTTTCGCTCAATCGCTATAAATTTTCTTTTTTAAATTAGGTGTGAGTCAATAGGAGCCCGCGCGATCTGTTTTTCCGTGAATCAATTTAGGCGATAAAAATATGAGGTTGAGTCTTCGGTTTTATCGCCGTCCATTACAGAGTAGGTGCCCGATAAGGTTGTCTTACGGCGATTGGTTCTAGTCAAAAAGAATTAAACCTAATGTATATTAAATAAGTAAATAAATAATATTCTCTATATATTTTGTATTTATCGGCATAAGGGCCGTTGCAAAATAAAAAGTTGTACGTTAGTTTAAGGGTTAATAGCAACGAGAGCTAACGAGAGCTAACGAGAGCCACCGTCACGGAAGTTGATTGTCACACAAGTTGATTGTCACACAAGTTGATTGCCACGCAAGTTGATGGTCACGGACGGTAGCTGTCTGGCTGGACAGTAATTTTTAATCATGACGTCGGAAAAGGAATTTCTGGATGGGTCAAATTAACTACTCCATCGGTTCTGTATCGCCACCCCTGAAACGGCCTGCGGGTACATTCTGTCGACAAATATTTCTAAGTCGGCCGACTCATCAGAAGGTCTGTTTCGGGTTAAAATGCCCAAGCCTTATTCGTCAATTCCCCCTAATATTTTATTTTCTATATCAGTTTCTTAGTGATCGATATAGGGCCATGTTCCGTAATGGAAAACTTAGTAACTATTCCCTCGAAGTTGACTCGTCAATCCCAATTCCAACCATAACCCATGCCTTGCTGTTGGCCATGCCAGTGTGCGCTTATCGCTAAACTAAAGAATTTGCTCGTAGAGCAATGTGGGTAAGCGAAATTCTCGCTTGCCCAAAACCCAAGTGTAACCCGAAAGGAATTCCTTAGGATGTACGGGTTATTTATTTAATACATAAAAGGAAATTACCATGAAAGAAATTATACTTGCGCATGACTTTGAATCTGTAACAGGTGGTGCCACCAACAATGCTCATTGCTATACGAAAATTGCTACCTCAACGGTTACGGTGCAATATCATACCAGAACCAGCAGCGGTCTCGTGGCTGGCGGTCGGGGTGATAAACATTCAGACTATAAGTCTTGCCAAGGAGATACGCCAACCTGGAAGTATGCCGGTCAGTTTGCCGGTTGATGGTTCCGGTGATTAGTGGAGGGAAATGATAGTGAAATATATAGTAATTAGCCTGTCTATTTTATCTTGCTCTAAGTTGTATGCCTGTAACGTTGATTTTGATACTTGGGCTATGGTAAATACATTGGGTCTATTTTTTCCTACAGAAGCTGTATATCCCTTTAGGCTAGATCTAGTCGGGCCCGGTTATAATGAGCCTATCTACATAACTGAGCGAGACGATCACCTTGAGTATTTGGTGACCGTTAACAGCAGTAAAGCTCACGATAAGCTGCGTGAGTCAAGCGCGGCGGAACAGGTTGTTGTTGGGCAGTATACAGCGAGCGTTGCGTTGTTTACCGATAACTACGAGCCTCTGGTTAGATGGGAGTTTGTTAAAGAAGACGGCTGTTGGAAAAACTCGGCATTGATCTTTGATGTTGATGTGGAAGATATTGATGAGCTATTGGAGCAGTAGTAGCTATTAGTCCATTTGATATATAGCCGTCGCATAGAGACCCTGGCGGGTGCCAGGGTCTTACCGGAAGCAGTCTTGACTCATTTTGAAATTTTTACAAAGATCGCACCCGATTCCATATTGAACATATTCAAAGCACCCTGCAAGAATCCACCCGCCTTTGATGCTCTATTGTCAAGTGTTACAGGCTTGATATTGGTCTTAGCAGGATGCGGGCAATAAAACCCTCTGTTGATATTTCAACCCTATTGCTTGTTACCCGCCAACCTGTTCGAGCAACATTTGAAAAAATTAGTTAATCAATTTGCCCGTCTAGTGACCCTGTTGTTGCTAATATGTGATCTAAATCGTAACGATTGAAAAAAATTGTTATTAACTCTAGTAAGTATTTGTTTTGTTTCGTCAAAAAATTTAGTTTAGCGTGGCGGGTAGACTAGTTCAATTTTATTGGGAGCTTTTTAAGCTGAGTTTAATACGCAAGCTATAACGCCACCCCATAATCTCTGTTGGGTGTGTGGTACGGTGCGTTGGATTGGATTTATCTCGTCAAAATGAGTCGATATCAAATAGGGCAGTATGGAAACGCTATTGGGTGATCGGTATTCGACATAAATAACAACAATATTTTCTGCATTGCAAAGGAATTGATATGTTTAGAATTATAACGAAAATAACGCAATCGTGGCCCGCTATGGCGTTGCTTGGCCTACTCACTCTGCTAGCGCCGACCGCCTATGCCGACTGGTTTGTTCGGGGCACGGCCAATGCTTGGCAGCCCCAGCCGATGACGGACTTGGGTAATGGCCAATATCATTTGAACCTTAACTTTCATAAGGAAGAAGCCATTGCCCGCTTTAAGATTGATCGCTTTGCCGACTGGAGCGAAAGTTACCCCAGTCAGGATCTACAGGTCGATGCCTGCAGTGAATACAACATTCTGTTTAACGCCAATAGCAAAGCCATTGTATTGGAGAAGGTCGGGGTGGTGACAGACGGAGAATGCAGCATTACCGATGCCTGGTTCTATCGCGGCTCCTCAAATGCCTGGGCGGCCACGGTGATGTCAGCCATACCCGGCACCAACAACTTCACGCTCAATGTCGCCTTTGAAAAACAGGAGGCGGACGCCCGCTTTAAAATTGATCACTTCAGCGACTGGACGGAAAGTTATCCGGCCCTGGATTTTCGTATCGAAGATTGCGCCGAGTACGAAATTGTATTCGATAGCGTGCTGAAAACCATCGTCGCCACCAAGCTACGCGACATTCTGACCGGTGCGTGCAGTGAGCCGGGCGATGACGACTGGTTTTTCCGCGGCACCGCGAATAATTGGCAGAGCACTAGGTTGACGCAAATCGGCGCAACCGACCATTACGAACTTACCGTCGCCTTTAAAAATCAGGCCAGCCCTGCGCGCTTTAAGATCGACCATTTCGGTGATTGGCTGGACACCTATCCGGCGCTCGACTTTACGGTCGACGACTGTGCCGAATATCGCATCCGCTTTAATCGCAATACTAAGATTATCGAAGCCGACAAACTCGCCACCATAGTAGGCGATGCCTGTAACGGACCCGAAAATACCGTATTGGGCGATGTGCGCATCTTAGATGTCAGGATGCCGCAATTGGGCAATATTAGCCGTAAGGTGCGCGTGCTGTTACCGACCGATTACGACGTCAGTGAACGAGACTATCCGGTGCTCTATATGCACGATGGCCATAACCTGTTCGATAAGAACACCAGTGCCTTCGGTAACGAGTGGTATGCCGATGAGATACTTGATTTGCTTTACAGCACGGGCGAGCACGAGGGCGTAATTGTAGTGGGTATTGACAGTGCACCGAACGCTCAGCAGCGTTATCAAGAATATACCGGGTGGGATTGGACCCACCCGAGTTTGGGCTTTATCGATGCTAAGGGGGCTCAACACGCTGCCTTTGTGGTCGACAGCTTGATGCCCTTGATCAATAGCCGATATCGTACCCTGACCGATCGCGACAACACCGGCATTGCCGGCAGCTCAATGGGCGCCTATATGGCGATCTATACGGGTGTTCGTTATCAGACCCACTTTTCCAAGATTGCGGCGGTGTCCCTGGTGGCGTTGGACAATCCGATGAACGGTTATGAGTTGCGCGATTACGTGCGGGCGGCGGATCCGAGCCTTCCGATGCGCGTCTATACCGATATCGGTACCGATGAGCAGCTCAGCTATACCACGCCGGAACTGCTGGTGCAGAGTAATACTAAGATGTGTGGTGCCTTGCAGGTGCCCTTTAGCGAGGTGACCTGCCGCACTATCGAGGGCGGTCAGCACAATGAGGCGGCCTGGGCGGCCCGCTTTGGGGATATCTATTTGCATCTTTTCACTGGGCTGGATCTATAGGGTCAAAGGCTCCCCCTGTGTCAGGATAGTTGTCACCCTCTAGATTCCACCTAAAACCAGATCAGGGGGCGGTTAATGAGAACGGAATGGCTCGATATTCAGCAGAACGGAAAGAATCGATCTTGAAGAAAATGTTGCCACCCCACAACGTCACTGTGGCCCAGATTGCCCGGCAGGAACACATATCGTTAAAAACCCTTTATAATTGGCGCGATACCGCCAAACAACAAGGAATGCCTGTGCCAGGAAAGACGTTATCTGCCGACGATTGGACGGCTGACGCCAAGCTCTCAGTGGTCATCCAAACGGCTGCGTTGTCAGCATCTGAGCTGGGCCAGTACTGCCGTGCAAAAGGCCTCTATCCTGAGCAGGTGCAGCGCTGGAAGAGCGAGTGTCTCCAGGGATTCCAGACCAGTGAAGCCCAAGGCAGCGCGGTCAAACACCAAGCCAAGAAGGACAAGGTGGAGATCAAACTGCTCAAAAAAGATCTTCGCTTCAAGGAAAAGGCGCTGGCCGAAACGGTGGCTTTGTTAGTGTTACGAAAAAAGCTCAATGCGCTCTGGGAGGACGGCGGCGAGGAGAGCTAACGCCACTGCCCGAGCGCATCGCCACGGTAGCATTAATACACCAGGCCACGAACAGTGGGGCTCGCCTGAGTCGCGCCTGCGAGGAAGCTGAGTTGAGCCTCAGGACCTATCGTCGTTGGTACCGAGCGGGTCTGGTTGGCATGGACCAGCGGCCACTGGCCAGTCGGCCGGTGCCAGCCAATAAAATCAGTGAGCAGGAAACGCAGGTGATCTTAGCGGTGAGTAATGAGCCTCAATATGCCAGTTTACCGCCGTCACAGCTGGTCCCAACGCTGTTAGACGAGGGTATCTACCTCGCATCGGAAGCGAGTTTCTACCGTATTTTGAAGGCACACAATCAGCTACATCATCGCGGCCGGAGTAAAGCACCAACCAAAACAGGGAAGCCGACCAGCCATACGGCCTCAGGGCCCAATCAACTTTGGTCGTGGGATATCACCTATTTGGCCTCAAGAGTAAAGGGTCAGTTTTACTACCTTTACCTATTTGAAGATATTTACAGTCGCAAGATCGTGGGCTATGAAGTCCATGATCGAGAGTGTGGTGAGCTGGCTGCGGAATTGGTCCAGCGCTGCATGTTGCGCGAGCAAAGCTTTAACAAGCCCCTGGTGCTGCACTCGGATAACGGTGCACCGATGAAGGCCCTCACGATGAAAGCCAAGCTGGAAGAACTGGGTGTGCTGTCGTCTTACAGTCGGCCGCGCGTGAGCAATGACAACCCCTACTCAGAGGCATTGTTCAGGACCTTAAAATACCGTCCCGAATGGCCCTCATCTGGCTTTGCCGGGTTGACCGAAGCGCGCGACTGGGTGGAGAACTTTGTGGTTTGGTATAACGAGAAACATAAGCACAGCAAGATTAACTTTGTCACGCCAGCCCAGCGTCATGCAGGTCAAGACGGGGGCATATTATTGAACCGAAAAAAGGTCATAACGGCGGCGAAAAAAGCCAAGCCGTATCGCTGGTCGGGCGATATCCGAAATTGTGAGCCTGTAGGGAGTGTTACATTGAATCCAGATGATATACAGAGTGAGAGTGATCAAGCAGCGTAATGACTAAAAAGAGTGCCAACTACCTTGAAAGACACCGGCTGTATGGCAGTGTGGTTGACACAATGACTGACTGGCATAGTTAGGCGCTGTGCAAATACTTTTGTCTAATTACAACACACAGCACTAGACGTAGAAAAAACGTGCTTCCCAACCTTTCCCAAAATCTATACAATGACACAAAAACTTATTCAAAGGAGATGTGTGATGAAATCTTATGAAGACTTAAAGCTGAAATGGAAACTATCCAACAGCAGATGGCTGAAGCAAAGAAGAACGAACGTACGAACGCACTCAAAGAAGTAAAGCGTCTTTGCAAAGAGTTTGGCTTTACTAGTGGAATGCTTAAGGGTGCGTTGGCTGAAGGCAGAAAACCAAAAGAGAAGTAACGTTTACCTTCCAACCTAAATTCTACTTAACGGATTGTTTATATGAAATATCGCGCTGAAATAGACGGCTTGCGAGCACTAGCTGTTGTCCCAGTGATTCTTTTTCACGCTGGATTTGAGCTGTTTAGTGGGGGCTTTGTAGGCGTTGATGTGTTCTTTGTAATTAGTGGTTACTTGATTACAACAATACTTATTGAAGATTTAGAGAACAAACGTTTCAGCCTCGTTAGCTTTTACGAAAGGCGTGCGCGAAGGATATTGCCAGCACTTTTCTTTGTAATGTTTGTCTGCATTCCGTTTGCTTGGATGTGGATGCTGCCTATTCAAATGAAAGACTTTTCGCAAAGTTTAGTAGCAGTCAGTCTATTTGCATCAAACGTACTATTTTGGCGAAAAAGTGGTTACTTCGATGCAGCTGCTGAAGAAAAACCGTTACTACATACGTGGAGCTTAGCTGTCGAAGAGCAGTACTACGTGCTATTCCCTATCTTTCTTTTTCTAGCCTGGCGATACGGCAAGAACCGAGTATTTTGGATGATTGTAGTGATGGCTTCAATCAGTTTGCTGTTAAGTGAATGGGGTTGGCGTAACAAGGCAACTGCAAACTTTTATCTAGCACCTACACGTGCTTGGGAGTTATTTGCTGGCTCCATCGCTGCATTTATTGTGCAGAAGAATGGTGTGCAAAAGAATAATTTTCTAGCACTACTTGGCTTGGCAGCAATTATCTTTTCAATCTTTGCTTACGATGAAAGTACTCCGTTTCCTAGTGTGTACGCCTTGGTGCCAGTGCTTGGTGTGGTACTTTTAGTATTGTATGCAGATAAAGAAACCATTGCTGCTAAATTGCTTAGTACTAGAGGATTTGTTGGACTTGGCTTAATTAGCTATTCAGCTTATCTCTGGCATCAACCATTGTTTGCTTTTGCGCGAATTCGATCGCTAGAATATCCTTCTTTGCTCTTAATGTTGGCACTTAGTTTCCTCTCTATTCTTCTGGCTTACATCAGTTGGCGTTACATTGAAAAGCCGTTCCGACAAAAAACAAGAATTACCAAAAAAGGTATCTTCTTTTTTTCTACAGTTGGGTTATTGGGATTTTTGTTACTTGGCTACAACGGACACATAAATGAAGGCTACAGAGATAGATTCAATATTTCCGACTCGGTGTATACTTCGCTTTCAAGAAGCGAACGGAGCCGAGAGTGTTTTGGAAAAGACGTAATTAAACAGCCTAATTGGTTCTGCGATATAGGTTCAAACTCTTCACAGAAAAATATTTTTGTTTTTGGTGATAGTCACTCTCTTAGCTTTTTACCAGCTATTGACGATGCATTATCCCAAATCAACAAAGGCGGACTTTTCACTGGTACAAGTGGGTGTACTCCATTCTTAGGTATCCATTCATTACGAAACGATCAGCTTGAGAACAATTGCAATGAGTTAAACAGACGTGTGTTTGATTACATTAAAGATAATGCGGTAGATACATTAATTCTTGTTGCAAGATGGACGTACTACACAGACGGAGGCTATGAAGGTGATAATTTTTCATATATAGGCTTCAGCGAGACTGATGAACGTACGCACGAACTTTCAAAATTAGCGTTTGAGCGTGGATTACGTGAAACACTTACTGCTTACAATGAAATTGGTGTGAATGTCATAGTAGTACCACAAATTCCACAACAAATAAGTGAACCTTTAGACATATACGCCAGTAGTGACTTAAGTGGAAAAAGTCTTTCCGAAAGCTCCGTTGCTCGCTCACAACACCTATTGCTTCAGAGCTATGTAACAAATCTGTTTGAGGCAGAAAGTGTGACGCTTATGGACTTTACTGAGACATTCTGTGGCGAGTTTTATTGCAATATTGGTACGGAAAATGCGTCGTTCTACTATGATGATGATCACTTATCACTTAGTGGTAGCTCCTTGCTAGTTAACCCACTTCTAGACTTTCTATCTAATGAGTGAGCGGTTTGACAGTAAGAAAAAAGTAAGTGGTAACTTTCGCAAGTTACTGCAAGAACGGATTGGTAAATCTAATCCACGTCGCAAACTTACAGCTGAAGAGCAAAGGCGACTATCTAAACTTGAAGTTATAGCAGCAAAGTTAAAGCGTGGAGAAAACGTGCAAAACCGTCAGCTTCAAACTTGGTTAAGTGACGATGAGTACGAACAAGTTGATGTAGAATGGCAAGAACAGCTTGAAATACGAGAAGAACTTAAAGATAAACCAAGCGAATTGAAACGATACGAGGATAAGCTGAAAGAAGCGATTATGATGCGTAATCGTTCTGATACTTACCATCGAAAGGGTAAGAAGGCTGCAGCATATAAGTTGGACAACAAGTGCGAAAGCTTATGTGAAGATTCACTAGAGATACTGCAAGAAATTGTCGCAGCTGATGCTAGCTTACAGATTTGGTTTGATAGGAATTTAGACTTTGGACACAGTAGTTTAATTGATGCAAGCCTTGGCAACTTACCTCGCTTGGTTACATCACGCAGTATAGAAAAGCTGCGTAATGATAGTCGTTTAGTGAAGAAGATAGACGTAAAAATAAGTGTTGTTGAACGTGCAATCGATAATATTGGGAGAGACACAGTAGTACCGTCCAAAGGTGATAGTTTTATGCTAGAAAAGTTTTTGAACGCTGACGACTAATCTTCGGATGACAGCCACCTAACTCTGAAAGCACAATGCTTTTAGCTAACTAGGAGGCTGTTATGACTGTACTTGATAAACTGAATTTCGTTGCATTTAACCCACTTCAAAACAACAACCCTATTGCAGTTCGTCGTCGTAAGTTGATGGCAAAGATAGATGAACAAATCCAACTTGCAACAAACAAAGACTACACGCCCACGCAACACAAATGGGTTACTGATGACGAAGGTAAACAAACCAAAGTTGAAGTTGCCAAGCGTGTTAAGCGTTGGTGGACAGCTAGCGTTGATGGTAAAATAAACCTTGTAGTGCGCTACGGAAGCAAGCCACTAGAGTTTTCTAAAGGTAAGAATGCCATCGAACTAGCCAGCGAAGCTGATGTAGCTGATACACTTCGTAAGGTGCGAGAAGCTGCTGAACTTGGTGAGTTAGACGCACTGATTGAGCAACAAGCGCAGTTTGGCAGACGTTTGACACTGAAGAACAAGTGAACAGAAAGAACAAACGAACAGAAGAACGTGTATAATTCAGCACGTTCTTCGTCGTACAATGTGCAAGTGCGGATTGCGTAAACTATTGAATTACAATAGGTACGCAAGTGTAGAAAAAGCGTGCAGAGTGATTGGTGACTTACACACTTGTTACACGCAAGCTATTGTGCGGCTATAAGTTATTGATATTAAACAATATAAAAACCACGTTGCTACTGAGTGGGAGTAGTCATCAAGGTGTAAGTTATTAATTTTAAGCGATTTTTAACTTACACCTTCGTTTCACAAAAAAACCGTGCTCAAGGTAACACAGCAATATTTGACCAAGCTTAAATCTACCAGCGAGGCAAATATTGCCAATGCCTAATTAAGCAGTGCAAAACCCGAGACCCATACCATAAACACAAATGCTAACGCCATGAAGACCGCGTTGCTCTTATGCTCAAGTTTGGTGCCCAGTTCGACGCGACCTGTTTGAAACACGTGGATGACGTAGATGCCCCAGACCAATGCAAAGACGACCATGATACCTACTGCTACAAACAGAGCGTCAATCATCGTCAAATAATGGGTCGCCGGAATATCGTCTCCTAGCGAGAAATTTAGAGCAAATAAGGTTAATAATAGAGTCAATTGACCGCCTATTCGCCAGTTAGCATTGTCTCCGCCATCCTCTGTTTCGTAAATCACGCTAAATCGATTAATGAACATAGAAAGCAGCAAAATAGATAGCAAAGGGATTAATATCTTTTGCGCCACATCCACGAAATCATGGGCAACCTTGATATGAAATACCGCAACCGAGAAATGGGACTTTCCACCGTGGCTCAAGCTCTTAACACTATCAACCTCCGAGCGGTTACCTTCGAGATACCAATTACCCTTCACAACCTCATGGGCAATCTCTTCATGCCCAAATTTAAAATGCCGCGGCTCAAAAGCCAACCCTGGGAGGGGGTGATTGGCCGACTGCAGCTCAAGATGCAAGTCTAAATCGCCAAAAGGATAAGAGGGAATTGCTGTCTCAAAAGTCAACTTCACAGCGAACTTCTCGAATAACTCTGCCCGACCATCGGGAAACAAGGTAAGTGATCTGGCCATGACCTCGCGTGGGCCCTCTGCATTTGCTACAAATATAGCCGGGTCAAAATTTTCTGCAAGATAGCTGTCAATGGCGTCACCCATCAGGGTGCGGGACTCAGGGGCACCCACTAGCCCGACATTGTTGCCGGTCCATGACAGCAGCATCTCCGCAACTGCCCGAAACTGACCGCGGCTAATTGATATATCTGATACCTCATCCATGATGAGGTCTACCGTTACTGGAAAAGCATCGGTTTGTTCTGCCTCATTGGCGAAGACTGGGCCGTTGATGAGCATCACTGTAATAAATCCAAAAAGGACACTTATTAATTTTTGATTCATATTTTAACTCATTTTGAGGTTTTAGCTTTCTGGCGGCAGAAGCCAGAAGAGCAAATAGGGTAGATGCGTCACACAAGACCGTCTGCTTATAAAATGGGACATTCGACGGTTTGAGTTTTCAGGCCGATACTATTATCACAAAAAATATTATTTTACCTGGTCATTATGCCGCGTGTTGTTGATCTTGCAAGCGATGTTGACGAATTATCGGTTTTTCGATTTTTTCCCGGTGCCTTAGTAATAACGTCATCCCGGCCACCTCAGACAACGGTGGGCATGATGTTATTGATACACTGGTGGTAACGGTGCTTGTGGTAATCGACCCTAATCGCGATGTGACGTTCTAGCTGGCCGGGGAGGCGCTAATGCGCCCATGGCATCGGGTTTTCCAGCGTTTGCAGCCCAGTAAAAAGGGTTTACAACTCTAGCAGGTAAGCCAACGAAAGTTGCAGTTGCTCAGCGTGCTAAACATTGGTGGCCAACATGCGTCGATGGTAAAGTCTGTCTTTGGGTGACGCACACAACCATTGCCCAGCTATTCTTCAGTTGACATCAGTGAAGGTGACATAAGTGATTGATATGAAACAAGAAAACAACAATAGGGCGCCTGAATGAGATTAGTCCGCCGGTATAGGCTGCGATGACCGCCGCGCGCTCGGAGCACGAGGCCTTTATGGCCCGAGCCCTCGAATTGGCGGCGAGTGCCTACGCCCTCGGTGAAATTCCTATCGGCGCCGTTGTGGTCCAGGCTGGGGAAATCGTCGGGGAAGGCTATAACCGGTCCATTACCGACCTCGATCCGAGCGCGCATGCCGAGATGGTCGCCATTCGCCAGGCCGCACAGCGGCTGGGCAATTATCGCTTGGTCGACTGCACCCTCTATGTCACGGTCGAGCCGTGCACCATGTGTACCGGTCTGCTGGTCCACGCTCGGATTCAAAGGTTGGTCTTTGGTGCCGCCGAGCCCAAGGCCGGTGCGGTGCAATCGGCTATGAAAATTGGCGAGTTGAGCCATCTAAACCATAACTTCGCGGTCGAAGGCGGTATACTCGGCGGCCAATGCGCTGAATTGATGAGCCGATTCTTTAAAGAGCGACGCTTGCAGCATAGTTTGCTCAAAAAAAAGCGCTCTCAAACCTAACGACTGATCCCAATCACAGGAACACATTTTGCCCCTAGCAAACTCAAGCTTTACCGAGAAAGCCTGGCGACTCTCGCCTATGTACTTGCTCTACTTCACGCTGTTTGGCGTTTTTGTGCCCTATATAGCGCGCTTTTTAACGGTCAATGGCCTCACCGAACAGGAAGCCAGTACCATTATTGCGGTGGTTAATGGAGTGAATGTTTTCGCACCCTTTCTGTTCAGCGTTCTCGCCGATCGAAGTGGCCGGCGGCTGTTCTATATCCGTCTGGGGTATGTCGGGATGGGCGTGTTCTACCTCTTGGCCTTGGCCGGTTCGGGCTTTTGGTATTACCTCACTGTCTTTGGCCTGTTCGGTGTATTTCTCTCGGCGGTTCTGCCGCAAATGGAAGCCATTACGCTGGCCATTCTCGGGCAGGAGCGCAGCCGCTATGGTCAAATCCGCTTCTGGGGTTCACTCGGTTTTGTGGTCGTGGTCTGGACTCTGGGGTTTTTATTGGAAACCTATTCGGTCGCGATTCTGCCGATGGCCGGCGGTGTCTTGTCGTTGCTGATGTTTTTGTCGACCTTCCTAATTCCCGAACAGAAGAAGACCGCGGTACCGACGCGACCCAAGATCGAGACGGCCCATTCAAGCCTGCCGATCGACCGGCCGCAGATCGCGATTTTGCTCGCCGTTATTCTCTTTTGGCAGATCGGTATGGCGCCCTACAATACCTTTTTCGATCTGTATTTGCGTTTGCAGGGCTTTTCGACCACCAGCATTGGGTTTTTGATCAGTTTTGGTGCCGTGTGTGAGATCGCCATCTTTATCTATATCAGTCGCTTGTTTACTCATTTTAGTGAGCGCCATCTGATGAGTTTCGCCTTGCTACTGACGGTGTTTCGTTGGTTGATTTTATCCCGTTTTGCCGACAGTTTCGGGATTGTGCTCTTATCGCAAACGCTGCACGCCGTGACCTTCGGCATGGTTCATTCGGTCGCGGTGCACCGTATCGGTCATCTGTTTCCGGCGCATAAGGCCAGCCTGGGGCAGGGTATGTATGTAGCGTTCGGGTCCGGTGCCGGCCTCTTTATCGGCAATTTGCTGGCCGGCTGGTTATGGCAGGGTACCGGCCTGGTCTACCAACAGGCGGCGATGTGGTGTCTGCTGGCCCTATTATTGACCTGGTTCGGCTTTAAGGATCCAGAAAAAATCTCGCCGCCTGCAGTGCCGCAGTCCTAAAACCGAGGCGAGAGGGTTTCGGCATTGCCGACGGCCAAGGGTGATCCGGTTGTAGATTGCGCTTAGCGCGGTGTCGATGCTTCGACCCGGTGGCCTGGCCTAGATAGCCAGCGGGTGTTCGGCCCTTGGCGCATCGAGCAACAGGCGATAAAACTCCTGATACTGACAGGCCGATTTTTTCCAGCTAAAGCGCTTGGCCATGCCATTGCGCTGCAGTGCTTTCCACTGGGTTTGCTTGTGCTGATAGACATTGAGCATACGCAACACCTCCTCAAGCAAGGCCGCTTCCGACAACTCACTGAACATAAAGCCGGTCGCGCTCTTGAGATTGCGCTCCGACTTGCTCAGGCGGCACACCGAATCCTGCAAGCCGCCTACTTCGCGCACCAGTGGCACCGTGCCATAGCGCAGACTGTAAATTTGGTTTAGGCCACAGGGTTCAAAGATTGACGGCATCAGAAAGGCATCCGAACCCGCCTCGATGCGATGCGATAAGCCGGCATCATAGCCGTTGACGAAGCGGAAGCGATCGGGGAATTCCGCCTGAATCTGTTCAAGCTGTGCCACCAAGAGCGGATCGCCCGAGCCGAGCATGGCCACCTGGCAATTGTGGTTGGCCATGAGCTCTTTGAAGACCGGAATCAGGTACGTGATACCCTTTTGATCCACAAGGCGGCAGATGGTAGCCAAAAGAGGCACCTTGGCATCGATGCTTAAGCCCATCTCTCGTTGCAATCCGAGCTTACAACGCGCCTTGCCGCCATCGTCCGGCGTGGCAAACTGAGCCAGCAGCCATGGGTCCGTTTCCGGGTTCCACTGATCATAATCGCAGCCATTGAGGATGCCGACAATAGGCCGATGCAGATTGCGGAACTTGAAGTCAATACCATGGCCGCCGATG
Organism: Reinekea forsetii; assembly: GCF_002795845.1. Classification (GTDB taxonomy): domain Bacteria; phylum Pseudomonadota; class Gammaproteobacteria; order Pseudomonadales; family Natronospirillaceae; genus Reinekea; species Reinekea forsetii. Next base: position 1,529,032 of record NZ_CP011797.1, read on the forward strand.
GGGGTGGTTAACTCTGCGGCATAGCCAGGACTGACGGTGGTTACGCCATCGGCAAAGCCCAGGGCACCCTTGAGCATATTGAGATGACCATTATCTTCGAAATCACTCGGGTTATAAAAGCGTTGGTCAATGCCAACCTGGGCCAGCCATTTCGGATCACAATGCATCTGGTAGGCGCCATTGTGAATCGATAAGACCGAGCGGGTGGCACTGAAGAAGGGATCGTGGCGATAATGCTCCTGTAAAAAGAAGCCTGCCAAGGACGACTGCCAGTCGTTGGCATGAACAATATCGGGCTGCCAGTTTTCCAGTTTACACCAGTCCAGCGCGGCCTTAGTCATCACGGTAAAGCGATAGGGATTGTCATAAAAGGCGTCGTGGCCGTCATCATAGATACCATTGCGGTCGAAGCTTGCCGGGTGATCGATGGCGATAATCGGCAGGTCTTCGTGCTCGCCGTAGCGAGCATCGACCGTTTCGGTATTGAAATAACTGATCTTGGTGCTGAACTGCCGTTTGGGCCACTGCATCCAGATGTCGTTCAAAGACCGGTAGGCGGGCATCACTATCCTGACGTCATGCCCCAATCTCTGCAGTTCTTTCGGTAAGGCGTAGGCGACATCCGCCAACCCGCCGGTCTTAACCAAGCCTTCCACTTCGGAGGCGATAAAAAGGATTTTCATTGTTGTCTCATTCAAACCCGACGCGGGCACCCTTGGGGATGACTACTATGCCGTTGGGGGATACATGGAAGCGTTCTCGATCCATGGCGGCATCTTCACCAATGATGGTGCCCGGTGCTAAGGTCACATTCTTATCGATAATGGCGTTTTTGATGCGACAGTCACGGCCGACATCGGTATTGCCCAGCAAGACGCTGTTTTCGATATGGGCGTGGCTGTGGGCATGGGTGTTGTAGCCCAAGATCGAATGCAACACGCTGCTGCCAGAGACGATCGAGCCGGCGGCGACAATGGAGTCAATCGCCTGGCCCCGGCGCTGGTCTGAGTTATGCACAAACTTAGCCGGCGGTACGGCGGGGTGATAACTGCGCATCGGCCAGTGGCGATTATAGAGATCGATCGGGGGAATAATCTCCAGCAGATCCATATTGGCTTCATAGAGTGAGTCGATGGTGCCCACGTCACGCCAGTAACCGTTGGTGCCTTCCGGTTCGCCGCGGATGGAATTGGAGGAAAAGTCGTATACGTAGACATCTCCGGTAGGGAATAGGGCTGGGATAATGTTATGGCCGAAGTCGTGCAGCGAATCGCGTTCTTCGGCATCGGCTTTGAGGCTCTCGACCAGTTGCTTGGCATCAAAAACGTAGTTGCCCATGGAGGCCAAGACAAAGTCGGGCCGGCCTGGAATGGTCTTGGCATCGCTCGCAGCGGGCTTTTCTTGAAAGCCGACCATGCGAAAATCGGCGTCGACCTCAATCACTCCGAATTGGTCGGATTGTGCCAGGGGCACTGGAATGGCGGCCACCGTCAGTTTGGCGTGGTTAAAGCCACGATGAAATTCAATCATCTGGCGGATATCCATCTTGTAGATGTGATCGCCACCAAAGACACAGACCACTTCCGGATCCAGACCCTCGACTAGATTAATATTTTGATAGATCGCATCGGCCGTACCCTGATACCAGTGCTTACCCATCTGCATTTGCGCGGGAATAGTATCGATAAATCGGTTAGTCAGGCCGCTAATTTGCCAGCGACGGCTCATGTGTTTGTTGAGCGAGTGAGACTTAAATTGGGTTAGGACAAAAATCTGCAATAGGTCGGAGTTAACAAAGTTATTGAGTACAAAGTCGATAATCCGGTAGTTGCCGCCGAAGGGAACCGCGGGTTTGGCACGGACTGACGTCAAGGGCGCCAAGCGGGTACCTTCACCACCGGCCAGAACCATAGAGAGTATTCCTGACATGAGGGATCCTTTTAGTCGTTTTTAGTCGATGATCTAGCTGCAGTGCGCCGCGACCGCTTGTTGTTATTAGCCGAACGCAGTTTGTACTCTAATATTAGACGATCTAAATGACTCTATACCCAGATCAGTCGGATTTATACTGTTTTCACTAAAAAACACCGGTGAATCCCACGGCTCATCTCGGTTGAGGTCATACCAAACCAAGCCATATATAATTATGGCGGCAAACACTAAAAAGATAATAAGACGAATATACATAAGATTCGGGCCAACTCCGCTGAGAAATTTGCGACTTGACCAAGGATACAATTCCCCAGTGCGTATGGATAGTGTCGACTAGGGGTAAACAGAGCCCAAACTGGCGATTCGGGTGCAAAATAGCGAACGAAATTGCCGAACCGGTGAGCGCTTCTGGTATTATATCGACTCAACCTGTAGTGCAACCTTAGGAGTCTCGCTAATGCCCCGTTGTCATAAACCGGCTTTGATATTGGCAATCTCTGTTGCTTGTCTGGGATTGGTTCAGGCAGAGAGCCTATATCGGATCGATGCCGCCGAACTGGTGGGTACCACTCTATTCGATCAAGAATTGCTTGAAAGTGGCCTGGTCACGGTCAAACCGACGGTAGCTGCGGACAGTGGCGGTGATCTCAGAGTGCTGGAGCAATGCCTGTGGTCGGTCGGGATCGACTTGAGTCAGCAGCCGGTGATTTTGACACCGGGTAAGATGGTCTGTGTGGGTCCGGCGCAAGAAGTGCTTGAAACCATACCCTCCGGTACGATCGAGTCAACCGGTACCTGCCGCGAAGATAATTGCCTGCCCTTTGCTGTGGCCGGCGGCACAACCTTTGTCATGCAACTGAATGCCCCACTCAGTTTCGATCTGCAACCGCGTAACGAACGCTAATAGAGCGCAATGAGTTGGGCGCGGCCCATATGGGTGCCGCAGCAACCCACCAAACTGTTCAAGCCCAGGCTAAATGCGCTTTTTCTTCCAGCTGTTCTCTTCGTCTTCAACCGCCGCTAATTCTTCATCGAGCTTGGCCTGGGCTGCTTCTCGTTCGGCATCGCGCAGGAGGTTCCACTCATCAACCTGCTCGGTCAACTCCGATTGAATCTTGAAACTTTCCGCTTTGAACTCGTTTGCAAAGGGTGAGGTTTTTATCGCATCGAGTGCTTTTTGGAACGCGTGAGTGGTCTGGCGGTATTTTTTTTTCTTGCGAAATTCTCGAGCCGTCAGGGTGAAAAAATCCGCCGCGGTTTCAACCAATTTGAGGGCCACCTGTTTTAGCAGGTTTTCAGCATAAGCTTTCTCGAGTCGACCGGTGACAAAATTATTACGAATAAACTGGTGCAGAGACTTCAGTAGGCTGCGGTAAATACTGGCCTGGTCTACTGACATTAGGATATGGATGGGTTCTGGCGGATCCAGTTTGACTTTCTCCCGTTCAGCCTTGAACTGCTCATAGTCTTCTCGGATGAACCTGCTACGATCGGGTGCTAGTTCGGCATGGCTCTTTAGGTTTTGCAGCACGGCCTGATAGAGGAAATCTCGTAATTCCATGGATAAATAGTTGGCTGGCAGCGAGCGCAGTAAATTCTGCACCTGACGCTGCTGCAGAGTAAGCTTCTTGATCTTATCGTTGCGGGCTACAAGGGCCTTGTGGCGTGACTGAGACACCAACATTCCGACCAGGACGAAGATTACGACCGCTACGGCCGTGAGAGTGAATATTAGATTGTCATTATCCATAGTGCCGGTCTTCTCGGTTGGTTCTGGTCTAAAGATGACCGATCGTCTCTGTGGCTAAGGACGGCGGTTACCTAAAAAGGAACGGTGAAACTATTGTAACGGCCGATGCGGCGAAAAGTGAACCCCTGATTGCGTTCATATTGATCAATACGTCGGTCTGACGCGGGCGCATGCATTGTTGTAGCAGCCCTTGGCAGGGCTGAGGTCTCTGAGGAGGGGTGTTAATTAGAGCCTGATATGATCATTGAGCACCGACGGGTTGGTCGTGCTTGATGCCTGCTGCAGGTAGTGTTTCAGGGTGTGTTCTACGGTGCGAAACGCCAATCGATCCCAGGGGATCTCATCGCGGCTAAACAATTGCACCGTATGGCTTTCCGGCGTCGTGGCAAAGCTGAAATCGGGCATGTCGACCAGGTAGAAAAGGTGCACCTGGTCATAAGCCGGCAAGCTGATCACACTCAATAGCCGTGGATTGATGGCGCTGACCCGGGCCTCTTCGTAGGTTTCGCGCAACGCCCCGGCGAGTGTGGTTTCACCATTTTCCATAAAGCCACCCGGCAGGGTCCAGTAGTCTTTACGCGGCTCGATATTGCGGCAACAGAGCAACACCCGGCCATCGGGCGCGACAGGCAAGGTGCCGGTAATCAGGCGAGGGTTTTGGTAATGGACGGTTGCGCATTGGCTGCACACGTAACGCAGCCGATTGTCATCCTCGGGTATGCGGTGATCGACGGCGTGACCGCAATCTGGACAGAAATTCATGACTTCCTCGGATTGACAGAACTTTAGCCAAGGGTAGCAATAAAGCCAGCGCCTTGATAGCGTTGGCCGAGCACGCCTTGCTGTGGCGGCCCAGTTAGCCAAGCATGGCGCCGCAAAAGAGCGTTAACAATAGCCAGAATGCCGACCGATAGTCGCTAAAAACCATGTGCAGCGCGTTTTTTTGTGCCATTCTTAGGGCTATGAATATGCCGCTCAAATTCGACCAGCGCCTAAAGCAGGGTTTTGCTGACTACCAGCCACACACCTTTAGCTCAGACGGGCTGCAAGCCGCCGTGTTGGTGCCCTTGATTCTGTACCCGGAACCCTCAGTCTTGTTAACGGTGCGCGCTGCACACCTCAATAGCCATCCGGGCGAAGTGTCGTTTCCCGGCGGTATGGTCGAGGCCATCGATCGCTCGCTGGCGCACACGGCCTTGCGGGAAACCTTCGAAGAGATCGGGCTTGAACCGGCCCGCTTTGAGGTCATCGGTGCCTTATCGACTACCCTGTCCAAGAACGGCGTTTTGGTGCACCCGTTTGTCGGTCTGGCCGAATCGGCCGACGGCGCCCAGCCCAGCCCAGATGAAATAGCGGAAATATTTACCGTACCCTGGTCTTTTTTTGCCAGCCAGGCGCCCCAGATGCAGGTCACCCACCGGCACGGTATTGAAATTCAAATCCCGCACTTTCACTATCAGGGCAAGCATATCTGGGGTTTAACGGCGATGATTTTACTCGAATTGATCAATCTGCTCGAAGGCAGCCAGTGGCCAACGCCCGACTTTGCCAGCGCCAATGTGCCGGTTATTGGCTAACATGGCTGCACCCAGAGCAGCCTGATGGGTAATGGGTAATGGTTAATGGTTAATGGTTAATGGGTAATGGGTATTGGGGAATGGTTAATAGTTAATAGTTAATGGTTAATGGATGTTGGCCCAGCCCGCCCCGCTGTCGGCCACCGACCGGGGCCTATACCGGATAAGGACCGCGTACTTGTAAATGTCAGAAAGACGAATGATGGTACTGGTGGCCGCGTTAGAGCGGCACCAGGACAGCGAACGAAAAGTGGTCCAAGAAGCCATTGTCGGGCAGGGCGCTGTCCCGGTCGGCTTGGCCTATCCTGCTATCCCCGCCAATTACATTCATAAACTCAATCTGCACGCGATGGCCGACGCCGATTACGTTTTGCTGCTGATCGGCACCGAATACGGCCCGCTAACCGAACGCGGCGTTGGCTTTATTCATACCCTCTATAATACCGCCCAAGCCACCCGCAAACCGGTTCTGAGCCTAATTTACCGCGGCGAGCGCAGCAGCAGGGATCCGTTTGAACAGAAGCGGCTCGATGGGCTGATCAGCTCGCTCACCAGTGGCCTAATCTATTACTGGCACGACGCCGACAGTCTGCGCGATGCCGTCGAACTGGGACTGGAGCAGCTGTTTGAAACCTACCCCTCTTTGGGCTGGCTCAAGGCCGATCTTCAGCCGCTGCTGAAGGCCATTAACCCTCAAGAAGATCATCTGGTCCGGCAATTACGTAACCAAATCCGTCAACTGGAGCACAGGCTCAAAGTGTTGGCCAGCCAGGATGACGGGTCCGCGCTCAGCTTTGCTGCGGACCATCGGCCCTGGCGGGTCGCTTACCAATGTAATGCCTTCCGAGAGGGCCGACTCAAACCCTTTGACGGGGTCTTGGCTATGGATTTAGCAGAGGTCTTTCAATGGACCTCGGCCACCCTGTTGTCACCGACCAGTGAGACGCGCTTGCGCGCTCTGGTCGCCAGCCGATTGCATGAGCGAGTGCTGCATCAGGCCAAACGCGCCTGGAGTGGTAGCCATGCCGTGTCCGATATCCGCATCGATCAGGCCTCGTTTGACGAATTGAAAACGCGCTTGCGGGCCTTGGGGCTGATCAGTTTCGACCACCACGGTCGCTGGCAATTGACCGACAATGGCGAGCTGATCGCGCTGCAACGCTAGGGCTAGCGGCGCAGGTCGGCGCGCCAACGCCGGCCTATCATCGGGTCTCGACAAAGGCCAGGCTCAGCGCCCCCAAACCGAGTTGCAGCGCACTGGATAGCGCCATCATCGAGTAGAGCAGGGTGCCGCCCTGCTGGCGAATCTGCCGGTGCATGGCAGTGAACATTGGCTGCTCGCGCAGGTGCGCCAGGTCGCCGGCATAGCTAAGATTAACCAAGGGTTTGCTCAGCCGGGCGCGCATCAGGCGGTCATGGGCGAAGGCCAAGAAATCATTTTCGAAATTGGCGTTAGCACGCGACTGAACCCAGTGGGCCCCGTCGCTATCAAGTTGAAAGATCGGCCGGCGAGCCGTTAGTTTGAGTTGTTGCCGACGCAACCAGCCAAGCTGGTAGGGCGGTTTGCGCAGCATGGCAGTGTCAAAAGCCCGTTGGCCGGGCTGCACAAAGGTGGTTAACGAGACTTTAAAGCCATCGAGCGACTGTTTCAGTTGGTCTACGCTGTAGCCCTTACGGCCGAGCAGGCGCAACGCCTGGTGCAGAACCAGGCCATAGCCGGCATAACCACTTTGGCTGTCGAGTACCCGGACCCTAAAGGGCCGAACCAGGCGGGCGGCTTGGCGCAAGGCATCAATCTGGGGCTGCGTTTGGGTCAGGGTTGCTCGCACGCTGGGCAAACTGAGACTGAGCGAAGGGTGGGGCGTCACTATTAACAGTTGGTCGTATTGGTAGGGCAAGTTGGCCGTCAGGGCATCCGCTGGGCCATTGCTGTTAATCCCAGGGTAGAAAGGGCCGTTATGGTTAGAGTCAGGGTTAAGGTTTTGCGCAGCGATATGCGGGTCATAAGGGCGCTCGACTTTGGCCCGCTGCTTGGCCGAGGTGGGCCGGTAAAAAGCTTTGCTGGCGGCCACGTCGCGCTTATCGACCAGGGTCTGGTTATTCAGCATCAGGCTGTTGGGCACTAGCGTGACCTGGCAACTCTGATACCAGGGCGTTGGTAAATCACAGCTTGGGTCCACTAAGATTCCAACAGTCATTGGCTATTAGTCCACGGTTTTCTCACGGAACTCACACAGGTCTTCGATCAAACAGCTACCACATTTAGGCTTACGAGCGGTGCAGGTGTAGCGGCCATGGAGGATCAACCAATGGTGCGCGTCGAACAAAAACTCCTTGGGCACTAGGCGCATCAACCGATGCTCGACCTCGAGCACATTCTTACCCGGCGCGATGCCGGTGCGATTGCTAACCCGATAAATATGCGTGTCCACCGCCATGGTGGCGTGGCCAAAGGCGGTATTGAGCACGACATTGGCGGTCTTGCGGCCCACGCCGGGCAGGGCTTCAAGCGCCGCTCGATCGTCAGGTACCTCGGATTGATGGTCGCGGATCAACAGCTCACACAGGCGGATGACATTCCTAGCCTTGGTATTGAATAGGCCGATGGTCTTGATATAGGCCGATAGGCCCTCGACGCCCAAGGCGGCGATGGTCTCCGGCCGGTTGGCGACCGGAAAGAGCAATGCCATGGCCTTGTTGACACTCTTGTCGGTGGCCTGTGCCGACAAGACCACGGCGACTAAGAGCTCAAAGGGCGAGCTGTAATTGAGCTCGGTTTTCGGCTCCGGATTGGCGGCGCGTAAGCGGTTAAAGATTTCGCTGCGCAGGCTGCGATTCATGCTGGAATCCCCCTCAGTGGACCGCGCCGGTGACGCGCACGCGTTTGCTGCCGGCGACCCCGGTCTCGTGACCCTGTTGGCGCTGGCTGACCCAGTCATCGATCACATTTTTCAAGGCAATTAACAGTCCCAGACCGACAAAGGCGCCCGGTGGCAAGACGGCAAAGAGGAAGTTGGGGTAGTTGTCAAAAACCTGCAACTCCCAAGCGCGCGCCGACTCACCAAAAATCAGATGCATATTGGTAAAGAGCGTGCCCTGGCCGATCACCTCGCGCATGGCGCCCAAGAGCAACAAGACCAACAGAAAGCCGACCGACATCGAGAGGCCATCGAGGATCGAGGGGATCAGCGGGTTCTTGCGGGCAAAGGCATCGGCGCGACCGAGAATAATGCAGTTGGTGACGATCAGCGGGATAAAGATACCCAGCACCTGATAGAGCTCGTAGGTAAAGGCCTGCATCAACAGCTCGGCACAGGTTGTCAGTGAGGCGATAATCATCACAAAGGCCGGCAGGCGAATCGAGTCGGCGACATAGTTGCGAATCAATGAGACCGCGGCGTTGGAGCCCACCAACACGGCCAGGGTCGCCAAGCCCAGACCTAGGGCATTGACCACGGTGCCGGTCACGGCCAGCATTGGACACAAGCCAAGCAGTTGCACCAGCGCCGAGTTATTAGTCCAAAGACCGTTATTTATCAGGGTTTTTGAGTCAGGGCTCGCGGCTTGTGTCATAGGGTAGGCTCCAGCAGGGCATCGGCCAGCAGGCGGGTTTTATTCAATTCAAAGAACTCCAGGCCCTGACGCAGCGCCGTGACGATGGCGCGCGGGGTGATGGTGGCGCCGGTCAGTTGATCGAATTGGCCGCCATCTTTTTTAACCTGCCAAGCGGCGGGTAATGGCTTGGCCAATGAGCGGCCATTGAACTGCAGGATCCAATTCGACTTCTGCAGTTCAACCTGATCGCCCAGGCCCGGTGTCTCTCGGTGCCGGGTCACGCGGGCCCCGATGATGGTGCCAGTTGGGCTGATACCGACAATCAGGCGAATCGCTTCACTGTAGCCTTCCGGCGCCACCAAGGGCAGCAAGATCGCGTCGACCTGGCCCTGATCGTTGATCGCTCTATAGTAGAGCTCATCGCCGGCGATGTGCAGCAACGTTAGATCGGTCGCCTCGATCTGGTCGAGGCTGCGAGCGCTGTTGAGTAAGGCCTCGGCCGCATAACCGTCGGGCAGGAGCGACAAGAGTTGGCGCGCTTCATAGGCACGTTCATTGGTCTGAATAGTGTCCTGGGTAAAGAAGTTTGTGACGCTGATCAGGCCGGCGGTAAAGCAGGCGAAAATCGCCAGGCCAATAGCGGAACGGCGAATCGATTGGCTCAGCGTGGTTGGGCTATTGGGCTCAGTCATCGGCTTTAAATCCCTTGATCGGTTTGTTCTGGCCATAGACCCGCGGCCGGGTGTAATGGTCGATCAGCGGCGCGGCAAAGTTCATCAGCAGCACGGCAAAGGCCGTGGCATCGGGGTAGTTGCCCCAGGTGCGAATCAGGTAAATCAACAGGCCAATACCGGCCGCATAATAGAGTTTGCCCCTATTGCTGGTGGCCGCAGAGACCGGATCGGTGGCGATAAAGAAGGCCGCCAACATGGTTGAACCGGCGAACAGATGCAAGCTTAATGGCACATGCACATCGGCATCGGCACTGAAAAACAGCGCCATAAAGCCCAAGGTGCCGAGCAGTGCCACCGGTATATGCCAGCTGATCACCCGGCGTACCAGCAACAGCACACCGCCGGCTAAGAAGGCGAGATTGACCTGGGCCCAACCGACCGAGCCGAGCGGCCCGAACAGCGGATTGGCGGTCAGTTCGCTGGCCGTCAGCCGACCGATATTGAGCTTGTAATAGTCCAGCGGCGTGGCGCCGGTCAGGCCATCGAGCACCAAGCCGGGGTCGCCAAAGATCACCATCAGACTGGTCATAAAGGAACTGGGCTGTTCGACATTGGCCCAGCGGGTGGTCATCAAGACCGGTAGCGAGACCAGCAACAGGGCGTAGGACACCATGGCCGGGTTAAAGGGATTCTGGCCCAGGCCGCCAAACAGCTGCTTGCCGAACAGGATGGCCAGGGCGGCGCCGAGCACCGTGACCCACCAAGGCGCGAGCGGCGGCAAGGCACAGGCCAGCAAGGCGGCGGTGACCAAGGCCGAGCCATCGCGCAGGAAGAAGCCAACCGGCCGTTTACGCAGCGCCAGCAGGCCGGCCTCAACGGCCAGTACCGTGGCCGAGGCCAAGAGCAAATTGATCAAATAACCCCAGCTGAAGTAATAGATCAGAGCCGCCAAGCCGGGCACCAGGGCCGCCAAGAGGGTAAACATCATCTTGCTGACGGAATTCTGCCCCACCGTATGGGGGGAACTAAGGGTCAACATGGCGAGGTCCTGTTCTGCTTCATGGTTGGGTGTCCGCTGCCGCCCGGGCGGTTTGATAGGCCGCCTCAGTCGAGAGATATTTTTCTTCCAGCTTGCCGGTCGCCCTCTGCAACGCATTAACCATATCGGGCGCGTTGACTTCGGCCTCGGCCAGGCGAGCCGCGGCGCTGGCAAACTTCGCTTGGCTGGCCTGTGCCGCGGCGGCCAATTCCTCCAGGCTTAGGCTGGCCGGCGGCGCACCGACTAGCGGCTTTTTCGCCGCGACCCGCTCCAGCGTGGCCGCGATCAGCTCATTGGTCTCGCTGCCGGCTTGGCCTTCAGCGCCGGTCTTGGCGGCTAATGCCTTAGCAGCCGTGGCTGCGCGCAATTGGCGCTTGGCCTCTTTCTCGGCCTGTTCGCGCTCGAGCCGGTTTTGGCGATTTTCAAAACGAATGCGCGCCCGTTCGGCATTGCGCGTGGCTTCATTTTCTTGCCGAATCTCGCCCTTGGCGTAGCGGAAGTACTGCACCAGCGGAATGCGACTCGGGCAGACATAGGCGCAGGCCCCGCATTCGATACAGGCATCGAGGCTGTGTAACTGCGCCGCATCCAACTGCCGGTTCTTGGCCGCCCAGAGCATCTGTTGGGGGAGCAGAGAGACCGGGCAGGATTGTTCGCACAGGCCACAGCGGATACAGGGGTTATCGGGCAGAGCTGGCGGCAGTTCCTTTTTGGTCGGTACCAGCAAGCAGTTAGTGGCCTTAACCACCGGTGCCTGTAGGTCCGGCACGGCAAAGCCCATCATCGGACCGCCCATGATGACGCGATCGGCCTTGGCCATCTGCACACCGGCGTGCTGCAGCAGTTCCTCGATCGGCGTGCCGATCAATACTTGATAGTTGCCCGGCTGGGCCACTGCGGCGCCGGTGACGGTGGTGACCCGAGCGATCAGCGGCTCATCGAACACCACCGTGCGATAGACCTGTGCCAGGGTACCGACGTTTTGGCAGACAATACCCAGATCGCTGGGCAAGCCAGCGTGCGGCACCTCGACCCCCAGGACCAACTGAATCAGTTGTTTTTCACCCCCGGAGGGGTATTTGGTCGGCACCACCGCCAATTCAATCGCCAGCTGTAACTGCTCGGCGGCTGCCTTAAGGGCCGCCATGGCCTCGGGCTTGTTGTCTTCGATGCCGATTAGGATGGTTTTGGCCCCCACCAGCCATTGGCAGATTTGGGCACCGCGCAAGATATCCTCTGCCTGTTCGCGCATCAGTCGATCATCGGCGGTGATATAGGGTTCGCACTCGGCGGCATTGATTAGCAGGGTGTGGATCTGCGCCTGGCTATTGCGGTATTTCACATCGGTTGGGAAACCGGCGCCACCCAAGCCGGTCACGCCACCGGCGCGGATTCGCTCGATCACTGCCTCGGTGCCTTTGCTGCGCCAATCGGACCAGGCCTGCTGTGGCCGCCATTGCTCCAAGCCGTCGCTGTCGAGCGCGATAGCCGGTTGGCTAAAACCGGAGTCGTGAGCAAAGGCGTGCGCCTCGATGGCACCGATGGTGCCGGAGGTGGGCGCGTGAATATTGGCCGACACCCGGCCCGCGGCTGCGGCGATCAGGTCACCCTTGAGCACGTGCTGGCCGATCTGTACATTCGGCTCAGCGGCAGCACCCATATGCATGCTTAACGGCAGCCAAAGCCTATCCGGTAGCGGCAGGGTGGCAATCGGGGTGGTGTTGGATTCACCCTTGTGTTGCGCCGGATGGATGCCGCCGGGAAAAGACCCGATATCGATCACCTTGATGTACTGAGATCCTCTCATGCGGCACTCTTATCCATGGCGTTGAGCAGCGGGTTTTTATCGCTGGCAATCAGCGCGCCGGGCTTATCGACATGCCAGCTGCGCAGGGTGGTAGCAACCGGCACCATATCGATACAATCGACCGGGCAGGGTTCAACACAGAGGTCGCAGCCGGTGCATTCGTCGGCGATCACGGTGTGCATCAGCTTGGCTGCGCCGAGGATGGCGTCGACCGGACAGGCCTGAATACACTTGGTGCAGCCGATGCACTCGGGCTCGCGAATCACAGCGACGGTGCGAATGGCCTCGACGCCGTGTTCGGCATCCAAGGGCATGACCTCGACATCGAGCAAATCGGCCAGGGCGACAATAGTGGCTTCGCCCCCGGGGGGACACTTATTGATGTCCTCACCCGCGGCGATGGCGGTGGCGTAGGGCCGACAACCAGGATGACCACATTGGCCACATTGGGTTTGGGGTAACAGGTTGTCTATCTGATCGACAATCGGGTTGCCTTCCGGCTTGAAGCGGATGGCGGCAAAACCGAGCAGCGCCCCGAAGACGGCCGCAAGCAAGAGGAGGGTTAGTACCGCGCTCAGCATCTTAGCCCGCCACCAGTCCGGAGAAACCCATAAAGGCCAATGACATAATACCTGCCGAGATTAGGCCGATAGCGGCACCCTGGAACGGCTTGGGCACATCGGCCAGATTGATGCGCTCGCGCATGGCGGCAAAGAGCACCAAGACCAGTGAAAAGCCCAGCGCCGCACCGAAACCATAGAGAAAGCTCTCCATTAGCGAGTTTTGGCGGCTGATATTGAGTAGGGCGACGCCCAAGACGGCGCAATTGGTGGTGATCAACGGTAAAAAGATGCCCAGCACGCGATACAGCAGCGGGCTGGTCTTGCGCACCAGCATCTCGGTAAATTGCACCATAAAGGCGATCACCAAAATAAAGCTGATGGTCTTGAGATAGGTTAGGCTGAGCGGGACGAGCAGGAAGGTATAGACCACATAACTGGCGACCGAGGAGAGCGTCAGCACAAAGGTCGTTGCCGCCGACATACCGACAGCGGTTTCAAGCTTGTTGGACACGCCCATAAAGGGGCATAGGCCGAGGAACTGCACTAGCACGAAGTTATTCACTAACACCGTGCCAATAAGCAGTAAAATGTATTCAGTCATCGCTAAACAGGGTCTTAAAAATTATCGGCCTATTATCCGGCGTTTTGATATAGCTCACAAGGCGAGTTTAGGTATTTTTAATGCCTTTTCGGCCTAATGTACTCGCTCAATGACCTAGATTAAATATTAGCCAAGTTGTACAGGCTCCTCTGGTGCCAATAAGAGCAGCCATTGGCTGCCCTGTGGATTGAGCAGCACGCATCCAACCTCAGGCTGGCCCGACAGCGCGGGTACACTATCATTACACCAGCGGAAGCGATCCCGCTGGTGTAATTAGGGTCGGCCGGGCGGTCGGGCTAGCTGATCTTGGTGCCCGGTGGGGTGGCACTATTGCCTTCCAGTATCCACAATTCCTGGCCATCGCCGGCGGCCAGAACCATGCCTTCGGACATGCCGAAACGCATCTTGCGCGGCGCCAGGTTGTAGACCAGAACCAGGTTTTTGCCGAGCAATTCTTCCGGCTGATAACGGCTCTTGATACCGGAAAAGACCTGGCGGGTTTCGCCATTACCGACATCCAATTGCAGCTGCAGCAGCTTATCGGCGCCTTCGACATGATCGGCCTGGATCACCTTGGCCACGCGCAGGTCAATCTTGGCGAAGTCATTAAAATCGATCACCGAGTTGTCCTCAGTCGCGGCCGGTTTGGTGCTTACCTTGGCCTGCTGTGCCGCGGGCTTGGCCGCTTTTTTGGCGGCTGCTGTGGTTGGCTCTGGCTCGGCCGCGGGTTGACCGTTTTCAATCAGGGTATCGGCCTTGCTGTCTGCCAATAGCGCCTCGATCTGGCTCATGTCGATACGTGTCAGCAAGGGTTTGAAGGCGGCGATTGCGTGGCCGGTCAGGGTCTGGTCGGCATCGGTGAAGTTCAGGCTCTTGACCTGTAAAAAGGCCACCACCTTGGCATTGAGCTCGGGCACGATCGGGCCCAGGTAGATGGTGATCAGACGGAACAGATGGATGCCCATGGAGCAAACATCGAGCACTTCCTGAGCCTTACCGTCGACCTTGGCCATCGACCAGGGTGCCTGGGCTTGAATGTATTCATTGGCGCGATCGGCCAGGGCCATAATTTCGCGCACCGCCTTGCTGTATTCACGCTTCTCGAACAGCGCTGAGATCGAGCTGCCGGCGGCAACAAAGTCGGCCAGCATCTGCGGCTCGGCCACGGTGGTCGACAAGCTGCCACCGGCCTTATGGACAAAACCGGCACAGCGGCTGGCGATATTAACGACCTTGTTGACCAAGTCGCTGTTGACCCGTTGGGCAAAGTCTTCCAAGTTCAGGTCGATATCTTCCACGCCGGCACCGAGCTTGGCGGCGTAGTAATAGCGCAGATATTCCGGGCTCAAGTGCTTTAAATAGGTCTTGGCCATAATAAAGGTGCCGCGCGACTTGGACATCTTTTCGCCGTTTACCGTGACATAGCCGTGGGCGAAGACGCCATCGGGGGTCTTGAAATTGGCGCTGCTGAGCATGGCCGGCCAAAACAGGGCGTGGAAATTGATAATGTCCTTGCCGATAAAGTGGTACAGCTCGGCCTGGGCGCCTTTGGCCCAATAGGCGTCGAAGTCGAGCCCGTCGGTGCGATCGCACAGGTTCTGGAAGCTGGCCATATAGCCGATCGGTGCATCGAGCCAAACATAGAAGTACTTGCCCGGTGCATCGGGAATTTCAAAACCGAAATAGGGCGCGTCGCGGCTGATATCCCAGGCTTGCAGACCAACATCGAGCCATTCGGCCAGCTTGTTGGCGACGCTGTCCTGCAAGGTGCCTGAGCGGGTCCAATCTTGCAGCATGGTTTGAAACTGCGGCAGATCGAAAAAATAGTGCTCCGAGGCCTTTTCAATCGGCGTCGCACCGGAATAGACCGAGCGCGGATCGATCAGCTCATTGGGTTCGTAAGTGGCACTGCACTTCTCGCAGGCATCGCCATACTGATCCACTGCCTTGCACTTGGGGCAGGTTCCGATCACAAAACGATCGGCCAGAAAGATCTGTTTTTCCGGGTCGTAGAGCTGCTGGATGGTCTTAACCTGTATATGGCCATTGGCCTTCAGTCGAGCGTAAATCAGTTCCGACAGCGCCTTGTTTTCACTGGAGTGGGTGCTGTAATAGTTGTCATGGCCGATCAAGAAGCCTTCGGAATCGGCCTTGTGGTCGGCATTCATCTTCTTGATCCAGCTTTCTGCGCTGGTGCCTTCCTTCTCGGCGCGCAACATCACCGCCGTGCCGTGGGTGTCATCGGCACAAACGTACATGCAGTGGTTACCCATGCTCTTCTGAAACCGTACCCATATATCCGTCTGGATTTGCTCCATCATATGCCCCAGATGTATCTGACCGTTGGCATAGGGGAGGGCGCTGGTAACGAGAATTTTGCGTGGGGCACTCATACGATGGTGTTTTCCTATAATAAGGTGTGACGAAAATAGGTGGCGCTAAAAACTGCAACCGAATCAGTGATTTGAGTCGATTTGCCAGGCTGCCCATACTAACGTAACCGACAAACCGCGTCATCCTTGCATTGGGTTGCCTTTTGCTGAGGGAAGCCAGACAATTGGTTGGAATTTATAACATTGAAATTAAAGGAGCTAATTTTGATTATTCCCGTCTTACTCGCCGGTGGGGTGGGCAGTCGCCTGTGGCCCCTGTCACGCGAACTGTACCCGAAGCAGTGTATTAACCTTTTTGATCCGCTAAAAAGCCTGATTCAGCAGGCCGCCGAACGCGCCCAAGCCGTTGGTATTGATGCGGCGCCGATCGTGGTGTGCAATGATGAACATCGGTTTTTGATTGCCCAGCAAATGGCCGATCTGAATATCACGGCCGATATAGTGCTCGAGCCGGAAGGAAAAAATACCGCGCCGGCTATCGCCCTGGCCGCCTTTCAAGCCTTGTCCCGAGATGCCGAGGCGATGTTGCTGGTGTTACCGGCAGACCATGTTATTCGCGACCATCAGCTTTTTGGCAGCGCCGTCGAACAAGCCGTTGAACTGGCCCAGGCCGGGAAGCTAGTCACCTTCGGCGTGCAACCGACCTACCCAGAAACCGGTTACGGTTATATTCAGGCGGTGGACAAAGGCGTCGTGAGCGTGGTGCAGGCCTTTAAAGAGAAGCCCGATGCCGCCACCGCCCAACAGTATTTGGATGCAGGCGGCTATTACTGGAACAGCGGCATGTTTGTCTTTGGCGCCCAGCATTATCTGGATGAGCTTAAGCTGCTGGCCCCGGCCATCTATGCGGCCGTGGCAGAAGCCTTCGCCGGCCGGCAACCGGATCTCGATTTCGTCCGCATCGACGCCCAAGCCTTCGCTCAATCGCCCGCCGATTCGATCGATTACGCCATGATGGAAAAAACCACCCAGGCCATGGTGGTGCCCTATGCCGGCGACTGGAACGATATTGGCGCCTGGGCGGCGCTCTACGACTTGAATGAGAAGGATGCCGATAACAATGTGCTCAGTGGCGATGTCTTAACCCATGAAGCACAGGGCAACTATATTCGGGCTGAAAGTCGTTTGGTGGCGGTCATTGGCGTCGATGATCTGGCCATTGTCGAAACCAAGGACGCCATCGCGGTGGTGCCCCGCCACCGGGCGCAAGATGTGAAGTTTATTGTCAACCAACTCAAGGCGCTTGGGCGCAGCGAACACGAGGTCCACGCCAAGGTTTACCGACCGTGGGGCTCGTATGAGGGCATCGATAACGGCGCGCGCCATCAGGTAAAAAATATTCGCGTTAAACCGGGTGAGAAAGTTTCGGTGCAGATGCATCATCATCGCGCCGAGCACTGGATCGTGGTCAGCGGTTCGGCCAATGTCACCATCGGCGAGACCACCCAGCTGTTAACCGAAAATCAGTCGGTCTATATACCCGTGGGTGTTGTTCACGCATTGGAAAACCCGGGTAAAATCCCCTTAGAGCTGATCGAGGTGCAAACCGGTTCGTATCTCGGTGAAGACGATATAGTGCGTTTTACCGATCGTTACGGGCGCAGCTAAGTAAAATAGGGTAGTCTTTGAGTTTATTAATATTAGAAGCAGCGTATCTCTAATTTGGGGTGGGCTGTTTTTTTTACCTCTAAATAACTCAAAGGTTAAATTCAGCGATGTTTGGCAGTCGGATGGTTACCACATGAGCGCGAACACACAGCCATCAATGCGGCTCTCGCTGCAGCGCTTAAGCGCCTTTATGCTCTTGATGGTGCCGGTGTTGGCGGCTTATTTCTGGGTCAAGCCGGTACCAGCGCCAGTCTTTTTAACGCCCACGGCGCAGGTGTCGAACGATGCGGTCTGGCAGGAAAGCCGTTTTGATCAGCCCGAGGTCCGGTCGGTACACGCGTCCTTTGTGGTCAATTTACCCGATAATACCCAAGGCGTATTTTGGTTTGGCGGTAGCCGCGAAGGCCATCGCGACGTCCAGATCTATCGCGCCCTGATGCAAGACGGCCAGATGATTTCCGCGCCACAAGCGGTCTTGTCGGCATCGATGCTGGCCGACCTGTCAAGCCGCTATATTAAGAAACTCGGCAATCCGGTGCTCAGCTTCGTTAACGATACCCTCTACCTCTGGGTGGTTAACGTTAGTGTCGGCGGTTGGGCCACGGCTCGGGTCGATCTGCTCGCCAGTGAGGACCTGGGTGCCAACTTTGGCTATCTTAAATCGCTGCGCATGAGTCCCTTCTTTAACCAGAGCACCCTGGTCAAGACACGACCGGTGCCGATGAGTCAGGGTCTATTGCTGCCGGCCTATTTTGAGATGAATCGAATGGACCCGGTGATGATCTATTTCGATGCCGATATGGCCATTCGCTCCAGCCATACCCTGGCGATGGATGCGATTCAGCCGGTGGTGGTGGTCGACAGCGATCAGACGGCGAACGTCTTCGCGCGGCCTAACGACCAGGGTTTTATCCAGAACGGTCAGTTCCAACTCGATTCAGCGGCCTGGCAAGGCGCCAACCTGGCGGACATGAGCAACGCCTCATCGGACCTCTCCATCGTGCGGTTGTCGGCGACCAACCTCCTGATGGCCCACAATCCGGCGCCGGATCGCAGCCTATTGTTGCTCAGTCTGAGTCAAGACAACGGGGCAACCTGGCAACGCGTTAAGGTTATTGAACAGACCAGCGGCGAGCGCTTCTCCTATCCGTCGATGCTATTAGATGAGGGCGGTTTCGTGCATTTGAGTTACACCAATAAACGCAAATTTATCAGCTATATTCGCTTTAGTATTGCCAGCCTGAACCTTGCGGCGGTGCTGCCATGACCACCGTCTATGCTTACTTGTCACTCTGGCTGGTGCTGCTCGCCTGGGCCAGTTGCGCCTTTAGGGCTCATTCACGAGCGCGCTCAATCGGCCTGGTCCTGGTCACCGTTGGGCTGTTTGCCCCCCTCTTTGGCGGTAAATCGCTGCTGTTTTACCTCTATGGCGCCTTCGATCTGGTGTCCTTGGCGCTGGTGTTTTTTGCTCTGTTGCGGCTATTTAATGTGCGCACCAGCGCAAGCCGAATTTTATGGCACGGCCTGGGCTTGTTTAATGTGCTGGTGATCCTCACTTATCTACTGGGCTACACCGGGCTATTTGAGTTTGGCTACCAAGCCATGGCCCTATTTCTATTGGTGCCGGTGATCGCGCTGGCGGCTTGGTATTTAGACCGAGCGATAATGCTCTGGGTGCTGGTCGTGTTGTTGGCTTACCAGTTGGATATCAGCCAGTCTGGCAACCTGATGTCGCTGTTCAGCGACGCCCTGTTTTTGGTGGTCTATTTAATGGCGTTACTGCTCAGTGGAATCGCCTATCTGCGTCAACGTCTTAGCCCGGTTCGATAAACAGGGCCTATAGACAGCGTCGATCAACAGGCTATTGCTAGGTAAACGCTGCTTGATGAACGCAAATGGTTAAAATGCACTCGTTAAAAATTTGTAAGGAAGATTAGTCGTGGAATCAGTTAAGAACATTATCGCCGTCGCCTCGGGCAAGGGCGGCGTGGGTAAAAGCACCACCGCAGTCAACTTGGCCCTTGCACTGCAAGCCTTAGGTCATAAGGTTGGCCTACTGGATGCGGACATCTATGGCCCGAGCGTGGCCATGATGCTGGGCGTGGCCGAGGGAACCAAGCCTGCCGTGCAGGATGAGAAGTTCTTCATGCCGGTGCTGGCGCACGGCTTGGCAACCATGTCGATGGCTTACTTGGTCAATGATAAGACCCCCACGGTCTGGCGCGGCCCAATGGCCTCAGGCGCCTTGCTGCAGCTGTTAACTCAGACCCAGTGGGGTGAGCTGGACTATTTGGTGGTCGATATGCCACCCGGTACCGGTGATATCCAGTTAACCTTGGCGCAAAAGGTTCCTGTAACCGGTGCGGTGATCGTGACCACACCCCAGGATATAGCCCTGCTCGATGCCCAGAAGGGTATCGCTATGTTCCAAAAGGTCAATATCCCGGTCTTGGGTATAGTGGAAAACATGGCGGTGCATATCTGCAGCCAGTGCGGTTACGCCGAACACATCTTTGGCGAGAACGGTGGCAGCAAGTTGGCGCAGGATTTTGATGTCGCGCTATTGGGGCAACTGCCCTTGAGTTTGGACATTCGACTGCAGATGGATCAGGGCAATCCGCCGGTCAGCCAAGATCAAAACAGTGCCGCGGCGCAGCTCTATATTGATATGGCGAAAAACACCCTGGTGGCGATTGAAGCGCTCGATGATCAGTCGGGCCCGGACATTAGCTTTTCATAGCGTTTGGATCTGGTTGGTGGTGTGTTTTGTGACAGCATCGGCCCATAAAGCGTGCCAGCGCAGGTCAATCCTGCGCTGGTGGCGGGTAGGGCTAACTGGCTTGACCCGTTAG
Source organism: Reinekea forsetii (assembly GCF_002795845.1). Classification (GTDB taxonomy): domain Bacteria; phylum Pseudomonadota; class Gammaproteobacteria; order Pseudomonadales; family Natronospirillaceae; genus Reinekea; species Reinekea forsetii. The sequence goes on from NZ_CP011797.1 coordinate 1,549,383, forward strand.
GCCTTTACAATTCCATCCTGGGTCCAAGTACTCTTGGACCGCACCGTCTCCTGCCGAATGGCATTGTTCTTGCGCCAAATATCCGGCTGCTCATAACCGCGTTTATGATCCAAATGCATAAAAATGGTGCTGTAGCGTATTTGCTTGGATGTGAGGCCCTTATTCCACAGCCGTTCACCCAACTCACGGTCCAGCCCGCCATACTGCATCTGTTCATTGAAACCATTGACCGCTTTTAGATCATCGGTCCAGGTGGAGCTATTGGCGCCATTCCAGGTGGCCTTGGTCGGGGTCAGCCAATTCATCAAACGTTGGTAGGCCGGGTTGGTGCGTAACTTGGCCATCTTGAAGGACTTGGGTTGGCCCTGTGCTATTAACCAATCGGGCTCAAACAGCCTGCCAGCGCTTATATCTGCTTGGCTGACCAGATTGGACACCGCCATATTGAGCTTAAAATAGCCGGCCGATAAAAAGCCGTTAGCCTCGGCGTGGTCGTAATGGACCTGCACCAGATTGGCCATCGGTACGCAGTCGCCATCGGTAAAGATCAGGTAGTCGCAGTCGGTCTCGGCAATCACCTTGTTGAGGATTTCGCATTTGCGAAAACCCTGGTCCTCGTGCCAGAAGTGTTCGATGCTCAAGCCACTGTCGCGCTGATAGCCTTCGATCAGCTCGCGCGTCGCCTCGGTAGAGCCATCATCGGCAATCAGCAAGGTGAAGTCTTGATTCGTTTGCGCCGCCCAACCCCAAAAACACTTTTCCAGCCAGGCTGGGTTATTGTAAGTGGTAATCACCACGCCAATCTTGTTCGGTTTATGCACCACAAAAGTTTCCAATTTTTTAACAGTGCCATCATTGTAATGGACGCTTGAGTCTGCAGCTACGGTCAAAGGGAACTCATTGTTCTATCGTCAGCCAAAGGATGTATTCGCCGCATTAGAATTCACCCGACAAAGGACGTATGATCTTGTACTTTGAACTGGGTTGGTCGCCGACCGATACTCAGTTTATCGACCCATACCGCTGTTCCGCTGTTCCCTTGCCAAGGCATCGTTTAATGAAAGCAAAGTTTAACCACCTGATTCGCTTGGTGTTGTTGTTGGTGGTACTCACCGGCGCCGTGATGAGCCTAAATATATCGGCTTACCAGCCCAGCGGTGGCAGTCTTGCCTTGGTTTATCTGCCCCTGGCCCTGCTTGGTCAGGCGTTTATATTGAGCCTTTTGCTCGGTTTGCTGTTGTGGCCCTTCAGCCTGTTGCCGGCGGGCTGGTTCAACCGACTGTTCGCCCTGACCGGTGGCATTCTGGTGTTTCTGCTCGCTGTCGACTGCTGGGTGTTTTCGGTTTATCGGTTTCACATCAATGCCTTCTTTATCAAGATGTTTTTTACCGACCTGGCGGGCATGGGCATTGGGCAGGGTTTGCTGTTTGGCGGCTTGGCTGCGTTGATGGTTACCGTGGGGCTGATGTTAGGTTTGGCGACACTGATTAGCCGCTATCGTTGGTTGATGCGGCCGATGCGGACCTTCTGGGTGCTGTTGCTGGCGACATTCGTCGGGCAGGGCATTCACGCCTGGGGTTACGCCCACAATATGAAGGCCATCGTCAGCCTAACCCATACCATTCCCTGGTACACCCCGGTAACCGCGACGACCGATATTAAGCAATGGGGGCTCTTCAATGAGGCCCTGCTTGAGGAGAACCTCAACCTGGACGTGGCCAATGTCACCGGTTTTCGCTACCCGGCACAACCCTTGAACTGTATTGCGCCGACCGGCGCGACGCCATCCGCACGGCCCAATATAGTAGTTGCGGTACTCGAGAGCTGGCGCTTTGATCGGATGTCGGCCGAGGTAACACCTAATATAGCCGCCATCGGTGACGAGTCCTTGGTATTTAGCAATCACCTGAGTACCGGCACGGTGACCGACAAGGGCATGTTTGGCCTGGTCTACGGCGTATCCCCGGTCTATTTTAATACCGCCGTGGGTGCCGGGCGGGAAACCACTATTATTCAAGCCACCAAGGCCTTGGGCTACGATCATTGGATACTGGCGAACCAAGATATAGAGGTGAATAAGCTCGATACCCTGCTGTTTAATGGTATCAAGCCGATTCAGTCGCTGCCGAAGGGGGCTGTTTATGAGGGCGACCGGCAAGTGGTGCGCCAATTCGAACAGCTCTTGACCCAGAAGTCCGCCGCGCAACCCTTCTTCAGCCTGATGCTGTTTAATTCGTCACACTTCCCCTACTGGACGCCGCCGGACATGGACTTGCCGTTCTTGCCGGCTGAGCGTTTTGCCATCTCCAAGGCAAACGATGCGACCGACCCCACGGCCTATTTTAATCAGTACTCCAATTCTCTCTACTATCTCGATAGTTTGGTTGGTGAGGTTCGTCAGAGCTTGATAGACCAAGGCGAGTGGGACAACACCATCCTGGTGATTACCGGCGATCACGGTGAAGAGTTTGCCGACCAGGATCAGGTATTTTGGGGGCATGGCAGCAACTTCAGTCGTTATCAGACCAGCGTGCCCCTGGTGATTCATTGGCCGGGCAAAAGCGCCAGCCTGGAATATCGAACCTCGCATGAGGATATAATGCCAACGCTAATTACCGAAGCGCTGGGCTGTGATGTCGCACTGAATAGCCTGAGCACCGGTTATTCCTTGTTTGACGACAACGACCGGGTGTTGATGGTCGAAAGCTATGTCAATCAGGCGGTTATCGTGGATGATAGCGTCAGTGAGATTCTACCTGGCTTTGTCTTGAGCTATAGCCTGGACGATATTGACCAGCCCACCAAGGCGTCGGCCGCCAGTTTAGTGGGTATTCAGGCAATCTACGATCGCTTCCGCTAGAGGGCCTTCTTAAACTGCAACACCAAGGCAATGCTGGCCGCCAGGGCCACTGGTATGGCCGCCGCGAAGAACTCAGGCAGGTTGATGGTGCTGGCCAGCGGAGCAATCAAGGACTGGATGAGATTAAAGCTGATCGCCAGCATCAGCCCGATAAAGATCCGCGCACCGGTCGACGATTGGCGCAGCGGGCCAAAGATAAAGGTAATGGCCAACCAGATCAGCGCCAAGCTGAGCACCGGTTGCAGAACCCGTTGCCAGAATTGCAGGCGGAAGTTGTCATCGCTCAGTTGTTGGGCCGACAGATAGTTGGAATATTCAAAGAGCTTAAAGACCGACAACTTGGCGTCCGGTGAGGTCAATAACCAGAGCAAATCCGGCGTGAGATTGGTATCCCACGGTTCACTCTGGCCGCTAAATTCGTTCTGCCACGCAGCGCCCCTCTGATTGGTATAGCGAGCCAAGCCGTTAAACTGCCAGTCACCCGCATCGGTTAGGCTAATGGCATCGAAGCTGTCGTAGATCATCGCATCAGTCAGCGTGTTGTACTTCACAGAGAACCCGGCTGCGACACTGCCATCCTTCTTAACGGCCTTGAAGAAGTAGTAGGTGTCCTGATCCCGATGCCACACACCGTATTGAGTTGAGCCCTGTGCCGCGGCCACGTTGCGCAGTTCATAGCCCTGTTGATCGAGCTTGGGCACCAGACTCTCGCCGATGGCAAAGGCGAGAATAAGCCAGACGATGGGGCCATAGAGGGTGCGCGCGATAATCTTACCCTTCGATAGACCGGTCGATTCGATGATTACCAACTCTCGGTGATCGGCCATGGTACCGAAGGCAAACAGCACCCCAATCAAACAGATGTAAGGAAAAAAGGCATACAGCCGGCCGGGCGTGGTGAGGGTAATAAACCAAAAGGCCTGTTGGGCCTGATAGGCGCCATCGAGGCGATAATTCAATTCATTGAGTAGGGCCATTACATAGTCGATCAGCCCGATGGCCACCAGGGTGACGAAGATCGCCATAAACATCGACTTAAAAATATATTTACTGAGGATCATCGGGTTCTTCTCAAGCGAAAGGTCAATTGGGGCCAGAGGATTATAAGACCCGCCAAGGCCAAAAACAGCAGATGCACCCACCACATGGCGGTAAAGTAGGGCGCCTGACTGCGATAGACCGGCCGAATCGATCCGCTCAACATCACGGTATAAACCGAATAGGCAATGATGGCCGGTAACACCATGGTAAAGCGACCTTGCCGAGGTTTGGTACGCGCAAATGCTAAACCCAGGATGGCCAGCACTAGGGCGATCAGCGGAAACAACAATCTATAGATCAACTCGGTGATATTCCAGCGGGTGTCCTGAGCCAGAAGCTCTGCATTGGTCATCAGATGCGCCTTATTGGGTTTGCCTTGCGGCTGAGGCGAGGAGATTTGTATCGATTGGCTCTCAAAGGTCGATCTGCTGCTATTGCTATTGTTGTTATCGTTTCCGTTCTCGTTATTGCTGCCGCTGCCGGGTACGCCGATAAATTGGATGCCCTGGTTGAAGCGAAAATACCGCGCCTTATCGTCTTGGTTTTGGATCAGGGTTGCCGAGTTCGACCAGATAAACTGCATGCGTGCCGGGTCACCGAAGAATAAGCCGCTTAGGTCACCCTGATCGGACTGGCCTTCAACATAGAGAATTTTACCGTTCTTATCGATGTCATTAAATTCACCGGTCTGGATTAGATCGTAGGAGGTTTGGGCCGCCAAAATGCGCCACATCTCATCGGCCTTGGATGAACTGAGGGGCGCCAACCAGAGCATAATGGCCCACAGGATTAGGGTTGTTACCGCTGCCGGCACCAGCACCCCTATATAGAGCACTCTATTAGGTACACCAGAGGAGATCATTGCGGTGATTTCATTTTCGCTGTAGAGCTTGCCGATGCCGAGAATCACGCCCAAATAGAGACCGAGCGGTAAGACTTCAGCCAGATAGGTCGGCATATTTAACAAGAGCACGGTAAACACTTCCGAGCCAATGCCATTTTCGACGGCTCGTTCAAGCAAGCGGATAAAGCGGGTGGTGCTGAATAGCGCCAGAGCCACGGCCGTGACAGCCAGGGTCGGCAGGGCAATGGCCTTGGCCAGGTAGCGATACAGTATAAACATAGAGTCTGGCGTTGAAACCTAAGGTGATAAGAGACGATTTTAGCGGCCTATTGGGCAGATTCATAGTGCTCAGGCGTTAAGGAAGCCGGGTTAGGGTTGCCTAGGTCCGCGCCGTACCCTAAGATCCTCCCTCTAAAATCCGCTGTTAGAGAGCTTTATGACAATATTGGTAACAGGTGCTGCAGGTTTTATTGGCAATGAATTAGCCCTTCATCTGCTATCAACGGGAAGCCAGGTCGTCGGGATAGATAATCTGAATGACTATTATGATGTTCAACTGAAGCAAGATCGGCTTGCTCGTTTGGCTTCATTCGAGAACTTCACCTTTGTTAAGATGGGTATTGAAGATCGGACCGCGGTAACGGCCTTGGCCGACAAATACCATTTTGAGGTAATTTATCATCTAGCCGCCCAGGCCGGTGTGCGTTACTCGATTGAAAACCCCGCCACCTACATCGACTCCAATCTGGTTGGTTTTGCCAATATTTTAGAATTGGCACGCCAGCATGAGGTTGAACATTTGATTTACGCGTCATCGAGCTCTGTTTATGGCGAGAATGAAACCCAGCCCTTTTCCGAACATCACGCAGTGGATCACCCGGTATCGCTCTATGCTGCGACAAAAAAAGCCAACGAAGTGATGGCGCACTCTTATAGCCATCTTTACGGCATACCCACAACCGGCTTGCGTTTCTTCACGGTGTATGGGCCTTGGGGACGTCCCGACATGGCGCCGTTTTTATTTTCCCGCGCTATTTTGCAGGGCACCCCGATTAAGATATTTAATCATGGCAATATGGAACGCGATTTTACCTATATAGACGACATAGTTCAGGGAATAGTTGCCGCCGCGGGTGCGATCCCGGTGCGTTCGGTTAAGCCGACCAAGCTTTCACCTGCCAACAGTGGCGCACCTTACCAGGTGCTGAATATCGGCAATTCACAACCGGTTAGGTTGATGGACTTTATAGCTGCATTGGAAAAGGCATCTGGCATGGAGGCGGAAAAAATTTATATGGATATGCAGGCCGGTGATGTTCCGTCGACCTATGCCGACGTCAGTCTCATTCAAGAAAAGACAGACTATAGGCCGACAACGGATATTCAAACCGGTGTCAACGAAGTGGTGAAATGGTATCGACAATATTACAAAATATAACCTAGAGCCCATCAGCCTAATTAGGATGCTCAGTTGGAAAAACTAATATTCTTTGCGGCCACCCAGTTGCATCGTCGCTATTTTAGCAAAATAGCGGCCCAGGAACCCAGCATGAGTGTCTGTTGGTTCAAGTCGGTCAAAAACGCTTGGCCGCTAATGAAGTACGATAAACGCCTGTTAGGTATCGTACAGCAGGCTAGCCGCAAGACTGACAACAGCCGGGGACGAGCCCTACCGGCCGGAGCCGCGCCGCTATACCGCGGGGCCTTGCTACTGAAGTCCATGTGGCTCTATAACAGTTACTATCGTTTCCTATCCCGCGAGGATGTGGCCCATTCAGTTGTCTGGAATGGCCTAAAACATCGTCAACAACTTTGGTGTTTGTGCTGTGAGGAATTGGGCATCAAACTACGCTATATGGAAAACGGACTGTTGCCTGGCCATACCACCCTCGATGCTCGCGGGGTTAATTATGGTAATTCATTATCGAGAGACCCCAGCTTTTATCGGGATTACAGGGTCACCCATTCAGGCAACCAGCCAGACCCGACAACGATTGAGCCTCTCGCCCGCCCAGATAAGCTGCCAGAACGCTTCGTATTGGTGCCATTCCAGGTCAACGGCGACAGTCAGATAGTCTGTTATTCTCCATGGGTTAAGAATACGGCGCACCTGGCAGAAATTCTGCTCGCAGCCCAGCCAGCCTTTAAAGCAGCTGGTTTGCAATTGGTGGTAAAGCCGCATCCCAAATGCAGCACGCCCAATGCTAACGTGCTCCAGCTACTTCAAGAGCAGGGCGTGACTGTTATCACCGATATTGACTCAAAAACCTTGGTCGCCCACTCGCAAGCCGTTTTAACCATCAATTCAACCGTTGGTATTGAAGCCCTGGCCGCGGGAAATAAGCTAATAGTTGTGGGCCAAGCCTTTTATCGCATGCCGGGTATGACCCTTGGCGCCGACAACCTCGACGAACTGAATAGGGCGATTGGCCAATTGACCGACTGGACCCCGGATGCAGACGCCATTAGCGGGTTGTTTGCCTATTTAAGACAAGAATACCAAATTACCGGTGATTGGCGAGCCGCCGAACCGGCTCATGTCCAAGACATCATAAAGCGATTGCACCGATTCAATGGAGAAACACCATGGCAGTAAAACCAGATAAGGTGGCGATGGTGTTACTCGTCAAGAATGAGATCGACATTATTGACCTAAATCTGCGCTTTCATCGCGCCAAAGGCATTAACCAGTTTATCGTTATGGACAACGGTTCTACCGACGGTACCTTGGACTATCTGCGCGATCAGGCGGAACGGTCGGATTTAGTTGTGATCGACAACCCAGATTCCAGCTATCAACAGTCAAAATGGATGACCGCCATGGCTCGCCAGGCGCGGGATGTATTCGGGGTGAGCCATGTAATACCCAATGACGCCGATGAATTTTGGTGGCCGAAGGACGGCCTGTCTATCCCAGAAGTACTAAGCGAGGATGCGACGGTACAGACGGTACAGCGCTATAATCGCCTACTGACCCGCGAGATGGAAAGTGCTCAATTACCGTTCTATCAAGCCGAATATTTTGTCAAATCTCCGATTCTGTATGGTGGCGAGTCTCAAATTAATGACCCCAGTTGCTCGATGCAGCTGGTAAAGATCAGCCCCAAGGTAATTGTTCAGCCCAGGCTATTGTGGAAAATTAAGGGTGGTAACCACCGAGCCAGGCATCTCAAATTCTGGTCAAAATACAACAATAGCGATTTGCAGGTGCACCATTTCCCTTACCGAACTTACAGCCAATTTGAAACCAATATAGCCGGCAGAGCTGAGAAATTGGGCCGCCCAAAGGTCAAGATGGGGCCCCATATCAAGCGTTGGGTGCCGATGTATAACAATGGCACCTTGGAGCAGGAATATAATCATCTGTTGATTAGCGATGCACAACGAACGGTGTTAAGTGAAATAGGGGTTGTAGGCCAGGAGAAGGGGCTGCCTGCATTCTTGGCAGATCTAATGGAGCCTAAGCCTTAATCCCAAGAGTACCCGAACTTGCCAGCGAATCATGCTTGACCGATCCCATCATCGCACTGCACCCAGGTCTACTTTGGCGCGAACTTGAAAGATCTCACCAAGACTTATGTGAACCAGCATAACCACCAGAAACCAACACGCTCAAAATCGCCGTTTGAACTCACTCTGCAACCCTATATACTCTTGCTTATCTTAATCTCGATATCATTAAAAGGATCAAATAATGAAAATTGCAGTCGCTGGAACGGGTTATGTTGGGCTTTCTAACGCGATGCTACTGGCACAACATAACGAAGTGGTGGCCGTTGACATCCTTAATGAGCGAGTTGATCTGTTAAACAACAAGCAGTCCCCTATAGTAGATGCAGAAATCACCGACTTCCTAAGCAATAAAAGTCTGAATTTTAGGGCCACCCTAGATAATCAGGAAGCCTATCTAAATGCTGACTTTGTTATAGTAGCCACCCCTACAGATTATGACCCAGTAACCAACAATTTCGATACTAGTAGTGTTGAGTCAGTAATCCGCGATATAACCGATATTAACCCCAAAGCGGTTATCGTAATTAAGTCTACGGTACCGGTTGGCTACACTCAGCGTATTCGCAAAACCTTTAACAATGAAAATATCATATTCTCACCTGAATTCCTTCGCGAAGGCCGGGCGCTTTACGATAATCTTTACCCTTCGCGCATAATTGTGGGCGAGCAATCGGCCCGGGCCGAAACCTTTGCAAAACTGCTTAAAGACGGTGGTCTAAAGACGGACACGGAGGTATTGTTGACCGACAGTACCGAGGCAGAAGCCGTAAAACTGTTTTCTAACACCTATTTGGCCATGCGGGTTGCCTATTTTAATGAGCTTGACAGCTACGCGGAAACCCACAATCTTGACTCTAAGCAAATCATCGAAGGCGTAGGTTTAGACCCACGAATCGGTACCCATTATCGCAATCCGTCTTTTGGATATGGCGGCTATTGTCTGCCAAAGGACACAAAACAGCTTTTGGCGAACTTTGGTGATGTGCCCAGTAACATGGTGCGAGCGGTAGTAGATGCAAATACCACTCGTAAGGATTTTATTGCCGACTCCATTTTAAAACGCAACCCCAAGGTTGTGGGTATTTACAGGCTGGTGATGAAAACTGGGTCAGACAACTTCCGAGCATCGGCCATTCAGGGGGTTATGAAGCGGATTAAGGCCAAGGGCGTTGAAATCGTGGTCTATGAGCCGGTGCTGGAGGAGGAGAGTTTTTTTAATTCCCGGGTGATTAAGGATTTGGCGGAGTTTAAGGCAGTTTCGGATGTGATTGTGGCGAATAGGCAGGCTGATGCTTTAAATGATGTCAAGGCTAAGGTGTATACGCGGGATTTGTTTGGTAGCGACTGACTAAAAGATGTAAGGCCCCTGACAACAAATGTCATTCTACCGCTTGAATTATGATTAGCTTCGTGATTGGGCCGGAGCCTTATAAATGCTTAGTGACGAAATCACCTACAAACTGTTTAGAGTCTTAGATTGTAACCTAAATTTGAGTCAACGACAGTTGGGCCACTCATTAAGCTTAAGTCTAGGGGGGGGGTACAGGCTTTTTTAATCAATTAAGCTATGTCATAATTTTCGGTAAATGTCGTTTATAATAAGACGCAATATTAAGGGTTCCACTATGGTGATCACAGCAGAACTTTGGCAAGCCAACTAATGACCTCACCCAACTGGTTGCTATTGCAAGTGAAGGCTCGTCAAGAGATGCGAGCCTTAGAAAACCTAGAGCGGCAACAGGCACAGTGCTACTGCCCGAAAATACAGGTAGAAAAGCTCAGGCGCGGAAAACGTATTCAGGTGGAAGAAGCTTTATTTCCGGGTTACTTATTCATTAACGCCCAGACACAGCAAAATGGTTTAACTTACACCAGTATTCGCTCTAGCCGAGGCGTGAGCAAAATTGTGGGCTTTGGAACTGAGCCGGTCACCATATCAGAAGCGCTTATAGACCAACTTAAGTTGCGCGAAAACACAGGTTTAACCTGGGCCGAGGCCGACGATTTGCCCCAAGCAGGTGACAAAATCAACATCACAGAAGGCCTCTTTAAAGGCTTGCAGGCATTGTATAGCCATGCAGATGGCCAACAAAGAGCCATGGTGCTCATTAGCCTATTACACCAGCAAATCCCCACATCCTTGGCCAATACCCAAATACAAAAAATCACCTACTCTGCTGAATGATTGATTTCACAGCAAAATTTGTGATAACCTAAGGCTTCGTTCAGTAGTTGAACGAAATTTTTGCAAATACCATAAGTAATCGGGTAGGGCGGTAGCGTGTCAGTCGATTGCTATTTATGGCTCCACTACTCATTATTCACCCACCACAATGCAGAACTATGACTACAGAAGCTCATTTAAAAATACTCAAACACATAGAGTCTAACCCGCACATATCGCAGCGGCAATTGGCCCAAGAATTGGGTGTGAGCGTTGGGAAAATCAATTATTGTGTGCAGGCATTGATTACCACAGGCTTGGTAAAGGCCGGGAACTTTAAACGCAGCGCGAGTAAAATGAGTTACCTCTATTTATTAACCCCTGCAGGTATTGAAGAAAAAAGTAGATTAACAGCCAGTTTCTTAAAGCGTAAAATCATTGAACATGAAAAGATCAGTCAAGAAATTGCGCAGCTTAAGCGGGACATGGCTAACAGCCCACTAACGCACTTGACAAGAAATTAAAATCGATGGACTAAATTCCTTTATGACAGACGACGGCGCCTTTGTTTGTGATAATTTAAAAGGTTTTTAAGAGCAAGTTTAACGGTGGGAATGCGTGATCTAGGTACCAAACAGCATATACAAACACTGAATGAAAAGACAGCTTGGTAGGGTTCGATAATGGGCACTGTTGCTCGTTTTATAGACCTCTCAGTCGACATAACTGGTGAGAGTAAATGCCTTGGCTAATGCCCTAGCTTAAACTATTTGAAACTTTGGAACCTCGATGAAAAAGTTTGACATATTTGGTATCGGTGCGGCTTTAGTAGATACAGAAATAGTAGTAACAGACGACTTCCTTGCTGATATGTCAAATCAAGTGGTGAAAAATATATTGTCGTGTAGAGCGGTGATGGTCCTTTGACCTATGCGGATATTGATGACTTGGTTTATAAATATCAATTTGATCCTAACTCATCTATAGAGCAAGGGATTTCAAAGTTCGTCGATTCTTACGTAAGTTCGAATTCTCTTTAACGGTAGAAACTAAATTGAATATATATAGGATGGTTTGGTTATATGTTAAATAATAGTACTATTTTAATCACCGGTGGCACTGGTTCCTTTGGCCACACGTTTATCCCCATGACTTTAGATAAATACAACCCTAAAAAAATTATTGTATTTTCTAGAGATGAAATGAAACAATGGGAGATGGCTAAGCATTTTGCGAATGATGACCGTGTTCGATTCTTTATTGGAGATGTTAGGGACCGTGAAAGGCTGTATCGAGCGCTAACCGGGGTTGATTATGTAGTGCATGCCGCCGCAACAAAAATCGTTCCGACAGCAGAATATAATCCATTCGAATGTGTAAAGACTAATATTAATGGTGCGATGAATGTTATTGATGCCTGCATAGATTGCAAGGTTAAGGGCGTCGTCGCCCTATCTACGGATAAAGCAAGTAGCCCCATAAATCTTTATGGCGCTACAAAATTAGCATCGGATAAGTTATTCGTCTCTGGTAATGCCTATTCTGGAGAGCATGGAACACATTTTTCTGTAGTTAGGTATGGAAATGTTATGGGCTCTCGTGGCTCAGTTATTCCTTTCTTTGATCAAGTAAAGGCCAGCGGAACTGTCCCAATTACGGATTTAAGAATGACACGTTTCATGATTTCTTTGGAGCAGGGCGTGGAGCTTGTTTGGCATGCCTTTGAAGATATGATTGGTGGAGAAATATATGTTAAAAAAATACCTTCTATGAAGGTAACAGAGGTAGCAAGTACTGTAGCGCCCGATGCAATTCAGAAAATCATAGGCATACGGCCCGGAGAAAAGTTACATGAGCAAATGATTGGAGAGGAGGATGCGCCTTCAACCTACGAATATGATGATCATTATAAGATTTTACCTGTTATTAATGGCTGGGGTGATGATCCTTTGAGAATTAAAGATGGTAAAAACGTACCTTCTGGATTTACATATAACAGTGAAACAAACAAGGAATGGATGACTAGGCATGAACTGCAAGTTTGGTTGAAGGCCAATCAACAAAAATTAGGAAAATTTTAACCATGATACCTTATGGTCGACAAGATATTTCTGATGCTGATATCGAAGCTGTTATAGATGTCTTGAAATCTAATTTCCTTACTCAGGGGCCTAAGGTGCCTGAGTTCGAAAAAGCCTTAACTTCAATCACCGGCGCTAAACACGCGCTTGCCATGAATAGTGCAACATCAGCGCTTCATGCAGCTTGTCTTGCGTTGGGTTTAGGAAAAGGTGACATACTGTGGACTACGCCAGTCACGTTTGTAGCATCCGCTAATGCTGGATTATATTGTGGAGCTAAGATCGATTTTGTTGATATCGATCCTGATACATATAATATTTGTCCCAAAAAACTAGAGAAAGAGTTAATAAAAGCACAAATAAACGGAACTTTACCGAAAATTTTAGTACCAGTTCATCTTTGTGGCCAGTCTTGTGATATGAGGGCTATTCGGGATCTATGCATGGGATATGGCGTAAAAATTATTGAAGATGCGTCCCATGCCATTGGAGGCAGCTACTTAGGCGGGCCAATCGGCAATTGCGCATATTCTGATATTACAATATTTAGTTTTCATCCCGTGAAGATTATTACCACGGGTGAAGGTGGCGCAGCACTAACTAATGACGACCAGCTAGCAGATAAAATGGCACTCTACCGAGGGCATGGCATTACGCGAGACAAAAATATGATGACTGAGCCATTGCATGGCCCGTGGTATTACCAGCAGGTTGAATTAGGTTACAATTACCGCATGACTGATATCCAGGCGGCACTTGGTGTATCTCAAATTGGCAGGCTCAGCGAGTTCGTTTCAAAGCGGCATCAAATTGCTCGACGATATGATCGCCTTCTGGATGGGTTACCAGTAGTAATTCCTTCTCAATTGGACGATACCTATTCGGGATTGCATCTTTATGTTATTCGATTAAAGTTAGATTACATTCTTCGCTCTCATAAGGAGGTTTTTGAAGGTCTTAGAGAATACGATATCGGTGTGAACGTTCATTACATACCGGTGCACCTGCAACCCTATTATGCTGCTATGGGTTTTAAGAAGGGTGACTTTCCTGAATCTGAAAAATACTATTCTGAGGCCATTAGTTTGCCAATGTACTCAGCTTTATCTGAAAAAGATCAAGATAAAGTTGTTGAGGTACTAAGGTCTTTGGTATCGCCAAAATGAGATTAGCTTTAGGTACAGCTCAATTTGGTATGGAATATGGAATTTCTAATGTTAATGGGAAAGTAAGCCAGGAAGACGGAAAAGCAATTCTAAAGAGCGCCACTCTTGCTGGCGTCGATACTATAGATACTGCGATGGCTTATGGTGACAGCGAACAGGTTCTGGGTAATATGGGGGTTGCGGCCTTCAATGTGGTAACAAAACTGCCCGAAATCCCTGAGCATATAATCGATATAGAAGGTTGGGTGATCAACTCTGTTAAAGACTCAGTTTGCCGCCTTAGAGTAGAGAGGCTTTACGGACTGTTGCTCCATAGACCTGACCAATTATTTGAGCCAAAAGGTTTTAAAATTCTTTCCGCTTTAAGGTTATTAAAGGATTCGGGTTTAGTTAGAAATGTGGGTATATCCGTGTCCTCACCCGGTGAGTTTGATGCACTTTTTAATATATATGACTTTGATATTGTTCAGTGCCCATTTAATTTGGTGGATCGCCGGCTGATCAACTCTGGTTGGTTGGGAAAGCTAAGTACTGCCGGAGTAGAAATACATATTCGCTCTAGTTTCTTACAGGGTTTATTGCTTATACCGAGAGACTCTATTCCTAGTAAGTTCAAAACCTGGAATATATTGTGGGATCATTGGGATAGATGGCTGCTTGCAAATAAAATGTCACCCTTGGATGCTTGTATTTCTTATGTACTTTCTTTTCCGGATATTACTAGGGTGGTTGTTGGAGTCGAAACGCAGCCTCAGCTTGCAGAAATTATTAGAGCAGCTAGTGGTACCTCAATAAATTCGTATCCAGAAATCAGTAGTGATGTCACGAACCTCATTAACCCTGCTAATTGGAATATATTGTGAAAATTGTAGCTATAGTCCAGGCCCGAATGGGTTCCAGCCGGCTTCCCGGCAAAGTCTTGAAGCTCATAAATGGCATCCCTGTAATTGAATTATTGTTGTTTCGACTTTCACAATCAAAGTTAGTTGATCAGATAGTTGTGGCTACTTCTGATGCGGATGCCGACATCCGTCTGGCAGACTATGTGAGGAATCTTGGGTTTAGTTGTTCGCAGGGCAGTGAAAATGACGTGCTTGAGCGTTTTTATAATGCTGCAAAAGAACATGATGCGGATATTGTAGTTCGGATTACAGGGGATTGTCCCCTGGTGGATGCTGATTTAGTGGATCAAGTCATCAAGGGGTACCTCAGTTCAGATGTCGATTATTTTAGTAATGGGATGCCTCCTACTTACCCGGATGGGCTAGATGTTGAGGTGTTTAGTTTTAGCGTATTAGAGCAATCACATTTTAAGAGTCAGGAACCTCATGAACGCGAGCATGTTACACCTTATGCGCGGGACTCCGGTTTTTTCAAAACTGGCAATATGGAATCAGTTGAAGACTTTTCCAATATTCGATTAACTCTAGATGAACATGATGACTTAATATTAATAGATAATATCTTTAACTATTTTTCTCCAGAAATACATTTCACCTGGTCTGAAATACTTACTTTAAGAGAACAGATGCCGAATATTTTTGAGATTAATAAACACATTGATAGGAATGAGGGGGCTTCAATGGGCGCTGGGCAAAAGCTGTACAAGCGTGCTAAGCATGTAATACCTGGTGGTAATATGCTTTTATCCAAAAGGCCAGAGATGTTTTTACCGGATCAATGGCCTGCATATTTCAGCAAGGCGAAAGGCTGTAAGGTTTGGGATTTGGATGGAACCGAATTAATCGATATGAGCATCATGGGCATTGGAACAAATATCCTAGGTTATGGCCATCAAGAAGTAGACGATGCTGTCTTGAAATGTGTTAAAGACGGGAACATGTCAACTCTTAATTGTCCGGAGGAAGTTTACTTAGCGGAAAAATTAATTGAGATTAACCCTTGGGCTGATATGGTCCGCTTTGCAAGAGCTGGTGGTGAAATAAACTCAATTGCTATTAGAATAGCTCGGGCACATACCGGTAGGGATAAAGTCGCGATCTGTGGATATCATGGTTGGCATGATTGGTACTTGGCTTCGAATCTAAATAGCGATCAAAGTCTCGATGGACATTTGCTACCTGGGCTTCAACCACTGGGTGTTCCTCGTGGTTTAACTGGTACAGTCTTACCCTTTAGCTATAATAATATTGAAGAGCTTGAAAATTTAATAAAAGAGAATAACGGTGAGATAGCTGCAATTAAAATGGAAGTATCTCGTAATAGCGGCCCCATAGATGATTATTTAGAAAAAGTGCGTAGCTTGGCTACTGAAAACAAGATTGTCTTGATTTTTGACGAATGTACATCAGGTTTCCGTGAAACATTTGGAGGGTTACATAATAAATTTAACGTGGAGCCTGATATTGCGCTATTTGCTAAGGCCTTGGGTAATGGATATGCGATTTCCGCTTGCGTCGGGAGACAGAAGATTATGCAGGCCGCTCAAAATACATTTATCAGTTCTACTTTTTGGACTGAAAGAATTGGGCCTTCTGCAGCGTTAAAAACTCTCGAGGTTATGGAACGCGTTAAGTCGTGGAAAACCATTACTCAAACTGGCTTGCAGATTCGTAAACGGTGGCAGTTGTTGGCAGATAACCATGACCTAGGTATTAGTCACTGGGGTCTGCCGTCACTAACGGGCTACACTTTCCAAAGTGAAAATGCATTGGCCTACAAAACTTTAGTAACACAGGAAATGTTAGCCAAGGGTTACCTCGCTAGTAATAGTGTTTATGTGTCTACAGAACATACGCCAACTATTATAGATGGTTACTTTGATGCCCTACAATCGGTATTTGGATTGATTAAAGAATGTGAAGAAGGTCGTAATGTAAGTGAGTTGTTAAAAGGGCCTATTTGTCATGCTGGTTTTAAACGGCTAAATTAATATGTTGATGAACATCATTTTCCGTACAGACGCATCGCTAGATATCGGCACAGGGCATGTTATGCGATGCCTTACGCTTGCTCAAGCATTGCGTGCGCAAGGCGCAAGCTGTCGTTTTATTTGTCGTCCGCACGAAGGGAATTTGCTTGAACTAATCCGTAAGCGTGGTTTTGAAGCTCAAGCTTTAGCTACTCAAGTTGTGATGCAAGAAAAATTAACAGAGAAATATGAGAGCGTCCCTGCGCACGCAGCATCGCTAGGAGTAGATTGGAAAACAGATGCCGAGCAAACAAAAAATTTAATTGGCGATGTAGTAGTTGACTGGTTAATCGTTGATCATTATGCAATTGATAAAAATTGGCAGCTTCTACTAGAAAATTGTTACCACAAACTTATGGTTATTGATGACTTAGGTGATCGGGATCATCAAGCCGATATTCTTCTCGACCAGAATGCACAGGGCAAATCAGGTGAAGCGCGCTACAAGGGGCGGACAAATGCCGAGTGCAATCTGCTCCTTGGTCCACACTACGCATTGTTAGGACTAGATTATCCGTTGCTTGCGAACGCTTTGCCTGAGCGAAATGGCGAGATATCCAGAGTGTTAATTTTTGTAGGTGGGAGTGACCCCTTTCACTTGACTGAACGATACTTGACAGCACTGAATGCCCCAGAATTCCGACATCTTTATGTTGATGTCGTCATCGGAAGCAACCACTCAGCGCCGGAAGCTGTTTCGGATTTGGTTTCACGGGTTGAGCACGCAAGAGTCTATTACGAGTTGCCCAGTCTTTCCGCCCTTATCATAAGAGCCGATTTAATGCTCGGTGCGGGTGGTGCAACAAACTGGGAGCGTATGTGTCTTGGTTTGAACTCTGTTATAGTCAGTGTTGCTATAAATCAGCATGGCATCAACCAAGAATTGGAGAAGAAAGGTCTCATATATTTCCTCGGTAAAGTCGAGCATGCAAACATAAACCTCATTCGTGCAGGTTTGAAGCAGATACTAGTCAATCCTTCAGGCAACCGTGTTAGTTCAAAGCGCATGCGTGAGCTCGTCGACGGTAATGGTTGTCGTCGCGTTGTTCAAGCTCTCATAGATCAAAGGAACATATGATGAGTTTCAAGTTGATGCATTTTTCACAAGAGAATACGGATAGAGTTCTGAGTTGGCGAAACTCAGAAAGAATACGTCTGAATATGGTAGACGATTCAGTTATCGAACTCAGTGCACATAAACAATTTCTGTCGTGTCTGGAGGCGAATTGTTCTGCAGCCTATTATGTGGTTGAGTATAATGGAACATCAGTTGGCACGATTTACTTCACAGGGCTGGGAAGTGGCAAAGTCACTTGGGGTTGTTACATTGGCTCGGAGAAAATCATCCCAGGTCTATTTGTAGCACTTCTTGTGATTGCAGCTAAATACTCCTTTAGTTTACCCACCACTAGAATTTTGCGCAGCGAAGTTGCAGCGTTTAACATCAATCCGATAAAACTGAATCGGTTTTTGGGTATCCCTGAAACTTCACGTTTCATTCGATCCACAAAGACTGGCAGTGAAGTTGAGTTTATCGAATATTGCCTTGCCTCGGATCAGCATAACATTATTATCAATAAGGCTGAAAAAGTGATGCCGGGTTCCGTTAAAAAATCATGTCAAGAGTTCATATTGGAGAAATAGATGCAGATACGTGAAGTAATTATTAAACTTTTTGAAGAAGCTCTCGAATCAACAGAATCGAGGCTACAGTGTTCAGAGCTGACAGACGATACCGTGCTTCTTGACAGCGGGCTCGACTCATTGGGTTTCGCTATTCTCGTAGCCCGGTTGGAAGAAGAGCTAGAGTTTGACCCATTTGTTGAAATGGAAGATGCTGTTTACCCTGTTTCTTTTGGTGATTTTGTTGCTATTTATGAGAACCGATTTAAAAAGGGCTCGCAGTGATACTGGAAGAGCTATTGAACAAAGTTGATGACTCACAGCTCTTATGGGTCTCGCCAGAAAGGCAGATAACGGCCGGCGAGCTAAAGCGGGATATTGTCGCTTGTAGGAAATTATTCCCGCTCACAGACAAGCCGCGGGTTGCCTTGGAGCTATCAGACAGTGTGAGTGCACTTACATGGATGCTTGCGCTTGACGGTTTTTCCGAAGTGGTCTTTCTGGTGCCGGCGTCCCTGCAAAAATCAAATGATTACGTTCATTTGAAACGGCAGTTCCAGGCGAACTTGACAGTTAGTGAATCGTTGGACTGTAAGGTGAGAGTACCCGCTAAGGAGGAATATGTGGATGGTAACCCCACCCCGGCGGTAAGATATGCAACTCGGTGGGTGCTGGCTACATCCGGGACAACGGGTATCCCAAAACTGATAGAACATTCAACTGACAGTCTCACGAAAACCTGTAAAGTTGACGTTAGTCGGGGCAAAGATTTTATTTGGGGCCTAGTTTTCGATCCCTTTAGATTTGCGGGCCTTCAGGTTGTACTGCAGGCGTTGTCCAGCGGTTCAAAGCTCGTTTTATGCAATCGAATCGAGAGCTTTAGTGGGCAGGTGAATTTTTTTCGTGACAGCCACGCGAACGCTCTATCTGCAACGCCCACTTACTGGCGTAAATTATTGATGAGCGGTGCGTTGCAGGGTCATGTTTTCAGGCAGGTAACACTCGGTGGTGAGCCAGCGGATAGGTCTGTTCTAAATGCACTTAAATCGGCTTTTCCATCAGCGAGAGTGGCTCATATCTATGCGTCTACCGAGGCCGGTGTTGGCTTCTCCGTCACGGACGGACTGCCGGGTTTCCCTCAAAGATATCTTGACGAGGGTATAGCGGGTAACAAGCTTCGCATCAGTGATTCCGGAACACTGCTGGTAAAGCCAGAGAAACACACCCCTGTAATCTCTGGGGGTGCCTCACTTACTAACGCCGAAGGATTCGTTGATACCGGTGATCTCGTCGAGATCAGAGGCGGGCGAGTTCATTTTCTGGGTCGTGACTCTGGTACCATTAATGTTGGTGGTAATAAAGTGATTCCCGAAGAAGTTGAATCTGTCATTCGCGAAGTGGAAGGTGTCGGCGAGGTAATTGTAAAACCCAAAAGTAGTGGTGTTATGGGGGAGTTAGTTACGGCAGAAATTCAGATACTCTCCTCTGTGTCTGACAAGGCTGTATTTAAAAATGCCATTATTGCGCACTGCCGAAGACGTCTGGAAAAACACAAAGTTCCAGCACTTATTTGGTTTGTAGCTGAGATTGAGCATAACTCCACTGGCAAGATAAACAGGACATAGAATTATGGATATAGTATTGGTTAGCGGGGGCACTCGTGGATTGGGACTCGCTATTGCTAAACGACTGGACACTTCAGGTTATCAGGTTGTGGTAGTTGGCAGAAAGTGCTCACCTGAGTGTGAAGAATGGTTGTCAGCTTCAGATAACGGTGTGTTTGAGTCATACGATTTTTCAGATACTTCGGGCATTCACGAATTCTGTAATCAAATCTCAAGAAAATATGGGCGTTTGTATGGTTTGGTTAACAATGCAGCTGTCGGGCTAGATGGAATACTTGCGACCATGCATGAGAGTGATATTTCCAGAGCAATTCGGATAAATATTGAAGCTCCAGTTTTGCTCACGAAGTACTTCTTACGCCCTATGTTAATAAACGGAAGGGGGAGGATAGTTAATATTTCATCGATCATAGGCACTACTGGATTCAGGGGCCTCGCGGTATACGGTGCAACCAAAGCAGCCGTTAATGGCTTCACTAAGTCATTATCACGGGAGGTTGGAAAAGCTGGTGTAACCGTGAACAGTGTGGCGCCGGGGTACATGGCGACAGACATGACGCAAGGGTTGGAGGGTGAGAAACTCGAATCCATCAAGCGGCGCAGTCCGCTCGGTCAGCTTGCACATGTTGACGATGTCGCCAGCATGGTGAATTATCTGATGTCGAATGAAGCCAAGATGATCACAGGTTCTGTGATGACGGTAGATGCTGGAAGCACAGCATGAAGTTTGAAATACGCAGAGGCACGTTTGAAGATGCAAAGGATATAGTTCATTTATTCTCTGGGGAGAAAAATCCGCATGGATGGACTTTGAGAAAATGGCGGCATTACTATCAAGATTACCCTGAGGGAGAAGCCGTTATTTTTATTGCCGAATCAGATCAGGGAATCATCGGTCACTATAGTCTGTTTCCGTTAGTCATTTGCGGGGAAAAAGTTTATATGGGTGCACATGCGTATGTGAAGGAGACGGTTCGCGGTTTGGCTGTAATTTCACAGCTTATGAAGTCAATAGATGAGTTTTGTGCTGTTAATGACATACCCTTCATCATTGGGTTCGCAAACCAAAAATTTACCACAGTTAAAACAAAGCTTTTTAAGTGGGTAACACCGTTTTACGCAGGCTTCGTAACCACGACCCTGTTTGACCCACTGGTATTTAAGGACCGGCCCCTTCGTTTTCAGTATTCTGACGAATGGCAGCAATGGCGTTTTGGAAATATAGCTGGTCCAGTTATTAGCCAATACAGAAAAGCAGGTTGTAAAATGCCAACTTATCAACTTCTGTACTCTCAGGAAACTGTTCCCGCAAGTGATTATGGGTTGTCGGAATTCGAATGCTGGAACCCTAATTTTTATCATCGAAGACCAGATGATGAGTATTTCAGTCAACCGTTTTCCCTAAAGATATATGACCGGCATTGGGTCGGCCCTGATCTATTAAATCCTGAAAATTGGTTTATCCAAATGGGTGATTCAGATACCTTTTTATTTGAGGCGATATAGTATGAAGGACATCAATATTGGCGGACGTTTAGTTGGGTTAAGTCATCCACCATTCATAATTGCTGAAATGTCTGGCAACCATAACCAGTCATTGGATCGCGCAATGGCGTTGGTTGATGCAGCTGCAAAGGCAGGAGTTCACGCTCTAAAATTACAAACGGCGAGTCCGGACGGTCTAACGTTGAATGTCGATAGCCCTGATTTTCTTATCAATGATCCAAGTAGTCCCTGGCATGGTCGTAATCTTTACAAATTGTATAAAGAGGCAGTCACACCTTGGGAGTGGCATAAGCCTATTTTTGATCGTTGTGCAAGACTTGGTCTAATCGTTTTTAGTTCTCCCTTCGAGCCTGCTGCGATCGACCTTTTGGAAGAACTCAACGCTCCCTGCTATAAAATTGCCTCATTTGAGTTGGTTGATTTACCTCTTGTCAGGAAGGCAGCATCAACCGGGAAACCCTTGATCATGTCCACTGGTATGGCAACTGTGTCGGATATTGAGGATGCAGTTAATGCGGCCAGATCTGAGGGCAATGATAAAATAATTCTCCTGAAGTGCACCTCAAATTACCCATCAACTGCTAAGGATGCCAATATTGCAACAATTCCTCACCTTCAACAAATGTTTGGATTACAGGTAGGGTTATCTGACCACACTCTTGGCATCGGCGTGCCCTGTGCCGCAGCTGCGCTGGGGGCAACTGTAATTGAGAAACATTTCACGCTGAGGCGTTCAGATGGCGGCGTAGACGCCTCTTTTTCATTGGAACCAGCTGAATTCTGTGCTTTAGTAGAAGAGAGCGAGCGAGCTTGGGCAAGTGTTGGTAACGTCGTCTATGGCGGTGCGGCTGTTGAGAAAAAGTCTTTGCAGTTCCGGCGGTCTCTTTATATAGCAAAGGACGTCAAAGCGGGAGACTCGCTCACAGATGAAAATCTTAGAATTGTTCGCCCAGGCTACGGGCTGGCTCCAAAAAACATTGATGTGTTGCTAGGAAGAAAGATAAACCGTGATCTGTCCATCGGAACAGCAATGAAGTGGGAGTTCATAGGGTGAGTCGGACCGTACTGGTGGTCGCAGCTCATTCAGATGATGAGGCTCTGGGTTGTGGCGGTACAATGGCAAAACATGTTGCGCATGGCGATGATGTTCATGTCTTGTTTATGACAGATGGTGTTGGCTCCCGAACAATAGTAAATAGTGAGGTTTCTTCACGACTAAACTCGGCACAAAAAGCCTTAGATATTATCGGCGTAAAATCTATGAATAATTTAGATTTTCCTGATAATAAGATGGATACGGTGGCCTTATTAAACGTTACACAAGCAATAGAAAAAAGAATTCATGAACTCCATCCAGAGATTATCTATACACATCATATGGGCGATTTAAACATTGATCATCAAATTACACATAAAGCAGTAATGATAGCTTGTAGGCCGCAGCCAGACTTCTGTGTGAAAGAAATTTATGCTTTTGAAGTCTTATCAAGTACTGAGTGGCAAACACCAGGTCTGATGCCTTTTATTCCAAATGTGTTTGTAGATATAACCAATTATATGCAAATCAAAATGAAAGTCCTTGATGCGTACAAACTAGAAATGCATGATGCCCCCCATAGTCGTTCCATAGAGAATGTATCACAACTAAATAAATTTCGAGGCAATTCTGTTGGGGTTTATAGTGCAGAAAGTTTTATTTCTATTAGAGAATTAAAATGAACTAGAGTCCCTGATTAACTCCAGAAAATATAGTCACTTCTGGCATGAAAATACCAAGAAGTAAAGGAGGAAGTCGATCCTGTTTTTTTGGACCCTGAACGTGTCAACCTTTTTTTGACAGTTGTCAAAATTAAAGTATTTTTCATTAGATTATCTTGGTCCACTGGCAAAGTAGGGACATACCCCATTATTAGGAAAATTTTAACCATAATTCATTATGGTCGACAAGGTACTTGTGATGCTGATATCGAAGCTGTTATAGATGTCTTGAAATCTAATTTCCTTACTCAGGGGCCTAAGGTGCCTGAGTTCGAAAAAGCCTCAACTTCAATCACCGGCGCTAGACACGCGCTTGCCATGAATAGTGCAACATCAGCGCTTCATGCAGCTTGTCTTGCGTTGGGTTTAGGCAAAGGTGACATACTGTGGACTACGCCAGTCACGTTTGTAGCATCCGCTAATTATTCTACATATATACTCCTTGTCTATCCAAGTGATCGAATCAAAGGCATTAGGAAAGCTGGCGATTTATGTGGTTTTTCACGGTTCAAAGTGCCAGTTAATAGAGTTTCAGCTACAGGTCGTCTAGAGGATTGAAGTCATCACTAATCTCTTTAAAAGTTTCTTAAAATATAATATGTGCTTATACTTATTTATGGGTTTTCCTCAAATCACCGAATTAAAAATAGATCGCGGTTGAATTCTCATCACTGATAGAGTCCCAATGCTGTCGACTTTGGACGTGGTTTTAGGTCCTATTTTTGTTCTCGTGGTAACCACACTTATACCCTAAGTAGAACTGAAGAATAACTAATTGTCTGGAATTGATTAGATTCCTGATGATTATCTTTATGGTCAACTTAATTCCTTAAATACAGCTTACAAGATGGTGCTTTCTTTTTATGGACATTATTAGCAAGTTTTTTAATCAACTATCACTGAATGGCATTGAGTTTATTCCCAGACATACCAATCATGAAATTTGGAACGACCAGTTTGCCCAACTAGATTATCAGCCAGTTGAGTATGCCGCTGATATGATAAATTATCAGAACGCTTACTTATCTCAAAACGGATCAAAGACAGCCGACCTTAGTATAATAATTTTATCTGGAGGGAAAGCGTGTGGACTATGGTTGCTAACAGCGGTTAAAATGAACGATCAGCTTAAGTTAACAAGTCTCGGTCAACCCATCTTAGCGCCTTTATTTTTGGATTCAACTACCCGAAAGCTAAGAAAAAGATTTTGCTCAAATGCTATGAATTGTCTTACCACCATCTCAGAGATCGGTTTTCATGGTTCGCTAATGACTCAACAGGGCCCAATCGGAGTCAATCGCGAGACGGTTTTAACTGATTGGTATAGGCAAGGAATGGAGCATGAGGCTACTGTATCGGTAAGACATGAAATGTATATAGATCTGTCACTATCATTGGATGAAATACGGAGTCATTATAGGAAAAGTTACAAGCCTTTTATCAATAAAGGTCTCCGAGAATGGGGACATGGTATTTTCACTTCATCAAATATCGATAAAATAAAATGGAATCAATTCAAATATCTGCATGAAGTAGTGTCTGGGAGGGTGACTCGTGACGATTCAACTTGGGACATGCAATATCGAATGGTCAGTTCAGGAATTGCATTTTTAGTAATGCTACATGATCCTGATAGTAGTGATCTAGTGGGTGGAGGATTTTTCCAGAATACAAGGGATGAGTGCCTATATTCCGTAGCGGCTTATGATCGTAGTTTATTCGATAAACCGTTAGGCCATGTTGTTCAGCAGTTAGCAATAAATCATATGAAATCTCTTGGTTTAAAGTGGTATAAGATCGGTGAGAAACAATATTCCCATGATTCTATTGAGGTCTCAAAAAAAGAAGTCGATATTTCCAAGTTTAAGGAAGGATTTTGTACCGATATGATATGTAAATTTGAGTTAATTTTTCCAAAAACTTAAAAATAAATGCTTTGTTCTTCGTAAAAGTTAAGAACTAACTTGAATTATTTAGTAAAGGTTAACTTTAATGCTTCAAAAGTTTTCCAACCTGCATAAAATATCAGTTTTTCTAAGCACACCCACGCTTTTGAGTCTACTTATGTGACTAATAACGAAGCATTACGAGATTATATATAACTATGAGCATATTTATAAAGCATTTGGCGCAGTGGTCTATTCCAACATTCATGGAGACCGGAGTGAAGGCTTTAATTCTTGGTTCTGCTGCTTATCTTTTAACCAAAGACGATTTCGCGATTTTGACATTGGCAATGCTCGTTTTTACTTTTCACCCTATGCTTCAGTTTGGCATCACCGATGGTTTGATTCTTAAATTGCCAGGCTGGTACATCAAAAACGATTTGGATGAAATATATTTGAGTCTCAGGGTTTCCCTAACGTATGTTTTGATAATAAATGTTACGCTAATATTGCTGGCAATAGTCATATGCATTTTTTTTGATCTCTATGGAAAGATGTTTGCTGTGATGTTGATCTATGGTTTGGTAACGATACCTTACCAAATATATAATCATTACTTACTTTTTAATCGTTATACCTATGACATGGAGGTTGCCTTGTATGCAAGATCACTAAATGTACTGTTAAGACTAGCTGTACAGCTTCCTCTTCTCTGGTTTTATGGTATTTACGGGTTGGCCCTTGGGGAACTTGCCATATATTTGATTACTTGCTGTTTTATAAATCATATTTCTAAACGTCATTTATTGCCATATGTTGATTTTCAGCGAGTCAAAAAATACGTGACTTATGGAGTCCCTGTTTTTTTTGTTTCCTTAGTTGGGGTTCCGTCTGTAACTTTAGAAAAGACTATTGGAGCTTATTATTTTGATTTGGATGGGATTGCGAACATCGGTTTTCTTGCTTTTTTGGGCTCTTTATTATTCCTTATTACAGGTCAAATTTTGAGTCTATTTTCACAATACGGTCGCGAGTATTTCGTGAAAACGAGCGATGAAGGGTCTTCTTATTTGGGTTACTTAGGGTTTTTGCAAGTTACGCTCTTCGCTTACTTAATTATTGGATCTGGATATTTTTGGCTTTTGTCGACTTATATTATTCCTAACTATTTGAGTGAATATTCCATAGTCATCAATTTTCTCCCTCTAATTTATCTAGTGTTTTTAGGTAGACTGGTTGTCTCGATTCATTCTAGTTGGATGCTTGTCGTTGGTGAACGCGCAAAGATCGCTATTACGCACGTAGTTTTTTGCATCACTACCCTTGCATTTGTAGTGATATCTACGATGAACAATCCATTGACACTAGAAATTTTGTTGCGGTGCCTAGTATTTGGTATTCTTTCTCAAGTGATAATCATCGTTGCTTTTGCATTTCTCAAGTCAAAGCAATATGAGAGTGTGCCTTGGCTGATAATATTAATGGTAAGTCTTTTCATACCACCAATAGTGTTTTCAATTTTCGTTAATGTTAGCTGGTTTTTGTTCTGTTCACTAAACGTTCTTATTTTATTGCTTCAATATGGCCTAAGTTACAAAAACAAGTATTTTGAGGGTCAATTTATCATGTTAAAAAGAATAGTTACAAAGAGTTATCTGTAAGTGTTCGATATGTTTAACCGATTATCTCCATAGCTTCCATTGCGTTGGCTTTCTTGGATCTGTTCTGGCCATCTGGTATTTTTGCTAATTTATTGAAATGTATTGTTATTCGCTTGATAGTGTAATCGACCTAATAATTTTTTGAGTGTATTATTGAAATGAATCCAAAGAGTTTAATGAAAAATTATCGAATTTATCTAGTTCGTTTTATACGCTATTTAAAGACACACACTAAACTACTCGGTTTCATGGAAATTGAATCGAATACCTTATCGCAAAAAGAATTGTTCGATATATCGACTTATGCCTATGAAGTATTAAAAAATGAACCTAGCGATTTTTGGGGCGAGGTCTTCAAACGAAATAGACAGACGTTTTTAATTGATAAATTGGTGTTACGTTCAGCCAAGAATAAGTCGTTTGCATGGTTACTCCGTTACATAGTTATTTCAATATTACGAGCACTCCATTCTTCAGGTGACGTATTAAAAGTGCTAGCTAAAACGCCTAAAAAATATCACATCTCTCTAAATGTAACGGGCGATCAAGGAAGTAAAAGGAAGATAATAGTTTGGACTAACAATACGCTCCGTTCTAAAGTGTTTAATCGTGAGAGCCATTATTTACAGTATGATTTGATTGTTGGTTGTTCTGAAATAGATAATTATGAATTAATGTCGTCTACTGAATTGAATTTTAAAGCCAAGCTCAAATGCCTAAAACTTAAACTTAGGTTCCCTTTCATTCAGTCGGATGTTATTTTAGAGGCTATTGCGTCAAATATTCTTTTTACCAAAGCCTTCGATGAGTTAACATGTATTGGTGAGGATGTAGGTGTCTTTTTGAGAGAGGGTGTTACCCCTTTGTCTAAGATGTTTCTGTATACTGCAGGCAAGCTTGGGTTAACTAGGAATGTCATTTATACTATGCCTGTTCTCACGGAAAACCTTTTAGTCCCCCGAGAATGCGATATTCTTGTAATAATAAGTGATAGTCTCCCCAGCTATACCTATGGGGCAACACAGACTATTGTGTTAGGCGATAATCCCTATTTACCTTGGCGCGACATTGCAAACTCTGTCCCAGCAGCTCCAACTATCGGTCTCATGCTTGGTGATTGTCATAACCGTTGGGTTCAGCAAGAAGCTACCGATCGAGCGATTTTGGATGCACTTGCAACATCAGGATGTTCGTTATGTCTCGGTAGACCTCATCCTCAAGAGTTAACCCGACCAGATCGATTAGCATATTACTCGTCCCTGCTAAAAGAATATCCTTTCCTGAAGATAGAAAATGCAAAGATAGAAACGTTTCTCACAGACATATCGCTACTGATAGTTTACACCACCAGTTCGTTGGTTCAAGAATCAATTTTGTGTAATAGACCTGTTATTGAATATAGGCCCGATCATGATCACTCACCAAATAAAGCAGTAATAAATTTATCTGGTGGCCTTGGTGTCTCAATTTCAGATATTCGTCTTCTGACACAGGAATTAAATAATAAATTTTCGGAGGGTACTGTGCAGCGAAAGATTAACTGGGAGAGGTGTATAAATAACCTCAAATTAAGCGCTACTCTGCAGCCAGACATAACTAAGATCTTTAACCGACATTCAATCAAACCTAGACATCTGATTGATAGTAGTTCTGTCTGACATGATATTTTAAATAGTATTTTTTGATTAGTGAATTTTGCAGTTGTAAGGTTAAGAGGTTATAAAAATGAACGATTTTAAAGTAATTCACCTTGTTCGCCATGTTGCATCAACCTCTATGCCCTGGAATGATTTATACAAAACACATCGCTTGATCGATAGACAATCGTCGGGATATGTCTGTGCAATCTCAGGTATTAGATCTTCAGGTTTGTATTTAGATGTGAATTCAAAACAGCGATATTTTGGCCTGAATTTCATCACTTCATTTTTTGTGCTTTGTAAAATAGTAATAAAAATTAAAAAGAAAAATCGTCGTGTCATTATTCATGTGCATAATATGTCACTCATCCCGTATATTTTTTTCATGAAGTTGTTTGGCACCAAATGCATTCTTAATGTCCATAATAGTTTGGTGAACTTTAACTTTATTCAATACAGTCTTTTAAGGCTAGGGATATCATTTTTTGACGCAATAATACCTGTTAGTATTTCGGTGGGGGATGAAGTGATTAAAACTTTTCCTTGGGTAAAATCAAAAATTCACCCAATTAAAAATGGCATACATATTGATCAATTAATGCAGGTTAATGATCTAATCTGTTACGGTACAAAAAACATTGATGTCATAATAATAGCAAGATTCGTCGAACAAAAAAATGTGCCAAGAATCTTATCAGTACTGTCACAATGCAAAAATTTAAGTAAGGTTGTCTGGTATGGCAGGGGTGTTGAGATGGATTCGGCGAGAGCTGAGATTAATAATACCGCTCTTGAGAACATTTTTGAGTTTAGAGGAGTTAAACCACGAAAGGAAGTATTAGAGGCGATTGACAAAAGTATAGTTTATCTTAGTTTGTCTAAATGGGAAGGTATAGGAGTAGCTAACATTGAAGCTCTATCGCTTCCCACAGAAGTTATCCTATCTGATATTCCTCCTCATAACGAGTTATGTTCAAACCTTAATTTGACCCTTGTCAATTTGAAAGCTTCAGATGAAGAAATTGCTAACATAATAGATAGTAAAATTACTGCGCACGAACAAAGGCAGAAATTCTTGTTGGAGAGATCGGCGGCAACCAGGCTTGAATATGATCTGCGCGTGTTGATTCGAAAATATATACACGTTTACAATAGTGTGTCGCATCACTGAGTGGCATCCAGGATTTTAAATTTTCAAATTGATATGGAAAATAACTTCAAGTGATCATATTTTACAATCAGAGGCTTGTGTACATGAAACGGTGCTCGTTAGAGCTCGCTAGAGGCTAATTTAATGCGACTGATCCATGGAAAATGGCAGCATACATTCTTAAACTTACATCTGGTAACGCTCAGTTGGTCAGCTGTTGCACGTTTCAATGATTGGACACCGCTACCTCTTCTTTTTTTGTGTTTAGCCGTGTTTTCGATAGTAATACGAATTCTTTTAGATGTTGGCTTTGCTAGGCCGGTGTCAGTAAGGACTTCTAAAGTTGATTGTCTTATTGTTGTCGCGTTTTTTCTTATGTGCCTGAATGTGCTTTATAACCCAACGGCAAAAGGTGGTAATTATTTACTCGCATATGGCGTCGTGTTTGGGATGTATCTATGTTGTTTAGCAATGGGGTTACGTAATATTAGTACGAATGAGCTTTTAAAATATAATTATTATGGCGTTAACTTTATCTGCCTGTTTGTAATTCTAGAGGTGCTAGGACGATCAGCACTAGGTTTTGATGTTTTCGAATGGATTCCAAGGAGTAAAGAAGCTACGGCCACGGTTGCAGTGGGGTTCTTCCGTGGATATGGTTTTTCGACTGAACCTACCCAAGTGGGTAATTATTTCGCCTGTTTTGTTCCTTACGCTATTTTTTACAGGTCGAATATAGCTCGCAAGGGTTCGCGCATATACTCTATTTTTTTGGTCTTAGCGGCAACGATGACCTTCTCAGCAGCGTTAGCTTTGGTTGCTTTTTGCGGTGTTTTGATTTATTTCGTGTTCACTAATAAAAAATTAAGCATGATTAAATCCTTGTTATTTTTAGGTATTATACTAGTAATTCTTTTCTCTCTTTCTATTTACACTATGGGGATAGGTGATATTTTGTACGAGGCATACGATAAAGTGTCCTCGAAGTTACTTCTGACTTCAGATGGCACTTCTGTGGGGCAACGGATGATTGCTCTTGAAACTGGAATCGCTACCATACAGAACTATCCATTGTTTGGAATAGGGCTGGGTTATTTGTCGTCACTCGGCCAGGATAGCTCTATTAATTGGTATATTTTTCTAGGCTCAGAAGCGGGCTTGATTATTTTGGGATTTTTTGTATTCTGGTTTGCATTCCACCTTATCAATGCGGTGTTGAATTACAGCAGGACAAGAAAAGAAATTTTCCTATGGGCAGCTGTGTCTATATTTTGTGGGATGGCTTATTTAATGTTTATTTCTACATTTCAGAATATGTTTTTGTTAACATCTATTTTGTTATACAGAGTTATCCAGAAAAACTTAACTTTTTCACAAGGACGATAATTCATTGATA
Organism: Reinekea forsetii; assembly: GCF_002795845.1. Lineage (GTDB taxonomy): Bacteria > Pseudomonadota > Gammaproteobacteria > Pseudomonadales > Natronospirillaceae > Reinekea > Reinekea forsetii. The sequence goes on from NZ_CP011797.1 coordinate 1,580,229, forward strand.
AATTTTTTAGGAAAGCTTGATGAAGCAAACATTAAATATGTTAGCTGGAAGAACAATCATGAACTGTTTGAGGCCTTGATTGGTAATAGTGATTTGGACATACTAGTAGAACCTATATGTCAAGTTAGCTTCACCACTCTTGCTCAGCAACATGGCTGGTTGGAACTAGAGAACCCAGTTGCTCGGTTCCTTGAAATTAGGCATTTTTACAATATTTCAGCTACAGGAAAAGTGTTCCATCTGCACGTATACTTCGAGGTAGTGACGGGTGAGAGCTGGTTGAAAGAGTTTATTTTGCCGCTGAATACATTTTTGTTAACTGAGCGGGTGATGTGTCTTGAATACAATGTTTGGATTTTGAGTAATAAAGCACAGGCATATATTTTTCTAATTAGACATTTTTTAAAAACAGGGTCTTTTACATCGCGATTTTTATATTTGCATGAGTTTGATTCGTATAAATCTGAATGGTTACTTTGTAAAACATTAGCCGATGATCTCCATGGATTTGGTCCAATAGTCGTAGACCCATATATTACTAAATCAGGGCTAGCTAAAGGATTTAGTATGCCCAGTTTTACTGCTTCGATAAAATTTAGATTGTTTTTATCGGAGTATGTCCGATTTTCTATACTTAGCTTACCGTTTTTAAGAGTCAATTCTTTTTTGAAGAGAGTTTTAAATAAAATCTTTGTAAAACAGAAAAAAAAGTTCTTAGGACAGGGTATGATAATAGCGATTTCTGGTGCTGATGGCGCTGGAAAGTCTTCTATGATCTCCGGTTTGAGCCAAACTTTCTCTGGCTTTCAGTCCTGTAAGTCGTATTCCTTAGGCAAACCCCAAGGCAAAGTTCTTGAATCGATTAGACTACGAATGGGCTCAAAAGCGCTTCCAACGACGACGATAACCGATGTTAACGCAGAAAGTTCCCTAAAAAGGGCCCTATCGTCTGTAGTCTTAGGGATTCTTAGGTTACGACAGGCTAAACGAGCTAGAGTTGACGCTAAACGAGGACACTTAGTTCTAGTTGATAGATGGCCGACAAACAACTTTGGTAAGATGGATAGTCCGAAAATCTTGTGTCATAGTGATAGTCCTTGGATGGTAAAGGTGATGGCCGAAGTCGAGAAAAAAATCTACGAAAAAATTCCCAGCGCTGATTTGTGTGTTTATCTTAATGTTTCCATTGAAACTGCAGTTTCTCGTAATGAAAGCAGAGTAAAGGTTGGCAAGGAGACTAGTCACGAGATTGTAATGAGGCATGCTGATAATGCTGCCGTCTTTCCCATTTGTAATAAAATCATTCATTTCAACAATGAAGGGCCTTTTGAGGAAAAGTTTTTTGAATTACAAACCATTCTGTGGCAAGAGATAATTGTGCTTAAGGCGAGGGCGGAAAGTTTTTGATTTTCAAACCTATTGTTTTTTGAATTTTTTATTTTGATGACTTATTGTTTTTACGTTGTTAGTTATTTACTAACACGTCACGGATATTTTTTTGTAGCTTAGGGGAGATTAATTTTTCAATACTATAATATTTAATCAGCACGAAAGGCTTTTAATAAAGGACAGAATGTCACTGAACACTTACGTCAGCAATTGGGGCTTAGCGAAAACTCTTCAGATATTATCAAGATTGCGTATGATTTGCAGGCAGGATCATACATAGAATACACTCAAGCCAATCCCGATTTCGCTAATTCCGTGGCCGATGGGTTCGCTAATGTACTCCGGGATTGGGTACGTCCCAATGATACTCTGTTAGGTGCCGGCGTGATGACTACTTATTCTCTAGTACTTTAACGTATTATTTCAAACCTTACCAAGGCCTATGCTTTTGATATTAGTTGGTCTAGAGTCTACAAAGGTATCGTATTTTCTTAAGAAATCCTGGGGAAAGATTTTGCCAAACTTCAACCATTCGTTGCAGATATGAAGCGAATCCCATTGGCTTACAAATCGGTTGATATAACAACCTCTAGTCATGCGTTAGAACCAAATGGTGGAAATCTTACAATCTTACTAAGCGAATTATTTCTTGTCACTAGAGGAAAGTTAATTTTGTTTGAGCCGAGTTACGAAACAATTAGTGATGAGGGTAAGGCAAGAATGGATAAGTTAGGCTATATAAAAGGAATGCATGAGGTGGTTAGGAGTCTAGGCGGTCGTGTTGTTGAATTTAAAAGAATGCCTACAATTGCCAATTCTCTTAATCCAACTGCATGCTTTATAATTGATCCGCCCATTATAAATGAAACTAAGCATGTGTTGAACGCCGACATATTCATGCTACCTGGCACCAGCTTATTGCTCGAGAAACATGAGGGGTTTTTTGTATCAAAGGAAAGTGGCCTTGCATTTCCGGTCTTAAAGTCAATCCCAGTTCTAAAGACGGATAATGCGGTATTAGCGACTGCATTGTAAATGTTGCTAGTGCGTTTGATGTGACTTCCTTGAGTATGGAAGGTTTTCCCGGTTATGTTGGGGCGACTCTTATTATTTTATATTTTAAATCATATCACCATTTAGGACATTCACGCGGAAGCTTTGTAATAGAACTTATAAATCGTCTTTTGGGCGTCGGACTCAAGGCCATGGAACTAATTTCATTTCTGTGCGGGAAAAACGTTGCCGCCGCTAAGCACTTCCCATGCGTCTTTTCTTGTTACAAGAACATCTTAGAATCGGACAGGCTTTTTAATTAAATTCAGCCCTTCAAGGTCGTTTAAAGCTAGTGGCTGCATCATGAATAACTAAGTTAACGGTATTTATCTAATAAGTAAGATTAAATATGTGGCATTTCGCTAAGCTAATAACTTTTGGGAACGGTAGGGCATGTAGTAAAAGGGTATTGTTCTTGGCTTGAGAGGCTAGATTATATGAAGATTTTTAGGGATATAGGGCAAATCATAATTGACGCGTCTGGTGATCAAGAGTTTGTTATAGAGGGCTTTGGTAACCCGGGGGTTGGTAAGTCATTTATTTGTACTAGCTTTCAAAATACTTTTAAAAATGAATATGGGTCTATTAATTATCATTCGATCGATAATTATCACGTCACTTTCATTATTAGAACGGTTTGTAAAATATTATTGATTCTTAAGAGTTTGTTATTTTCACCTAGTATAGTGATAGCCAACTTTATGTTGATTAATAGTTTTAGCAACATCAGGGGTGCCATTAAGTTAAAGCTACTATTTAACTTACTCCTAGTATCGTCAATAATTGTGAGCCGTCGGTCATGTTATAAACCGCTTCTTCTTGATCAGGGCATTTTTCAAGCGATTTGGTCATGCTATTACTATAACCAGGGTGTCGAAAGCGCGGTCCCTCTTGATCACGTAATTAAATTAATTAACCGGCTGTTTGATAAAATGCTGGTCACTAAATTATTTATCTTTGACGTTTCATCAGAAAAATCTGTTATTTTGTCCAGATTGACTAATCGGCGAATTAAGGGATCTAGCCCACTAAATGGCCTTGAAGAGTCGGTGATTAACCGTGGGATGGATGCGACCACCGTCACCCGCAATTTAATTCTCAAGATGGTTAAAAATTCGGACAGATTTAAAGTCTTTATTATCAGAAATTAACGAATAACCTTAAAAGTATGGGGGCAGAGAAGGTTTACATGGGCCCGAATGTTAACAGTGTATAAAAATATGCCGAGTGTTGTTTCAGATTTTACACTTAAAGAATAGGTCAGATTATGTCGAGTTAAGAGAAGAAACTTAATGTCGTTCTTTGCGCTATTTGGTATATTTATAATTTTCGAAAAAATACAATTATGGGGTTTTCGGTAGAGAGGTATCAAGTTTTTGTTGTCGCGCCCCGGGACTAATACCCCAAACATTTTGCGGGGTTGGGTGCCGAGTATTACGATTTTAATTTAGACCCGACGGGGCACTAATCCGTTTACAGAGGATATGGTTATACGTGCATTACTTTTTATTTATTTGAGGGTCATGCCAAATTTCGTAATGAATTTTACTTCTAAGATTATTATATATAGTATTATTGAATCATTTTTTTTCGGCGCGAAGGTAGTCAATAACATTTCTGGATTAGGAGCCGTGTTTACAGAAAATACACTTTTCTCTAAGTTTGTATGTTTATTATATTGCGTTACACAAATCTTTGCGATTAAAGGATTTTTTCAAAACCAATAGGATATGGAGAGCTCTGTTGGGACGAGGATTATGCCTCAACATAAATGTGAATATCTGCCTAGGACCGGAGTTGAATTGGAGCATTTCGGATTAACAGAAGCGGCAGACAATGGCGTCGTTCGTTTCGTTATTCTTTGCAGAATGTTCTTTGAGAAGTGAGTTGGTTTTTTGGTAGAAGCCCCAGATTATTGTAAGGCAAAGTACGGGGATCGTGTTGATTTGAGAGCGATCGGTTTTTTAGAATTTAACAATCAGGTCGCTGTCTCTAAAGAAGTCATGAATTATTGGATAACAAATGTCTTTCTGATAAAGGAGCGCTCGAAGACGTCCTCCCCGAAATTGCTATTTCAGATTGTATGGTTTTACCATCGTTATACCCTTAAGGGACTCCTAAGTCGCTTTCGGAGGTCGCGGCTATGGGGAAGTCTATAAATACAAATAATATGCCGGGCTGTTCACCCGTATTAGAGCATGGAATTAATGGCTTATTATACCGACCTAACTCTATTGATGATTCAATTATTAGTCTGGAGAGATTAATTGATATGGGACATGACACTCGTCTTGAAATGGAGGTTAAAAGTCCTCAGTTAGTAGAGAGGAAATTTGACGAAAGAATCGTTTTTAAGAAATATCTTGATTTCCTGGGTTTGTGAGTTCTTAGCGGAAAGTCCAAACATTTTTTGTAAAAAACCAAGGTTGTGATAAGGTTCGTTTACTGCCGAGGCGGAGTCGACGATTGAACTCCTCCAGGCCGAATATTCATTTAAAAACACCAGTTCCTTAAATACGTCATAGCGGTTGAATCCGTCTGCCAACCGCCTTTGAGCATAATTCTTTCAAGCGGCTCACCTTGCTCTAACAAATCTAGTACAGCCCCCACTTTAAATGAATGTCCGCTGAATGGTTGTTCAATGGACTCTATTCAGGTCCTTTTGCAGTGCTTTAATATGATACTTATGCTTTCTGGGTTTAGATTTTTACCGATAAACCCCCTGCCTACTAATTGATCTTAGAATATAGCTTTCATCGCTAACGATACTCTTCCATTTTTCTAATAAGTCGAAGAGTTCTCGGCTGATGGGTGGAAAGTTCCCAGCCCTGAATTGATCCGTTCTTGAGAAATTCAGTTTGATAGCTGGTTTGCCGCCCGGTGCTTTGCAGGTGTCCTCAAACGTAAAGGCACAGAGTTCCGACCGGCGTCGCATCGTTTCATAGCCGAGTCTGAGAAGGGCTTCATTTCTTAAACCCCTGACGTTGTTATCGCAGTTGTTAAGTAGCCGGTTGAGTAGTGGTTTGGTGAGGGTAGTGGCCTGCTGTTGTGCCCGCCCAATTTTTCGGTGCATTAGTTTGTTGGCCAATATAACCTCTGGCTGGTGGGGTCGTAGTGTTTGGAAAATTTTAGTCTCGTACCCAAGCTATTTATTCTGCGGCAAATGGTTGCGTTTTTTTTCCCCCCTGTGTCAGGATAGTTGTCACCCTCTAGATTCCACCTAAAACCAGATCAGTGTGCGGTTAATGAGAACGGAATGGCTCGATATTCAGCAGAACGGAAAGAATCGATCCTGAAGAAAATGTTGCCACCCCACAACGTCACTGTGGCCGAGATTGCCCGGCAGGAACACATATCGTTAAAAACCCTTTATAATTGGCGCGATACCGCCAAACAACAAGGAATGCCTGTGCCAGGAAAGACGTTATCTGCCGACGATTGGACGGCTGACGCCAAGCTCTCAGTGGTCATCTGTAATCCCCCCATTTTTAATCTCAGCTAAAAATAGAAAGGTTATCAATCACAGCAGTTGTCTTGGGGAACCCCGCCAATCGAAGAATGTGGTCGCTCAATATTTTAAGTCCATTGCCATTGGGTTGCCAATAATGAGCGTCTTCGATGTCCTCAAAGATATTCAATTCCAACCACTCATTCCTTGCAGTTCGGATAAATCGTTCAACGTAAGCATTTTGAGTTTGCTTCCCAGGTTGGATGTAAAGCAATGTAATCTGTTCCTGGTTCGCCCACTCAATAAGGTCCTGACTGATATATTCTGGTCCATTGTCACAATGAAGCCCTATGTGTCAACCTGATAGCAGACACTCACCAAGTGAGTTAACATACATTTAGGGCCCCGGTATCAGGAACCACCACTATGCCAAAACCAATAGAAACTCGCGAAAGTTCTCAGATTCAACCCGCCCCAGAGCTGGAAAAGCGGACCCGTCGGCGTTTTTCAACCGAATATAAACTCAATATTATTGCCCAGGCCAATCAGTGTGCTCACGGAGAGCTGGGACAGTTGTTGCGTCGAGAAAACCTTTATAGCAACCAACTTCAGCAGTGGCGGAAGGAGTTGTCCCAACGTGGACCAGAAGGTCTGGCTAAAACGAGCCCCGGCCCTCAAGCGTCCAAAAGCGCGGATCAAAAACGTATCGAACAGCTTGAAAAAGAGAATGGCCGATTACAGCGGAAGTTGCAAATATCCGAGGGTTGCTTAGATCTCCAAAAAAAAGCCTTTGCCATGATCGAACAATTCCAGGATGGCGACAAGAAATGATGTCCTTAGTGGAACATCGCGATCCAGTGATACCGTTGGTTCCTGCTTGCAGGGCGTTGTCGCTCAGTCGCAGTGCCTTCTATGGTCGACGTCCTGCGTCATTGGAACAGCCACAGCGGACCGCTCGACATCAGTGTGTTCAGCCTCGGGCGTTAAACGACTCGGAGAACCAAGCCGTCCTGGCCGTACTCAATAGCGATGAATTTTGTGATCAGCCCCCTTACGAGGTTTATCAGCAGTTATTGCAGCAAGCTATTTATCTGTGCTCGGTCAGTACTATGTATCGATTGCTTCGTCGCCAGCGTGCGGTGGGTGAGCGCAGAAAGCAACGCCCCGCCCAGCATCACGCCATTCCACGCCTGCTCGCCACCGAGCCGAATGAGGTCTGGACGTGGGACATAACCAAACTAGCGACTCAGCAGCGTGGAAAATACTTGTCTTTGTATGTGGTGATCGATTTGTTCAGTCGCTTTGTAGTGGCATGGATGATCTCACGCAAAGAAAACAGTGCACTCGCCCAACAGTTAATGGATGAAGCGCTGGTGCGATATGGCGTGGGACCGGGCCAGCTGACCATCCACCAGGATCGCGGAGCGCCCATGACCGCGCATAACTATCTGGAGCTCATGGGGGAATTTAAGGTGACCAGTAGCCACAGTAGACCGCGCGTCAGTAACGACAATCCCTTTAGCGAAAGTCAGTTTAAGACCTGTAAATATCAACCGGATTATCCGGGGGTTTTTACCAATGTCAGTCATTCACGCCAGTGGTTTGAACGCTATTTCGATTGGTACAATTTTGACCATCATCACAGTGGGCTTGAAGGCTATACGCCCGAACAAGTGTTCACGGGTCAGCATGAAGCGGTGCACGCTGAGCGCCAGAAGGGACTCGATGACCAGTATGGGAAGCACCCCGAACGGTTTGTGGCAGGCCGGCCCTTGGCAGCCCGACCACCGAGTGAAGTTGCCATTAATCCCATTACGCCTCAGATGCTTGAAGAGGGAGCGCCGAACATGGTGAATTTCCCTACTTTGCCAGTGGCCCAAAATATTCTAATGAAAAATACTTTAATTTTGGACTGACTGTCCAAAACAGGTTGACACGTTCCGGAAGAGCACTGGGTTTTCCGCGCCACTCAATAATTCTTTCCAATGAGCGAATCACGCGCTGAGTCGGTAGCGAAAAATCCACGTCGATCGTTAAGCATTCCCGATTAAAGTCATCGATTACATTGAACGTACGGACCGAACGACCGTTTTTCAATGAGTCGCTCATGAAGTCCATCGACCAGGCCTGATTTATCGCTGATGGTACACTGAGGGCCCCTGGCTTATCTCTTTTAATCCGTTTTCCAGGCTTGATGCGTAAGTTTAATTCCAAGTCATGATTGATGCGGTGTACCCGCACATGATTCCAGTGAAATTCTTTGGAATTGCGTAAGAACATAAATCAAAGCCCAAAACCCCAGCGTTTATGGTTCGTTGTGAGCCTTAGAAACCAGTCGGCGATAACAGCATTTTCATCCGATAATTGAGCTTGATACCCAAAACAGGTGGCACTGATAGAAAGCACATCGCATGCCAATCGGATACTTACGTTGTATTCAGTTCGGATGGATTTGCCAGCTCTCGCCGAAGGGCTGGCCTTACAACTTTTTTTCGATGATTACCTTGGCTATCTCGGCCTTGAGTTTTTCCTCAGCATACATCTTCTTCAGCCGACGATTTTCATCTTCTAGTTTTTTCATCCGCTTCATCAGTGATGCGTCCATACCGCCAAACTTAGTACGCCACTTGTAGAAGTTCGCTGAACTGATGCCGTGTTCCCGACACAGGTCTGGAACGTTGCTGCCTGCTTCGTTCTGCTTCAATATGGCCATAATCTGACTGTCGGTAAATCGTGATGTCTTCATAGTAAAGTCCTCTGTACATAGTTTAGGAGATTTCTCTACTTATGACTGCTATCAATTTTAGTGGGGATTACACATCCAAACGGCTGCGTTGTCAGCATCTGAGCTTGGGCAGTACTGCCGTGAAAAAGGCTTCTATCCGGAGCAGGTCCAGCGCTGGAAGAGCGAGTGTCTCCAGGGATTCCAGAACAGTGAAGCCCAAAGCAGCGCTATCAAACATCAAGCCAAGAAGGACAAGGTGGCGATCAAACTGCTCAAAAAAGATCTTCGGTTCAAGGAAAAAGCGTTGGCCGAAACGGTGGCGTTGTTAGTGTTGCGAAAAAAGCTCAATGCGCTCCGGGAGGACGGCGTCGAGGAGAGCTGACGCCGTTGCTGGAGCGCATCGCCACGGTGGCACTAATACACCAAGCCATAAACAATGGGGCTTGCCTGAGTCGCGCCTGCGAGGAAGCTGAGTTGAGCCTCAGGACCTATCGTCGTTGGTACCGAGCGGGTCTGGTTGGCATGGACCAGCGGCCACTGGCCAGTCGGCCGGTGCCAGCCAATAAAATCAGTGAGCAGGAAACGCAGGTGATCTTAGCGGTGAGTAATGAGCCTCAATATGCCAGTTTACCGCCGTCACAGCTGGTCCCAACGCTGTTAGACGAGGGTATCTACCTGGCATCGGAAGCGAGTTTCTACCGTATTTTGAAGGCACACAATCAGCTACATCATCGCGGCCGGAGTAAAGCACCAACCAAAACAGGGAAGCCGACCAGCCATACGGCCTCAGGGCCCAATCAACTTTGGTCGTGGGATATCACCTATTTGGCCTCAAGAGTAAAGGGTCAGTTTTACTACCTTTACCTATTTGAAGATATTTACAGTCGCAAGATCGTGGGCTATGAAGTCCATGATCGAGAGTGTGGTGAGCTGGCTGCGGAATTGGTCCAGCGCTGCATGTTGCGCGAGCAAAGCTTTAACAAGCCCCTGGTGCTGCACTCGGATAACGGTGCACCGATGAAGGCCCTCACGATGAAAGCCAAGCTGGAAGAACTGGGTGTGCTGTCGTCTTACAGTCGGCCGCGCGTGAGCAATGACAACCCCTACTCAGAGGCATTGTTCAGGACCTTAAAATACCGTCCCGAATGGCCCTCATCTGGCTTTGCCGGGTTGACCGAAGCGCGCGACTGGGTGGAGAACTTTGTGGTTTGGTATAACGAGAAACATAAGCACAGCAAGATTAACTTTGTTACGCCAGCCCAGCGTCATGCCGGTCAAGACAGGGGCATATTATTGAACCGAAAAGAAGTCATAACGGCGGCGAAAAAAGCCAAGCCGTATCGCTGGTCGGGCGATATCCGAAATTGTGAGCCTGTAGGGAGTGTTACATTGAATCCAGATGACATACAGAGTGAGAGTGATCAAGCAGCGTAATGACTAAAAAGAGTGCCAACTACCTTGAAAGACACCGCAACAGACCAAGGACGCCTCTTTCATCAGCGAACGGCCGCGATAGCGGCCCGCTCGAATGCCTTCATTGGTCAGGCTCGATTGAATCATTCGACTGCCAGCGGAACCTCGGCTTTCGTTAAAGGTCCGAATAGCGCCTTTAGTTCGAACCGTTGAACGTTAATATGGCGTTTCTGTTGGCAATAATCATAGTACGATGCTCGCGGCACACTAAAGGCCTTACAGACCATATCGACCGGCTCAAGCTCTCTCAATTGGTAAATCAGTTCTTACGATTCCATTCGACCGACATTAAGAGAGCAGCCGGAATGCCGTACCAAGCCTTTTTTAATATGATTTCCTCCCGTTCCAGTCGATTAACTCGTGCCTCTAGTTCTTGAGTGTGCTGCTGATCGGGCGTTAAGGCCTTACTTACAGGCGTAATGCCGCCCCGCTCTGTTTTAAGTTGGTCAACCCAGCGGCGAAGTCCGGTCTCGCAGACATCGAGAGATCTGCTGCCTTCGGTCATCGAATAGCCCTAGTCAACCACCAGGCAGGCAGCTTCGTGTTTAAATTCGGTTGAAAATGAACGTTGTTTCTTTCCCATTGAACACCTCAAATAGAGGTGGCTAGTTTACCACCTAAGAATTGTGTCCGGGATTATTAGACTACTACAGTCATCATTTTAAATTCATTGCTTTACATACGCTTAGGCCGGTTTTTAAGGTCGGTTCGATGTTCACCTCAGTCTCAGATGTGTCGTTGCAGGTACTTGCTTTGACCTGTTACTATTGCGGTAAGCATGAAGCATAGGTTATTCTAGACGACTAATTTTTGAGATTATACCGATGCTCAATGATATATCTTGGAATTCTACATGGGTCTAAAATGGGAGGATCTTCCTCCTAGCGTTGCTGGTTGACAAATTCTGATAAGGCATAAATGTGAAAAAGATTTGTATTGTAGTTAATTCAATGAGCTTTTTTCTCTCTCACCGCAAGGATATTGCAATTAGTGCGGATAAAATTGGTTTTCAAGTATATATTTTAGCTCCATTTGATTGTGCTATTCCAACTGGTTTTTCTAACAAAATAAAATTCATTGATATCAATTTACATCGAAGTTCATTTAATCCTTTAAAAGAGTTGTTTAGTTTTATATCTCTTTATAGAGAAATTTCTAAAATATCACCTGATGTTCTTCATCTCGTAACTTTAAAACCTATTATATATGGAGGCCTGATTGCCCGTCTAATTAAGAGCGTCAGTCCTGTTTTTGCAATTTCTGGGCTGGGTAGTGTTTTCACTGCAACTGGGCTATATGCAGCAATTAGAAAATCAATTATTAGTTATATGTATCGATTAGTGTTGAACGGAACTGCAGCAGTTGTAATATGCCAGAATCAAAATGATGCAAGTGTAATTAACAAGATAAGCAATAGCAGCTCATACAAGCTTGTGCTTATAAATGGTTCGGGTGTGGACCTATCAGAATATTCTCCGGCCCTTATGCCAAAATCTCCTCTGACTGTTACCATGGCAACGAGGCTGTTAGTGGACAAAGGAGTCCGGGATTTTGTTATTGCAGCAGGTTTGGCGTCTAAAGAAGGTTTACCTATAAAATTTATATTGGCGGGCTCTATCGATTTAGGAAATCCATACTCAATCACCCAAGAAGAGCTAGTTGAATGGGCATTGATTGACACGCTATCTATTATTGGTTTCTGTGAAGATATCCCCTCACTGTATGCAAATAGCCATGTTGTTTGTTTGCCTTCGTATTATGGCGAAGGTATCCCCAAGGCTTTGATAGAAGCAACTGCTTCAGGTCGGGCAATAATTACTACAGACACACCTGGTTGTAGGGAGACAGTATCAGAAAACTTAAATGGTTATTTGGTTTGTAGGGAATCACCTTCGGAGATAGTTTTAAATTTAAAAAAATTCTTGTCAGATAGCAGTTTGATACAAAAATTTGGCGATTACTCACGCTATTTAGCGGAATCGAAATTTGACGTTAGATGGGTCGTTCATAAGCATTTAGAAATATATAACGAACTTTCAGATAAGGACTCTTAACGATGCGCGGGCTCTGTTGTTCAAAACAACGAGCCTTACAAAGAGGCGATATTTTACCAATCAATGAAGAGTTGGAGGTGTGCGTTTAAGAATGCTTTTTTCAAATAGTTATATATTGCTTTCTAGTCATGATTCGAGATTTATATAGGCACAAAAAAATTGAAGATTTTGATAAACTGAGCGTTCGTGTTATTAGTTCTTGAGTAATTCAATGCTTTTTAAATATCTCAGATTGCGACGAGTTTGGTATAACTCGGTTTAAAAGGATATTGACCTGGTCAAATTTTTTAGTACAACCCAGTTAAGAGGCTTCCTTTAATTTTAGTTTCGGTATTTGCATCCCAAATTCAAACTGATTTAGCGATTTATGGCGCTAGTAAGAATGCCATATGTGGCTGTTGTAACACATGGTAATGTAGTTCATGACATCCTGTTGCGCCTCGTTACGCTTCTGGTAGTTGCGCCACTGCACACGCTCTTGTTTCAAGCTGCCGAATAAGCTCTTTCCTATGGCGTTATCCCAGAAATTTCCCTTACGACTCATACTGCCAACAAAGTCGTGGACCTTTAACAAACGGCGATATGCGTTGCTAGCATACTGCGATCAGCGACTAGAGTGAACAATCAGGCCAGCTTTGGGTCGGCGCTGCCAAATGGCCATTCTTAATGCATCACAGAGCAACTGAGCTGTCATTCGTGATCTCATGCTCCAGCTAACACCCCGCCGTGAGTATAAGTCGATAAGCGTAGCCAAATAAAGGCAACCTTCTTCAGTCCAGATGTACGTAATATCCTGTACACGGGCCTGATTAGGGCCTTTTGCCGCAAAGTCGCAGTTGAGTATGTTATCAAACAGCGGCTTGGCGTGATTGCTGTTTGTCGTTATTTTAAACTTCTTTCGACGTTTAACTAACACGCTGGCTTCTTTCATTTGTTTCTTCGCCTTATTGCGGCTCACTGGGTAGCTCATAATGCCCAATGCAAACTTCATACTTCGACCGCCATAATTATGGTCAGAGGCCTTGCCAATCTCTTGAACGGCTTCAATTAGCTCCAAATGATAATAATCAACGGCCTTGCTTAAATGACGATAATAGCCTCCACGGGTAACGCCCAAATGCCGACACATCAAACTTTCCAGGCCAGGTCTTCTTGTGTTGTATGATAAACGAATACTTTAGATCGTTTCTTTGGAAAAAAAGACCGTCGCTTTTTTAGGATATCCTTTTCCATTTGAAGGCGTTTAACTTGTGCCCTGAGATCCCTAATTTCTTCTAGCTCTGGCGCGAGCTTACCATTGTCGTGGTCAAGTATTCCCGGACAGTAAATTAAGTTTTTTCCCGCTGCTGCCGGGGTCAAACCGTTATTGTAACTGTGGGGCCGTCGATTATTGTAATAATCCATTAGATAATGACTGATATCCATTTTCGCTTCGTGGTTCACTCTATACCCCAATCGTGGCCCCACTCCGACTTATTGCTTCGGAACAGTCTCTCCATCGGTGCATTGTCCCAACAATTTCCGCGACGACTCATACTTTGTGTTATTTGGTATCGCCACAACAATCGCCGATAGGCCGTGCTACTATATTGGCTGCCTTGATCCGAATGGAACATGAGGCCACCTTGGACGCCCTCTGCGTTGAAAGGCATCTGATAAGGCCTTCATTGCCAGCTGGGTATCAACCTTATCCTATAGCGCCCAACCAACAACCCGCCGTGCGTACAGGTCCATTACGACCGCCAAGTAGATCCATCGTGAACCAGACCATACATAGGTAATATTCCCGCACCAGAAATGATTTGGCTGAGAAACGTTAAAGGCTCGTGATAGTATATTAGGCACTTCGATATGTTCCGATTTTGCGATCTTGTATTTGTGGGGCCCAGGCTGGCAACAGACCAAGGACGCCTCTTTCATCAGCGAACGGACGCGGTAGCGGCCCGCTCGAATGCCTTCATTGGTCAGGCTCGATTGAATCATTCGACTGCCAGCGGAACCTCGGCTTTCGTTAAAGGTCCGAATAGCGCCTTTAGTTCGAACCCCTATGTGTCAACCTGATAGCAGACACTCACCAAGTGAGTTAACATACATTTAGGGCCCCGGTATCAGGAACCACCACTATGCCAAAACCAATAGAAACTCGCGAAAGTTCTCAGATTCAACCCGCCCCAGAGCTGGAAAAGCGGACCCGTCGGCGTTTTTCAACCGAATATAAACTCAATATTATTGCCCAGGCCAATCAGTGTGCTCACGGAGAGCTGGGACAGTTGTTGCGTCGAGAAAACCTTTATAGCAACCAACTTCAGCAGTGGCGGAAGGAGTTGTCCCAACGTGGACCAGAAGGTCTGGCTAAAACGAGCCCCGGCCCTCAAGCGTCCAAAAGCGCGGATCAAAAACGTATCGAACAGCTTGAAAAAGAGAATGGCCGATTACAGCGGAAGTTGCAAATATCCGAGGGTTGCTTAGATCTCCAAAAAAAAGCCTTTGCCATGATCGAACAATTCCAGGATGGCGACAAGAAATGATGTCCTTAGTGGAACATCGCGATCCAGTGATACCGTTGGTTCCTGCTTGCAGGGCGTTGTCGCTCAGTCGCAGTGCCTTCTATGGTCGACGTCCTGCGTCATTGGAACAGCCACAGCGGACCGCTCGACATCAGTGTGTTCAGCCTCGGGCGTTAAACGACTCGGAGAACCAAGCCGTCCTGGCCGTACTCAATAGCGATGAATTTTGTGATCAGCCCCCTTACGAGGTTTATCAGCAGTTATTGCAGCAAGCTATTTATCTGTGCTCGGTCAGTACTATGTATCGATTGCTTCGTCGCCAGCGTGCGGTGGGTGAGCGCAGAAAGCAACGCCCCGCCCAGCATCACGCCATTCCACGCCTGCTCGCCACCGAGCCGAATGAGGTCTGGACGTGGGACATAACCAAACTAGCGACTCAGCAGCGTGGAAAATACTTGTCTTTGTATGTGGTGATCGATTTGTTCAGTCGCTTTGTAGTGGCATGGATGATCTCACGCAAAGAAAACAGTGCACTCGCCCAACAGTTAATGGATGAAGCGCTGGTGCGATATGGCGTGGGACCGGGCCAGCTGACCATCCACCAGGATCGCGGAGCGCCCATGACCGCGCATAACTATCTGGAGCTCATGGGGGAATTTAAGGTGACCAGTAGCCACAGTAGACCGCGCGTCAGTAACGACAATCCCTTTAGCGAAAGTCAGTTTAAGACCTGTAAATATCAACCGGATTATCCGGGGGTTTTTACCAATGTCAGTCATTCACGCCAGTGGTTTGAACGCTATTTCGATTGGTACAATTTTGACCATCATCACAGTGGGCTTGAAGGCTATACGCCCGAACAAGTGTTCACGGGTCAGCATGAAGCGGTGCACGCTGAGCGCCAGAAGGGACTCGATGACCAGTATGGGAAGCACCCCGAACGGTTTGTGGCAGGCCGGCCCTTGGCAGCCCGACCACCGAGTGAAGTTGCCATTAATCCCATTACGCCTCAGATGCTTGAAGAGGGAGCGCCGAACATGGTGAATTTCCCTACTTTGCCAGTGGCCCAAAATATTCTAATGAAAAATACTTTAATTTTGGACTGACTGTCCAAAACAGGTTGACACGTTCCGGAACCGTTGAACGTTAATATGGCGTTTCTGTTGGCAATAATCATAGTACGATGCTCGCGGCACACTAAAGGCCTTACAGACCATATCGACCGGCTCAAGCTCTCTCAATTGGTAAATCAGTTCTTACGATTCCATTCGACCGACATTAAGAGAGCAGCCGGAATGCCGTACCAAGCCTTTTTTAGTATGATTTTTTCACGTTCCAGTCGATTAACTCGTGCCTCTAGTTCTTGAATGCGCTGCTGATCGGGCGTTAAGGCCTTACTTACAGGCGTAATGCCGCCCCGCTCAGCTTTAAGTTGGTCAACCCAGCGGCGAAGTCCGGTCTCGCCGACATCGAGAGATCTGCTGGCTTCGGTCATCGAATAGCCCTGGTCCACCACCAGGAAGGCAGCTTCGTGTTTAAATTCGGTCGAAAATGAACGTCGTTTCTTTCCCATTGAACACCTCAAATACAGGTGGCTAGTTTACCACCTAAAATGGTGTCCGGGATTATTAGACCACTACACATTGCCCCGAAAGGCCTGCCTTGAGCCATCGGCCTGGTGCTCTTGAATCCATCTCGCAATCAAATTAGGGTTAATACCTAGACTTCGCGAGGCCTCAGATTTGGTGTATTCTGGTTCTAGCACTAAGCTGAGGGCATCTAGCTTAAATACTTTCGGGTACTCCTTTTTTTTGGTCATTTAATTTGCTCCAGTTTTGAGTATTGTCTCTTAACTAGGCTGTTCTAATCCATTAGACCACGTCATATTTCATTCTACACTGCTGTCGAGCTCTGACTAAGAAATATCGTTTCTTCATAGAAGTTGACATTAATTTCTATGATAATGACTTAATGACTTAATGACTTAATGACTTAATGGTTTATGCAGCGTGATGCGCGCAAATTATGAATGATATTTCATCCAATAGTATTGAGGAGGTCCGCGGTGTTAATGCTTAGTAATTCCTTCACTTGGAAAAGTTAACAACTGATTTAGGAGTAAAGTAATTTGTATTTCTGAGTTCAATCAGGGAAATTGCGAAATGATCCAGCCCTCTTAAGATGTTCAACTTTGACAATTTAAATATACCTTATGTCCCCTATGGATTGTCTTTTTATGGGGCAGAGCAAGGTTTTAATTGTTGAAAAAGCAATATCTAAAGAAGTGGTATTATCCGCACACCATTAGTACACGGGTCATGTGTAATCCCCCCTGAAATTAGCAGCAGTCATAAATCGATAACCCTCGTAAACTACCTATAGAGGACGTTGCTATGCAAACATTACAATTTACCGCAAGTCAGATTATGGCCATATTAAAGCAGATTTAAGCAGGCGCCAGTGTTCCAGACCTGTGTCGAGAACACGGCTTCAGCTCAGCAGGCTTCTACGAATGGCGTACTAAGTTTGGCGGTATGGACGGATCTCTGATGAAGCGGTTGAAAGAACTAAAAGATGAGAATCGTCGGCTTAAAAAATATATGCTGAGGAAAAACTTAAGGCCGAGATAGCCAAGGAGGTTATCGAAAAAAGTTGTAAGGCTAGCCCTCCGGCGAGAGCTGGCAAAATCCATCCGAACTGAATACAACGTAAGTATCCGATTGGCATGCGATGTGCTCTCTATCAGTGACACCTGTTTTATGTAACAAGCTCAATTATCGGATGAAAATGCTGTTATCGCCGACTGGCTTCTAAGGCTCACGACGGCCCATAAACGCTGGTTTTGGGGTTTTTTTTATGTTCCTACGCAATTCCAAAGGATTTCACTGGAATCATATGCGGGCACACCGCATCTATCATGACTTGGAATTAAACTTACGCATCAAGCCTGGAAAACGGATTAAAAGAGATAAGCCAGAGCCTCTCAGTGTGCCATCAGCGATAAATCATGCTTGGTCTATGGACTTCATGAGCGATTCATTGAAAGACGGTCGTTCGGTCCGTACGTTCAATGTAATCGATGACTTTAATCAGGAATACTTAACGATTGACGTGGATTTTTCGCTACCGACTCAACGCGTTATCCGTTCATGGGAAAGAAACATTGAATGGCGCGGAAAACCCAGTGCACTTCGTTGTGACAATGGACCAGAATAAATCAGTCAGGATCTTATTAAGTGTGCGAACTAGGAGCAGATTAAATTGCTTTACATCCAGCCTGGGAAGCCAACTCAAAATGCTTACGTTGAACGATTCAACCGAACTGCAAGGAATGAGTGGTTGGAATTGAATATCTTTGAGGACATTGAACAGGCTCAATTATTGGCAACCCAATGGCAATGGACTTGCAATAATGAGCGACCACATTCTTCGATTGGCTTAGTTTCGCCAAGGCAACTATTGTGACTGATAAACTCCCTATTTTTAACTAACAATAAATTGGGGGAATTGAAATGCCTTTTATAAAACTTTAGAAATATTGGCCATTGGATCTCCCGCTTTCCACAAGTGCAGGATAGTTTCCTTCATTTTAATAGGTCATCTTATTTGGATGCGTAATATTTACGCTCCGTTTTATTTAGGAGTGTTGCCGTGACCGGTTGAATCAATCTATGTGATTACTACTACTCATTCCCTCATTGAATCCTATTTTTATATGTGCATTCGATAACACACTACTGAATAACGGACTATTAACTAGCGTTAGTACAAATGGCCCCATCCAGAAAAATAGATAAGACTCAAACATATTCATAAACAAAAAATTTATTAAACCAAAGAGTGCAAAGTAGTGAATAGGTCGGCAGAGTTTGTGCGCTTTTGTTAAACCGTATATGACTGGTGTGAAAAACAAAAACAGACCGAGCAAACCACTACCTAGCATAATTTCGATGTAACTGTTGTGAAAATGACCAAACTGTTTTTTAACCCAATCAGGATGTTTCAGTGATTGTTTAACAATGTCAGTTCTTACTTTTCCACCGTAACCAATAAGCGGTTTCTCAGCAATCCACTCCAATGCTTGTAACCAGGTATTTACTCGGACGCCAATGCTGGTATAGGGTATGTTGTCCCAATCTCCTGCCGTAATCGCGCTTATTGTATTTTTCTCACTGAAAACTTTTTCGGTTAGGTTGTCTTTAAATAAATAGCTCATTGAGCCTATTATAATTATTGCAGCTAGAGTTGACATCATTGCTTTGATGTTTTGCTTTGCTTTTTTTATTTTCACAATACGGTACATCGAGATCATTAGATAAACAACAAAGGTAGTCAATAAACCCAAGAAAGCAGCCCGGGTCTGAGTGCCAATAATACCAATAGTACATAAGGCTCCAGCAATTGTGAGAAAGGCGGTAAAGCCAATTCTATGGATGATGGTCTTGTTTTTGATTGCATCTTGGAAATAACTCAAACACCCAATAAGTCCAAAAGAAAAGAACAGTGCCACATGCTGAGCATTGAGTATGCCAAAGTCGACTCGCCCACCTTGAAATATCCTAGCCACAGTTTGGTTGAAATTCGGATCCTGTAAGCAAGCAAAGAAAAATCCAATCAATGCAGTGCCTAAAAACAAGGCGACAGTACGATCATTGCCCCCCAACCACCAAGCAATAGGAATAAACAAATAGATTCTCGGCAGCTTTTCGAACTCTCCATATTTAACAGCAGATTCAGCATCTATTGAATAATTGATACCAAAAAAAACAAATGGTGCGGCAATGGCGAGGGCCCAAAATATCATCATTGGTTGTTTTTTGAAGAACCTCCAGTTTGTGACGAGTGGGTAAATAAACAATAGGGTCGTTACCGCCTCAGGCCAGCGATTAACCGAAGTCGGGGTCCAAATCTTAATAAATACGGTACAGAAGCAAGCCATAAGGGCTAACCAGACCATCCAATTCGGTCCGCGGTGGTAGGTCGACGGGAACCAGCGGTTTATATCGGTAATGGCAAGGGCGTGTTGGGTCATTAATTGGGCCTGGGTTTCGAAGCTAGTGGATTAGGGGCGCTATCTTAGCGGAAAATGGTCTAAAAGTGCTTGCCATTGTGAGCGGTTACCGTCTTCTTTTATGTTGGTGTGGCCTAGGGCCATGGTTTGGCTGCGAGCAATGGGTATGGGTCTCGGCCTGGAGTGTTCGCTACGGCGTACTTGGGTATTGTTGCGCACAGCCATGGCTTTAAACCAAAGGTCATCGGCCTTGGGTGTCAGTTGCATATAAAGATCTTTATTGAGCGCGTCTGGATGTAAGCTGTTGGCTGGGTATAGGGTGCCGCCATAGCCAATGGCCAGTGTATCCGGTTGGCTCCCACCGGGTGGTTCGGCTCGCCAGTATTTATAGGCCTGTGCATCACCATTTTGCTCGTAGGTGATGGTTCGACATTCGTGGGCGATAATATCCCTGGGATGCTGAGTGTGCTCTGTTAGGAGCCGCTCTAGCCAATCGGTTGTGTACATTAGATCATCGTCGCAGGTAACCAGGATATGGTTAGGGTATTCAGTTAGCGCAAAGGTTAGTTTGCGGTGGGAGCTGTGACCGTCGCGGAACTCAATTGAAAAGCGGTCGCCTACTAGGCGGGTCAATGAGCGAGGTAGCTCGCCCTTGAGGTCGTCGTTAAGCCATAAGATGATGCGTTCGGGTTGAATGCTTTGGTTTAACAGGCTGCGCACGGTAGTGCTTAATACGTGCAGGCGGCTGGGAATCGAGGTGAAGGTCACAATTACCGGCACCTCTGCCGGGCGGCTATTTTTGCCTAATGATTTTTTTGGTGTTAACGCCAAGCGAAGTGCCGTAAATAGGCTCTTCGGGTATTCCTTTAGTTTCATCTTGTTTAAACTGGCGTTAATTAAAGGCCTATTGTAAAGGGCCGACATCTTTTCACGCAAGGTTATTCAAGGTTATTGTTTTTGAAATCGATGAATAAACAACGTTTTCGCCGCTTTGATTTATATACAACGGCTTATAGAACGTTTTATAAGTTATTGGTGCCGGTCGCATTAAAGCATATGGCCATAACTAGGCCTTTTTTAAGGCTAATGGCTGACGCAGATGCCTGGCAAGTCTATTGGAAAGGGCATTGTATTGGTCGAACCGGGAGCTGGGCCGATTTAAGGGCCGAGGCACCGGTGCGTTTGTTTTCGGTGGGATCAGGGCCGTCTATTAATCAACAAGATTTAGGTCTAATACCCGGTGAACAGTGTGTGTTGGTCAATGGGGCTATCAGTCTGGTTCTGGATAGCACAGTCTCTAGGCCGTTCGCGGTTATGATCGAAGACAGTCGGTTTATCTATGAACGGGCCGACATGCTGATGCAGCTGCCGCAAGGAACGCGTTTGTGTTTGGTCGCCTCGGCGATGCAGGCGTTGGGCGCCACCTGTGGAGCCGAAGGCTTGGCTCACTTTGAGCTGTTTTTGATCGATGGCTTTGAGACGCCCTATGGTAAAGCTCGCCGAACAGTGAATGATGCCCCCAATGAGTCCTATCGTATGTCCGCTAAGGCTAAGTTGAGCCTGAATTTGGCGCAGGGCCACTTTGGTTGCGGTACGGTGATGTATTGCGGTATTCAGTTGGCGTTTCATTTGCGGGTGCAGCAGCTGTATTTGGTCGGTTTTGACCTAACCGATTTCGATCAACCCCGGTTTTATGAAAATCAGCACAATGCCGCTTGGACGGGCCTGCAGAACGCCTACCAGGAGCGTATTTTACCGGCTCTGAGGTTAGCGGTCGACATTGCGCAAGAATTCAATATGAGTATCGAGAACTGCAGTCACACCTCAATTATACCCAGGGAACTGATTCCTTTTAATGCCAGATTAATGCCGCCCAGTTGGGATGGGCATTATGCGGGAGAAGAGGGCAGTGCAGAGCGATAACCGTTCAGGGTTCCGCTCTAATCGGCTTTACGAATGGCTATCTGTATCAAGGCGACAAACAGCCCCAAAAAACCGGCCAAAACCGTTGCGGCTACCGCAATTAGGGTGCGATTGGGCTTTTCAGCCTGAGCCGGCACCTGAATCTGTACCCTGTGGTCGAGTAGGCTTGCGGCGGTTAAATCCAGGTTCAGCTGTTGTAAGGCGGCAAGTTGGCCCTGAAGCATTTGAGGGGAGAGCACCGTGGGGACTAGATTGCCTCTACTGTCCTGCTGGTAACCGACTATAACGTCTTGCAAGGTAGGCTGTTGGTTTTTAAGGGCTGCCAATTCGGCCATTAAAATGACTGAGCCCTTGTTGTAATCAACTATTGTGTCGCTCGTACTGCCCGCCCGAGGTGTGGTGATATCAAGGCTTTTGGCGATCGCGAGGGCGTTGGTGAGCTGTTCAATAGCGCGTTGTTGGTTTGCGCTGGCGGTATTGGTGAGTGCGAGCATCTGTTGGCTTAGCTTCTGCAGTTCAATAGTTTGTTGACCCTCAATATCGGCGACCAAATCGTCCATGGTTTGTTGTTCAGCCAAATCCAATAGGGCGGCCAGCCATGCTTTGGTCGATGCAGGGTCAGCAGAGAGCGTGCTGATCGATATTTGGTCAAATTCGGCGTTATTATTGCCGCTGTCTGGCAGGAAGTCGTAGGCTGCGGGTGCAATCTGCAGCGCCATTGCAAGGTTGGTGATTTTGGATACCCGCTGCGGGTCGCTAAGCGGGGTACCCTGATGGTCTACAAAATTGTCGGTTTGCTGTAACGCCTGTTCCAGCAGGCTCCGAGACTGGAGGTTCTTTAGCAACTCGCCCACTATTTGTTGGCGATCCAGGGGGATCAGAGTCTGTGACAGGAAGGGCGCTATTTGAGTCATGCTTGGGCGGCTGAATACGGCTTCAATACGGTATTGCTTGGGTAACGACAGGGCGATGGACACTCCGGCCACCGCACCGAAGAGAGTAATCAATAGAATGGATTGCCATTCATTGATCAGCTTACGAACCAGTTCACCCAGGTCAATTTCGTCATCCGATGACGGTCGTAAATGAATCAAGTCCCGATTCCTTTCCGTGTCTTGCATCCTATTGAAACCTTGTTTCCGAGAGTGTCCTTATTAGTTTAGGCGAATAATGGCTCCAAGATGATTGTCTTGCTAAAAATGTGAGCTATTTTTTGATCGCAATGCGAATCAGCGCAAAAAATAAGCCTAAAAACCCCGCCAGAACGGTACCCGCCACCGCAATCAGCTTACGATTGGGTTTGATAGGTATGGTTGAGGCCACGGCCGGCTGTATTAGGGAGGCCATTCGGGCAATTGGGAAGTCGACTAATAGGTTAACCAACTCGGATTTTTGGGTAATCAGTTCGTCATAGTTGGGGATGTAAATAGTGTCGTTTTGTCGGGCTTTTAACGCTGCGATCTTCGGATCGGCAGACAATTGCGTGAGTTTAAGCTCTATGGCGGAAGATTCTGCGACATAGAGGAGGTCATCAGTTCGGGCAGCTAGCATATCCCGCTCGCCAATGAGCAATCGGGTTCCCTGGAAATAAAGCGGTTGGGCTTCCGGGGCGCCAGACAGATTATTTAGAAACTGTGCGTTGGCATTAGTAGGGCGAAGGCTTTCCCAAGATATGGGCTCGATGATCTTTAAACTACTGGCTGTCTTGATGGCTTCTTCCAATTGGGCGATACGCATGAGTCGGTTGGTCTTAGCCTGCTGTTCGAGTAGGTTTAACTGCAATCGCAACGCATCGCGGGCTAGACTGTTTGCGTCTTCTAAGCGTGTAATTTCAGCCAATCGACCCTGTTTAGCGGCTTCTTGGAGTCCTTTTAGCTGCCTTTCAATCTGACGGATCTGATCGGTCTTACGGGCCGCCGCATCATCCTTAAAGGTTTCTAATGACGATGCCAAGGCTTTAATGGCCAAGGTATTGACGAATTCGGCGGCCTCTGCTGCATTGGCTGAATCAAAGCTGATATTAACTTCTTTGAAAGGCGATCGTTGTTGGTCCGGTAAATTGTAGAACTCGCGTTCAATTCGGGTGATCGATAGGTCCCTGGTGATGGTGCTGAATAGCTCGTTAGGGGTTACAGTGGAATCTAAGCCAGAGAGCCGGAGCAGCTCACTCTGGTCAAAAACGGCACGTTGATTTTTGATCGAAAACAGACTCTCTACTACCTTTTCCATGGCCTTTTCGCTATCAATCGGCACCAGTGTTTGGTCAACCATGGCCCCCAGCTCGGCAATAGATGGCGCGGCCAAAATGGCCTCTACACGATAGATAGAGGTTTGCTGTAAGGCAATCACAACGCTTGCCACGGCGCCCAAGAGGGTGACCGCGGTCACCAATTTCCATTCACCAATCAGCTTACGCAGTAGTTCGCCGAGATCTATTTCATCGGAATTTTGGGGCCGCAGGTGGATCAGGTCTTGTTGGTTGGTGTCCATAAGCTCAAGGAAGTCCTCAAAAGAAGTTTATAACAAGTTGATAAGATTCAATTAGTGCGATTGTATGACACTGGTTATATATGACAATCTATTAATTGCCACCCAACCCTGTATTATTCGCTCTTGTCGCAGCCAATGTTAACCCAGATAGCCAATAAGGACCTAAGATGGATCTCACCTGTTTCAAAGCCTACGATATTCGGGGCGAACTCGGCGCTGAGCTGAATGTAGATATCGCCTACCGCATCGGCCGCGCGTTTGCGACCTTTCTGCAGCCTAAAAAGGTGGTAGTCGGTTGGGATGTGCGCGAGACCTCGCCGGAGTTAAAGGATGCCTTTGCGCAAGGCGTGCTGGATTTTGGGGCCGATGTGATCGATCTGGGCATGTGCGGCACCGAGGAAGTCTACTTTGGTACCACGTTTTTGGCCGCCGAGGGCGGTTGTATGGTCACGGCCAGCCACAATCCGATCAATTACAATGGCATGAAGATGGTGCGCGATAACGCCAAGCCGATATCGGCCGATACCGGTTTGGCCGATATCCGCGCCATGGCCGAATCCGGCAACTATGGCGAGAAGGCCGAGACGCCGGGCACGCTGACGCAGTTGGACAATCGCGCCGCCTATGTTGAGCACCTGATGACCTATCTGGATGTCGCTAACCTGAAGCCGATGAAGTTGGTGGTCAATGCCGGCAATGGCGCGGCCGGCCCGTCCTTGGATGCCATTGAGTCGGCATTATTGGCCCTGGGCGCGCCGATTGAGTTTATTAAGATACATCATGCACCGGACGCCACCTTTCCCAATGGTATTCCCAACCCGCTGTTGCATGAGCAGCAGCCGGTCACCGGTAAGGTCGTTAAGGACCATGGCGCCGACCTTGGTATCGCTTGGGATGGCGACTTTGACCGCTGCTTTCTGTGGGATGAAGACGGCAATTTTATCGAGGGCTACTATATAGTTGGCCTACTGGCGGAAGCCTTCTTGGCCAAGCAACCGGGTGCCAAGATCGTCTACGATCCGCGTTTGGTGTGGAATACCGTCGAAATCGTCGAGGCGGCGGGCGGGGTGCCGATTCAGTCGGTCTCGGGTCACACCTTTATTAAGGAGCGGATGCGCAAGGAAGATGCGGTCTATGGCGGAGAGATGAGTGCGCATCACTATTTTAGAGACTTTGCCTATGCCGACTCGGGCATGATCCCCTGGTTATTGATTATCGATCTGTTGAGTCGTAAGCAGACCACACTGAAGACGCTGGTCGAAGATCGCATGGCCAAGTTCCCCAGCCCGGGTGAGATCAATAGCAAGGTGGCCGATGCCGATGAAGCCATGTCGCGCGTCTATCAGGCCTATAAGCCCGATGCCATTGGCGAAGACCGAACCGATGGCTTGTCGCTGGAGTTCGCACAATGGCGTTTTAATCTGCGCAAATCCAATACCGAGCCGGTGATTCGGCTAAATGTCGAAACGCGTGGCGATAAGGACCTGATGGATGAGAAAACTCAGGATCTATTGGCGTTGATTCGGCAGTAGATTTTGGCTAAAGGTAATGGTTTTTAAGGAACAATACCGCCGAGGGTTTGGGCACCTCTGCGGTGTTGTTTATCCAGATCGAAGCGATCGATCTTGTCTTAGCAGTCGTATTCAGGCATTACCTCATGTTAATATTGAATTCTAATCATTTTGAGCATCATATCCAGGCAATGCTTTTCCGGAACAGGATTCTGGATTTACTTAGAAAGCACAATGTATTTACTTCTTTTTTTACTTTTCATTTCAGGTTCATTATAAGATTTTTTAACTCACAAACTTGGAGTCAAAGCATTGATAGATGTATTAATTACTGGAGGAACAGGCTTTATCGGTCAATCGTTGGCTAAAAAATTGATTGGCGATTCTAAATATAACCTACGGTTTTTTTCTCGAAGAAGTGTAGGGCTTCCTAACGAATTTTTTGGTGATATTAGTAATGTTCAATCCATTAAGAAGGCACTTTCTGGCGTCGAAGTAGTAATACATTTAGCAGCCCTTACTCCTGATTTAAAGAAAAAAACAAATAAGAATTCAGATGGTTTTCATAAAATAAATCATCAGGGTGTCAGAAATTTAGCTCAATGTGCTGCCGAGGCTGGGGTAAAACGGTTCATATTCCTAAGCAGCATTAAAGTGAATGGTGAATCAACTGAAAATAGGGCACCTTTTTTACCATTTCAGGCTGACCCTAAGGATATGTATGGGCAGTCTAAATTCGAAGCAGAGCAACTTCTTTTTGATTTGGCCGTTGAAACCCAAATGGAGATCGTTATAATTCGCCCCCCATTGGTTTATGGCGAAGGTGTAAAAGGAAATTTTGCTTCATTGGTTGAGGTCGTTAGAAGAGGTATACCTTTGCCGTTTGGTTTGTTGCACTCTAACAGAAGAAGTATGGTATCTGTTTATAATTTGGTTGATCTGATTATTAATTGCATCAGTAATTCTAGGGCTGCCAGTCAAATCTTCTTAGTTTCAGACGACGAGGACCTATCGACTGCTGGTTTATTAGTGCACCTGGCATCAGCAATGGGAAAAAGGCTATGGCTATTACCTGTACCTATTTGGTTATTTCTAATTATTGGCAAATTAACGGGTAGATCGTCAATGGTCGACCGCTTAGTTGGTTCACTCCAAGTCGATATTCAGCATACCAAAGATTTATTAGATTGGGAGCCTCCGTTTAGTGTTTCTGAAAGTATAAAATTAACACTTGAATCAACTTTCGCTGATAAAGAATAAGCCTGTTTGCCACAATATCTGTTACAAGCTTCGCAGTTTTCCATCCCGAATCTGCACTAGGTGGTAAGTGATATGTAATATTATTTATGGTTTGACGCGAAGCTGGTTCAGGATGCTAAGTGGTCGGGTTGATGAGCAAAAGAATTAGTTTATAGTTTCATGGTTTTTTTACGGAATTATATTGTGGGTTAAAAATAAATCTAAATTTATTTAGAAAGGTGAGGTGATCCTTGTTCAGGTTTTTTGATTTGGTTTTTTCTTTTTGTGGTTTAGTAATTGGTCTTCCAGTTTTATTAGTTATTTTTTTACTTGGTCTGTTTGATACGGGTTCCCCAATGTTTCGACAAGAACGCGTAGGCAGAAAGAAGAATTCATTTGTTCTGTTGAAATTTCGTACAATGGAAATTGAAACGAAATCGGTTGCCAGTCATTTGGCTAGTGCGTCATCAATAACCAAAATTGGTGGTTTTTTGCGTAAATCGAAATTAGACGAGCTGCCTCAGCTTTGGAATGTATTAAAAGGCGAAATGAGTCTTGTAGGGCCGAGACCAAACTTACCCAATCAGAGTGATCTTCTAGAAGCGAGGGACGTTCTTGGAGTGTACGAAGTACGCCCCGGAATCACGGGGCTGGCACAAATTTCTAACATTGATATGTCTACACCAGAATTATTGGCAAAAACAGATGCAGAAATGATAGCCTCATTAACCCTAACTACCTACTTTTATTATATATTCTCTACTTTCGCAGGCAAAGGGACGGGAGACCGTGTTATTAAATGAAAATTGGGAAATTTAGATGAAAGTAAGGCTAACTGCAAAATACTCAAATCTCAAGCGCAACCAAAAAAAATGGATTATGGTGGCAGCAGATATATTACTGGTGCCGCTAGCATTGTGGGTAGCATGGGGCCTTCGCCTCGGCGATTTTTGGCCGGACATTTCTTTAATTGGTTTCTGGTGGTTGTTTCCAGCGATTGTACCGGTCGCAATCCTTATTTTTGCCAAGCTAGGTTTATATCGCGCCATCATCCGATACATTGGAAGCCAAGCGTTATTTGCCATCGTCAAAGGCTCGAGTTTAATGGCGCTGGTTTTATGGAGTCTGGTTTTCTTATCGCGTGAACCTGGATTTCCTCGATCTATTCCCATTATATTTGCAATGGTGCTTTTGTTGTTTATCGGTGGAAGTCGGTTGTTTGTTCGTTTTTTGTATCAGTGGGTCAATACTAATTTCTCGAGTAAAGAGGCCGTTGCGATATATGGTGCTGGTGATTCTGGAATTCAATTAATTACTGCGTTACAAAAAGGTAAAGAGTACATACCCGTAGCATTTTTTGATGATAATCCTCAATTATGGCAACATTTTTTACACGGCGCCCCCATATTCGATCCAGCCAAAATAGCTGAGGTGCTGGCAGATTTTAAAATACAGCGTGTTTTGTTAGCCACGCCAAGAGCAACAAAAAAAGAACGGAAACTAATACTTGATAAGTTAGAGCCGTTCGCAGTGCATGTGCAGACCATTCCATCCGTATCCGATATTGTCTCAGGAGCAGCCTCAGTTGACCAACTCCAAGAAGTTGAGCTTGACGACCTACTAGGAAGAGACCCCGTGCCCCCAATGCAAGAGCTATTTGACGCTTGCATTAAAAACAAGGTGGTTATGGTGACTGGTGGTGGCGGTTCCATAGGCTCTGAACTTTGTAGACAGATTGTTAATGCAATGCCAAAAAAGCTCATTATTTTTGAGCAAAATGAATACTCTTTGTATCTTATTGAGCAAGAGCTAACAAACCTAGTCTCGAGTTTAGATTTTGATGTTCAAATTATTCCGATCTTAGGCTCTGTTACTAATGCTAATAAGTTAGGTGCTGTATTCAGCCAATACTCGGTAAATACCGTTTATCATGCTGCAGCGTATAAACATGTGCCATTGGTTGAGCAAAATGTGTTTGAAGGGATACGCAATAATATAATTGGGACTAAAGTCGTTTCCGAACTTGCTCATTTACACAAAGTTGAACGATTTGTACTAATTAGTACCGACAAGGCCGTGCGCCCTACTAATGTAATGGGAGCAAGTAAACGTTTCGCTGAACAGTTGATTCAGATTTTAGCCCAAAAATCAGACACCGTTTTCTGCATGGTACGTTTTGGAAACGTGTTGGGCTCTTCGGGTTCTGTGGTTCCGAAATTTCGTAAGCAAATTGCACATGGCGGGCCCATTACAGTTACACACTCTGAAATAACTCGATACTTCATGACAATCCCTGAAGCCTCGCAGCTTGTAATTCAGGCCGGCGCCATGGCACTAGGAGGCGATGTGTTTGTGTTGGATATGGGTGACCCGGTCAAAATCATAGATCTAGCTCGTCGTATGATCGAACTTAGTGGTTTTGACGTCAAAAGTGATGATCATCCTGATGGCGATATAGAAATTATATTCACTGGCTTGCGGCCTGGCGAAAAATTATTTGAAGAGCTTTTAATTGGAGATTCCGTTACCGGCACAGAACACTCTAAAATATTGCGAGCAAATGAGGTGTTTGTTGAGGAAGAGGTGGTTTTAGAAGCATTGAGGCAGTTAGAGAAAGCTGAGGATAGATTAGATGCTGAGGCAGCGCGCACTATATTGCAATCAGTGGTAAGCGGCTTCAAACCGAACTCAGCTCTAGTTGATTTGTTGGATAAAAGACCAGTTTAACTCGTCAAACTTACTGTTGCTCCACCATCTCAGAACCGTATTTGATGGAGCGTCACTATGTTTTTGAGAATAAGTCCCGAGTTAATGGAATTCTAAGTTGGACTTTCTCATCACTAAGTTTCCGACTGCAGCGATAGCAGGTTTCGCTAAAGCCCACGGCAGCCTAGGCTAGTCGGATACTGGCTTTCTTTTGTGCAACAGCGTTTAGAGCTGCAAAGCCTATAGAGAAAATGTCCATCCGAAATCCTCTCGGATTAAATCTACAGTTCCCCATCTTCCATTCGCGAATAAACATAGATCATCGCCCGGACCATATCCTCACACTGGGTGGCGTTGAGGCCCTCGGTGTCCATAATCCAGCGGCGTTGGTCGTCTATATCGAAGCTATCGATCTTGTCGTAGCAGTCGTATTCCGATACCACCTCGTATTCGCATTCCTTGTCGAGCACATTGAACATCAGGTCCAGGCAGTATTGGGCCAGAATCGGGTCTTGGCAGTAGAGCTCGCCGCGCTCGAAGTCGTGTTGCCATTCTTTTAGTATGTCTTTGACCGACTCACCCTTATCGAGCAAGTCTTGCAGCGGCGGTGCATCGGGGCTGTATTGGCCCATTTCAAAGTCGATCAGCCAGTCTTCCTCTGGGCGCACCAGTACGGTCTTGTATTGGCCGTCGGGCAGGGACCAGGCGATGGCATAGGGGTAGCCAGTTTCGACATCGGTGACTTCAAAAGCGATAAAGGTTGGGATATTCATGGGCAGGCAGGCTGTAAGATTGAATAAAGGCGGATGATCGCACGAATCGGGCGGGGCTTCTAGCGCTGACCGAGCTCAGCCGCTGCAGGCGGATCGACCGGGCTGTGCTAAGATACCGACAAATTTTAGAGCAACGTCCCTATGTCCGACAGTGATGAGCGCATCAGCCGCGATTTTTTCGCCCGAGACCCCGATGAACAGGCCGATTTCCTGCACAATACCTGGTGTAACACCTGCCGAGAAATTGACTTGGGCATGGTGCATCCGGTCGAATACGAGCTCTTGGAGCGGATCTTTATCGAAGGGCAGTGTGCGGTGTGTGGCGAGCCGTCCATTACCGAGCTGGTCGAAGGCGATGAAGATGACCCGGACGAGGATGCGCAGGAGGGCGAAAGCATCGACCTGGATGCGGACTCCAACGCATGATACCCGAGTTAGAGGTAATCTTTGAAGACGAGTGGCTCTTGGTGGTCGATAAACCGCCCGGCCTGCTGATGCACCCTTCTTGGCTGGATCGGCACGAGACTGACACGCTGGCCCGCCGGGTGAAGACCTATTTGGCCGGCCAGAATCAGTTCGGCAAGGTGCATACCGTGCATCGGCTCGACCGCCCGACCAGCGGCCTGGTGATTATTGCCAAAACCGATACGGTCGCGCGGCACCTGGCCGAGCAGTTTCGCGCTCAGTCGGTGCAAAAAACCTATTGGGCCATCTGCCGCGGTTTTGTGCCCGAACAATTGGCCGTGGACTATGCCCTGACCGAGCAGTTGGATAAGATCGGCGATAAGTTCGCCGCCAAAGCGCCGGAAGCCCAGTCAGCCCAAACCGATTTTCGCCGTCAGGGCTGTGCGGAATTGGCCTTGCCGGTCAGTCGCTATGCTCAGAGCCGTTATTCCTGGGTGGTCTGCAGCCCCCACACCGGCCGTAAACATCAGATACGGCGGCATTTAAAGCATATTCGCCATCCGATCTTGGGCGATACCAAGCACGGCTGCCGCCACCATAATAAGGTGGCCTTGGCCGAGCTGGGGGTGACCTCGTTGGCGTTACGGGCAGTGAGTATCGGCTTTCAGCACCCGGTCACCGACCGTTGGCTCGAGGTACAAGCACCGCTGACCGAACTCTGGCGCCAATGGTTGGTGCGCTTCGGCTGGCGTTAAGAGATCCATAAATAACCTGTATTACCGGTCCTGCCGCGCACATAGTTGCCGTCGCGATAAGGCCCGGGTAAACAATCACAGCCATTCAATCCATTGGAGAAGTAGATGCACGGTCATTCGGGTGGTTCAGAACCCTCAGATAAGGTAAAGCCACTCGATCTAGGTTTGGTCCTGCGTTCCCTCTGGCCTTATCTATGGGCATTTAAGGGGCGAGTCGGCCTGTCGCTGGTGTTTTTGGTGCTTGCCAAGCTGGTTTGGGTGGCCATGCCCTGGACCATGAAGCATATAGTCGACGGGCTCGATAGCGCGCAGAGCCAGCTGATTGCGGTGCCCTTTCTGTATCTGTTCGCCTACGGTTTTTTCCGCTTCGGGTCGGTGGCCTTTTCGGAGATACGCGATGCCATCTTCTCTCGGGTTACCGAGCGCGCGACGCGCTTAGCCTCATTGCAGGTCTTTGAGCACTTGCACCAGATGGACTTGGAGTTTCACCTGAGTCGGCAAACCGGCGGTATCAGCCGCGATATAGAGCGCGGCACCAGCGGCATCCATTTCTTATTGCGCTTCTTGGTGTTCAACATAGTGCCGACTTTGCTTGAACTGGGCATGGTGACTGCCATTCTGGTGGTGGCCTTTAATGTTTGGTATGCGGTGATTACCCTGTTTGCCGTGGTGACCTTTATCTTCTTTACCGTGCTGACCACCGAATGGCGCAACAAGTTTATCCGCGAGGCCAACAGCCTCGACAGCCAGACCAGCACGCGCGCGATCGACTCGTTATTGAATTTTGAAACGGTCAAGTACTTCGGTAATGAGGCCTGGGAGGCCCGAGAGTACGATAAAAATCTCGCCGTCTGGGAGACCGCGCGACTCAAGAACCGCATGTCGTTACTGGCCCTCAACACCGGTCAGGCCGCCATTATTGCCGTGGCGCTTACTTTTATGATGGTCATGGCGGCCCAGGATGTGGTCGCCGGCACCATCAGCATCGGCGATCTGGTGATGATCAACGCCTACACCATTCAGATATTCCTGCCGCTGAATTTTCTCGGCTTTGTTTATCGAGAAATTCGCCGTGCGCTGACCGATATTGAAAAACTCTTTGGCCTGCTCGATAAGAAACCGCGCATTATCGATGCGCCGGGCGTGGCCGAGCTGAGCATGGGACCGGGCGCCATCTCGCTCAAGGATGTGCGTTTTGGTTATCATCCGGAGCGGGAGATTCTCAAGGGTATTAATCTCGAGATTGCGCCGGGCACTAAGGTGGCCCTGGTCGGTGGCAGTGGGGCGGGCAAGTCGACCTTGGCGCGCTTACTGTTCCGTTTTTACGATACCGACAGCGGTGCCATCCTGTTCGACGGTCAGAATTGTCAGGCGGTCAGTCAGCTGTCGTTGCGCCGGGCCATCGGCGTGGTGCCACAGGACACAGTATTGTTCAACGACACCATCTTCAATAACGTCCGTTATGGCCTGCCCGATGCCAGCGATGAGCAAGTCTGGCACGCCATTCGTATGGCCCATCTGGAAGCCTTTATTCTGTCCTTACCCGATAAGGAACATACCCGGGTCGGTGAGCGCGGTCTTAAGGTCTCCGGCGGCGAGAAGCAGCGCATCGCCATTGCCCGAGTGTTGCTCAAGAACCCGCCGATTCTGATTTTTGATGAGGCCACCTCGGCGCTCGATTCTCATTCCGAACAGGCGATCTTGACCGCTATGAATGAGGTGGCGCAAAATCGCACCACGGTGGTGATCGCCCATCGATTGTCGACCATTATCGATGCCGATGTTATCGTCGTGATGCAGGACGGCCAGATTGCCGAGCAAGGTCGCTTTAATGAGTTGCTGGCGCAAGACGGGGTCTTTGCCGGCATGTGGCATCAACAGCAGCAGCGTGATGGCCAGGCCGTCTCGATTTGACGCCATCGCCACTCCGCCATGCCAGCGGTCTGGGTCGGTCACGGCACGACTGGCTGAATGCGACCAAGGCACTATAGAACTCACGACCAAATGAGATAAGGTTGGGCCCCATGACAGATCAACTCTTAAGCACACACAAGACCGGCGCCCTGTGGCAGATCCGCTTGGATCGTCCCAAGGCCTTAAATGCCTTGAATCTGGACCTGCTCAAGCAACTCGACGCGGCCCTGGCCGCCGGATTTGCCGACCCTGAGGTCAAAACCATTTGGCTCGATAGCCAAGCCGCGCGCGCATTCTGTGCCGGTGGCGACGTTAAGGCCTTAGCCCTGGCGCTGATCGGTGAGCCCACGGACGATGCCAAGCGCCAGCTGGCGACTCAGTATTTCGAGCTGGAATACGCCATTGACCTGCTCATCGAGCAGAGCCCGAAACCGGTCGTGGTCTTTGCCGAAGGCATTACCTTCGGCGGCGGTTGGGGTCTGTTTGCCGGTGCCAACCTGAAGCTGTGCAGCGACAGCGCAACCTTTGCCATGCCGGAAATTCAGATCGGTCTGTACCCAGATGTCGGCGCGGCGCATTTTCTGCAACAGGGCGACTGGCGCCTGGGGACCTTTTTGGCGATCAGTGGCATCACGCTCAGCGCCGCCGAGGCACTGGCGCTCGGTTTTGTCGATGGCCTGATCACGCACGACTATGCCCAGTCATTGCAACGGCAGTTGAGCGCGGGCTTGGCGCCGAGTGAACTGGATATACTGTCGGTCGATCCGCGCATCGAGCCGCTCTATCAGCAGTGGCACAGCGCCCTGCAGCTCTTGCCGAAGACCGGCACCCTGAGTGATTGGCTGGTGATTGCCGAACAGAACAGTCAGCTTGAGCCCTTTGCGCGCGCCATCGACAGTTGGGCCACCGGCTCGGCCTGGTCGATCGCCCTGACCTGGCAGCACTTCAGCCGTCAGCGCGGTAAAACGCGGGCCGAAGTACTGGTGCAAGAGCTGGTGACCGGCGCCAATGCCTGCGCGTATCCGGAGTTTGTCTTGGGTGTGCAGGCTAAGCTGATCGATAAGTTGCCGCGCGCCGACTGGGCCTATAACCGGGTGGAATCGGTGCCCATTGACGAACTGAACGCCGTGTTAGCGACGCCACCGATCGCCTAGGCTAAGACTCGCAATCAAGGCATTTCGCCAAGGCGACGAGCCGTGCCCAAGCCAATAAAACAGCACTACTTAAGCCAATAAAACAGCACTACTTAAGCCAATAAAACAGTACTACGAAGCAGAGCAGAGACCTATGGACCTAAAGGCTAAACACATCGCTATCACCGGCGCCGCGCGCGGCCTGGGTTTTGCCATCGCACAGGCCTTGCAGGCCAAGGGTGCCGTGGTGTCGGTGATCGATATTGATGACGAGGGCGTGCGCCAGGCGGTGGCAACCCTGTCTGCAACCGGAGTCGCCTACGGCTATAGCGCCAATGTCGCCGATGAAGCCTCGGTGGCGCAGCTCTTTCAGCAAATGCAGGCCGATCATAGCCAGCTCGACGGTCTGGTCAACAACGCCGGGATTTTGCGTGATGGGCTCTTAGTCCGAGTCAAGGACGGTGAATTGACCAAAATGTCCTTGGCGCACTGGCAGTCGGTGATCGATGTCAACCTGACCGGTGTCTTCCTCTGCGGTCGTGATGCGGCGGCTTGGATGGTCAGCGCTAAAACACCGGGCGTGATCGTCAATATCAGTTCCATCTCGCGCGCTGGTAATCTCGGTCAGTCCAATTACAGTGCCGCCAAGGCCGGGGTGTCTGCGCTTAGCGTGACTTGGGCCAAGGAACTGGCGCGCTATAACATTCGGGTCGCCGATGTCGCACCGGGCTTTATTGCCACTGAGATGACCGCGAGTATGAAAGACGCGGCCAAGGAGCGGGTCAGCGCCATGGTGCCCTTGGGGCATTGGGGTCAGCCGGACCATATCGCCCAGGCGGTAAGCTTTATTTTTGAAAACGATTATTACTCCGGCCGCACCCTAGAAGTCGATGCGGCTTTGCGGCTCTAGCATTGCCCACACAGCCTTGCGGCTCTAGCATTGCCCACACAGCCTGGCGGGCTAAAACCCGGTCAGGGCTTGGCTCAAAACCATTAATCACAGGAGTGAATTTCAGTATGATCGAAGTCGTTATCGTTGCCGCCAAACGCACCCCCATGGGGGGCTTTCAGGGCATTCTGAGTCCCTTAACGGCGACCGAATTGGGCGCCCAGGCGATTGCGGCCAGTTTGGCCAGTATCGGGCTCTCCGCCGGCGAGCCCGATGAAGTCTATATGGGCTGTGTGTTGCCGGCCGGCTTAAAGCAGGCCCCGGCCCGCCAGGCCGCGATCAAGGCGGGCATTTCCGACTCGGTCCCGACCACCACGGTCAATAAGGTCTGTGGTTCCGGGATGAAGAGCCTGATGCTGGCGGCGGACCAGATCCGCACCGGGGCGATCCAATCGGCCGTGGCCGGTGGCATGGAATCGATGTCCAACGCCCCCTTTATGCTCGACAAAGCGCGCGCCGGTTACCGCATGGGCCATCAGACGGTCTATGACCATATGTTTTTAGACGGCTTGGAAGATGCCTTCGATGGCAGTGCCATGGGCGTGCACGCCCAGGGCACCGCCGATGACCGGCAGATCAGCCGCGAGCAGATGGACAACTTTGCGCTAGAAAGCCTAACCCGAGCGCAGCGCGCCATCGCCGAAGGCCACTTTGCCGCCGAAATTGCCCCGGTGACCCTGACCACCCGAGCCGGCGAGGTTCGAGTCGATACCGACGAGCAGCCGGCGCTGGCACGTCCGGACAAGATCCCCCAGTTACGCCCCGCCTTTACCAAGACCGGCACCATCACGGCCGCCAATGCCAGCTCGATCAGCGATGGCGCCGCGGCTTTGGTGGTCATGAGTCGAACTCGAGCCATGGCGCTAAATTTACCGATATTGGCGACCATCAAGGGTTACGCCAGTCATGCCCAGGCGCCGAGCGAGTTCACTTGCGCCCCAATCGGTGCCATGACCAAGGCTCTGGCCAACGCCCAATGGTTTGCCGACGATATCGAATTGGCGGAAATCAACGAAGCCTTTGCCATGGTTACCATGATGGGTATGGCGGACATGGGCTTTAGCCATGAGATTACCAATATCAGTGGCGGCGCCTGTGCCCTGGGCCATCCATTGGGCTGCTCGGGCGCGCGCATCGTGGTCACCCTGTTGCACAATATGATTCGCCTGGATAAAAAGCGCGGCATCGCGGCTTTGTGTATCGGTGGCGGCGAAGGCACGGCCATCTGTTTGGAGCGCTAGTCTGCCGCTTATGCGCCCTGCCAATCCGGCAGGGCGCATAAGCCAAGGCTAATTGAATAGGGGGGTTAAATCGAATCGATGCCCCCAGTTTAAAATGAACCAAATCTAAGGAGCTCATGACCATGCTCAATATCAGCTGCGCCGCCTGTACCACCCTCAATAGAGTGCCGAAAGAACGGCTCATGGATAAGGCGACCTGCGGCCGCTGCAAAGCGCCGCTGTTTTCCTTTCGGCCGGTGGCGGTGACGGAGCAAAACTTTGCCAAGGTGGTGCTCAAAACCGATTTGCCGGTGGTGGTCGATTTTTGGGCCAGCTGGTGCGGTCCCTGTGTGCAGTTTGGCCCGATCTTCGAACAGGCTGCGGCGAGTTGGGAGCCCAGGGTCCGCTTTGTCAAGGTCGACGCCGACAGTGCTCCGGGCCTGTCGCAGACCTATGGCATCCGCTCTATTCCAAGCCTGCTCCTGTTTCACCGCGGGGCGGTGGTGGACCGGCAAGCCGGCGCCATGCCGGCGTCGATGTTTGATCAGTGGTTGGAAAAAAAGGTCGCCGATCTGGGTGGTTGAGGCGAGGCATTGCGTGCGCTCGCAGCGGGCTAGGCTTGCCAGCTCTTATACTAACGTCCGATAGGCCGAGAAACGCCGGGTCGCTACACTGATCTGCACAATAATAAGAACTTTTGGAGCCCTACGCCATGTCCGAGCCTATGATGACCTTCCCGTTGAACACCAGCGATATTCTCAAGTCGGCTGCGCTGCGCTACCCGGAACAAGAGATCGTGTCGATGCTCGCGGATCTGAGCGTGCATCGCTATACCTATGCCGATGCCTATAAACGCGCCTGTCGTGTGGCCAATTTCCTCGCCTCGGCGAACCTGAGTCCGGGGGATCGGATTGCGACCCTGGCGGTCAATCATTATCGTCACTTTGAACTTTACTATGGCATTACCGGCCAGGGCCTGGTGGTGCACACCCTCAATGCGCGGCTCTTTGTCGAGCAGCTGCAATATATTATCAATCACGCCGAAGATCGCTGGATCTTCGTCGACCCGGAACTGTTGCCCATTCTAGAAGCCTTGGCCGATAAGATTCCCAGCGTCACTCGGCTGATCGTCCTGTGTGCGGCCGAACAGATGCCGCAGTCGAGCCCGCTCAGTCTGGAATGTTATGAGACACTGATCGCCGCCCAGTCCGATGAGGCAGTCTGGCCGTCCTTGCCGGCCAATACCCCCTGTGGCCTGTGCTACACCAGTGGCACCACGGGCAACCCCAAGGGCGTGCTCTATACCCAGGGCTCGATGGTGCAGCACGCCATTCTCAGCGGTGGCAGTCAGGCCTTGGATTTTGACGAATGGTCGGTGGTCATGCCGGTGGTACCGATGTATCACGTGGTCGCCTGGGGCATTCCCTTCTCGGCGCCGATCTATGGTGCCAAGCTGGTGTTTCCGGGCTGTGCCTTAACCGGCGAAAACCTACAAAAGCTTATTGAGACCGAACAGGTCAATCAATCCTATGGCGTGCCCACGGTCTGGTTGAACCTGCACAATTACTTGCAACAAAGCGGTAAGAGCATCGAGTCCTTGGCCATTGTCGGGGTGGGCGGTGCCGCCTCGCCCACGGCCATGGTCAAGAGCTATGCCGAACTCTATGACGTTTACTGGATGGGCATCTGGGGCATGACCGAAACCTCGCCGCTGGCGACCACGGCCAACCTGACCCCGCAGATGGATCAGCTCTCCGATGAGGACTGTTATGCGCTGCAAGCCTCGGCCGGCAAACCGATCTTCGGTGTCGAGATTGACATCTTTGATGCCGCCGGGCGTGTCGTGACGCACGACGGGGTCACCCGCGGCGAGCTGCGCGTGCGCGGGCCTTGGGTGTTGGCGTCGTACTTCAAGGGCGAGGGCGCCGACAGCTTTGTCGATGGCTGGTTTATTACCGGCGATATCGCCGTGATCAATGCCCAAGGCTATATGAGCGTGGTTGACCGCACCAAGGATGTCATCAAGTCGGGCGGCGAATGGATCAGCTCGGTGGAATTGGAAAATGCCGCGCTGGACTATCCCGCCGTCAACGAGGCCTGTGTGATTGCCGCCCTGCACGAGAAATGGGATGAGCGGCCGGTGATGCTGATCACCCTGCGTGCCGGTCAAGATTATGATGAGGCCGCCCTGCGTGCCATGTTGCAGCAACGGGTCGCCAAGTGGTGGTTGCCCGATCGCATCGTGGTGGTGGAGTCCTTACCCCATACTGGCACCGGCAAGTTACGCAAGATGGATGTGCGCGATGAATACCGGCGTATCCTGCTGGCCGACTAGCCTGGTCTGCAAAAAGAAAACATAGCCGAGCAATCGGCGCTCCGGTAAGGTAGGGCAGGGCCTTAGGGCCCGTTTTTGTGTTCCACTAATGTATCTGAGATCGAACCCCCCGATGCTGACTCTGCCCTTTTTCATCACCATATCCCTGCTCTACATCGCCTTGCTGTTTGGCATTGCCTTGCTGGGCGACCGTCGGCCCATTCCGGCGCGCTGGCACCCTTGGGTCTATAGCCTGTCGTTGACGGTGTTCTGTACCAGCTGGACCTACTATGGCGCCACGCAGCAGTTTGCCGCCAACGGCTGGTATTTCTCCCCCTCGCATATCGGCACCATCTTGCTGTTCGTGTTTGGCTTTGCTTTTTGGCGCAAACTGATTCGGGTCGCCAAGCAGGAGAATGTCACCACCATTTCCGATTTTATCGCCAGCCGCTATGGCCACAGTCGCGCGGTCTCGGTCCTGGCCGCGTCCATCAGCCTGATTGGGGTGATCCCCTATGTCGCCTTGCAGCTTAAGGCGGTCTCGGTTAGCTTTGATATAGTCTCCGGCACGCAATGGCAGTCCGATGCCTGGTTTAGCGATTCGGCGCTCTACGTCTCGCTGGTTATGGCCGGCTTTGCGATTCTCTTTGGCACTCGCCATCTGGACACCTCGGAACATCATCCGGGCATGATGTTGGCCATTGCCTTTGAGGCGGTGGTCAAGTTGCTGGTATTTTTGTTGATCAGCGTGTGGGCCATCAATGTGGTCGGGGGTGGCATGGTGCAGGTCTTAACCGACACCCTCAATTCACCCAAAACGGCCGTGATGATCGGCGGTTTTGATAAGACCTATATCTACACCACGCAAATATTGCTCGGGGTGATGGGTATCTTCGCCTTACCGCGTCAGTTTCACGTCGCGGTGGTGGAATATCAGACCGAGCGCGATATCCTCAAGGCGCGTTGGGTGTTTCCCCTCTATTTGGTGATTTTGAATTTGCTGATCGTGCCCCTGGCCTTGGTCGGCATGCTGCATTTTTCCACCAACACGGCCGACCTGGAATATCTCATTCTTAAGCTCCCGCTGTCGCTGGGCCGCGATGATCTGGCCATCCTGGCGTTTCTCGGCGGCATGTCGGCGGCGACCTCGATGGTGATTGTGGCGACGGTGGCGCTCAGTACCATGTTGTCGAATGAGATCATGCTGCCGCTGCTGATTCGCCTGAAGTGGTGGCGCGCCGACTCGGAAAACATGGGTCGCAATGTCTTGCATCTGCGCCGTATTGGCATTCTGATGATTGTCATCAGCGCCTTCTTCTATTACCGCCTGATCGTCGAATACGAGGGTCTGATTGCCATCGGCCTGATCTCCTTTGTCGCGGTCGCGCAATTTGTGCCGGCCCTGGTACTGGGCCTGTTTTGGACCGGGGTTAATCGAACCGGGGCCATCTGGGGCCTGTCATTGGGCTTTATCGCCTGGTTTTATACCCTGTTGCTGCCGCTCTTTGCCCGAGCCGGCATTATTCCGGAGGTGATTGCCGATGCCCTGTTCGAGCTGTCGATCTTCAATCCCTATGCCCTGTTTGGTCTGACGGGCCTGGACCCAGTGGTGCACGGCACCGCCTGGAGCCTGGCGCTCAATGTCTTGGGCTTGCTGTTGGGCTCGGCTTACGGTCACGAGTCGTTAAAAGACCGGCTGCAAGCGTCGCGCTACGTGCATCACTCCAGCAATGAGGTCAAGGTGGTCTCGCAAACGCGCCATATCAGTGTCGGGGACTTACACGCCCTGATGGGCAAGTTTATCAATAAGGAAAAGCTCCAGCTGCTGTTCGACGTCTATGTGAACCCGTTAAACGGCCGCCTCCTGGTCGATGATGATGCCGACAATGAGCTGCTGCATCAGGCCGAACGCACCCTGGCGTCGATCTTAGGTGCTCCGGCGGCACGCTTGCTGTTTGAGCAGATCGAAGAGCAGCAGGGCATGACCTGGCGCGACGTTAACAGCATCGTCGATGAGGCTTCTCAGGTCTTGAAATTCAACCGAGATCTATTAAATTCCGCCCTGCAATCGATCAATCAGGGCCTGAGTATCGTCGATCACGAGCTCAATATAGTGGCCTGGAACCAAACCTATCAGCAGATGTTCGAATACCCGGAGGAGCTCTTGTCGATCGGCCGGCCGGTGGAAGACTTGATTCGTCACAATGCTTTTATCGGCGAGTGCGGCCCCGGTCTGGTCGGGCCATTGGTCGACAAGCGCTTGGGCCATCTGCATTCTGGCGTACCCTACAAGTACGAGCGTAAGCGCCCCAATGGCACCTTCCTGGAAATCCAGGGTCGACCGATGGCCGATGGCGGCTATATCACGGTCTATACCGATATCACCGAGCGCCGGCAAATTGAGGATCAACTGCGACTGAGTAACGACCGGCTCGAGGAGACGGTTAATCGACGCACCGCGGCACTGCAGCTGTCCAATGTCGAGCTGGAAAAGGCCAATAAGAACAAGGTCCGCTTTCTCGCCGCGGCCGGTCACGATCTGGTCCAACCGCTTAATTCGGCGGCCCTGTTCTCGGCCAGCTTGCAGGCTAAGTTAAAGCGCAACAATGGCGATCCGGCGCTGATTCGCCTCGGTAATCAGATTGAGCAGTCGTTGCACTCGGCGGAAAACCTATTGAACGAGTTGCTTGAGATCTCCAAACTCGATTCCGACATTATTCAGCCGTCGATCGCGACCATCTCCCTGTATGACATGTTGCGCTCGTTGAGCGTGGAATTTGGCGTGATCGCCGAGGAACGGGAGGTGCGGCTCAAGGTGGTCGACTGTTCGATCTATCTGCGCACCGATGGCCGCCTGTTGCGCCGGATTCTGCAAAACCTGATCAGCAATGCGATCAAATACAGTCTGCGTGGCAAGGTGCTGGTCGGCGCCCGACGGCGCGGTAACCTGTGCTGCATCGAGATCTGGGATACCGGTCCGGGTTTGACCACCTTCCAGTCTAAGGCCATCTTCGATGAGTTTTATCGGGTGCCGGAAATCGTCTCGATCGAAAAAGGCCTGGGCCTGGGCCTGGCCATCGTCAAGCGCATGTCCTTATTACTGGACCATCCCATCAGTATTCAATCCGAACTGGGTAAGGGCAGTTGCTTCCGACTGTCGGTGCCGGTCGGTAAGAAGCCCGCGCCCCAAGCCAAGGTGATCGAACTCGACAACAACCGACAGAATGCCTCGCGCATCCTCTGTGTTGATAACGAAAAGATGATTATCGAGGGTATGAAGAGCTTGATTGGCGAATGGGGCTATACCGTTGATGTCGCGCTCAACGAAGCGGCGGCCGATAGCCTGATCGAGGCGCATCTCCCGGATCTGGTGATCATCGATTACCATCTCGATGATGCCCAGACCGGTCTCAATGTGGTCTCGTCGTGGAAAAAGGCTTGGCTCAAGGATACCCCGGTGATCATCATCACCGCCGATTACAACGACGCCGTCCGCCTGGCTACCAAGAGCAGCGGCTTCTATCTGTTGAAAAAGCCGGTTCGGCCGATGCAGCTTAAGGCCTTGATCGAACAGGCCTTGATCCGCACCAAGCAATGACTCAGCAATCCGTTCAGCGTTGATATACGTAACCTAAGGCTATTAGTGAGTCAATTTAGGTAGGGAAAAATGCTTAGCAGTCCATGGTTTGAACAGGTTATTGACGGCATCAAGACTGACGCTTATCTATATTGGGTGCCAGAGATAGGCGTTATATCCGTGTACGACGATAATTTGTACGATCGTAGCGATTCAGACATGTTATCGCCGGGCATGAGACGTCACGTTGCGCATTTTTTAAAACAGTTTGGTTGTCATCAAAAGCGCGGCACGTGCATCGACGCGCCGGACGCATTGGGCCAGTTTTGGCTCTCAAAGCCATCAGTTGCCTTGGCTGCATCACCCTATGATGCCACCCGGTATCTACCTCGTGAGCAGGATGACATCTATATTCTGACCCCCACTCAGGCATCGGCCTATTTACTCGACCACTTACCCTTGGAAGCGGCCGTCACTGCTATTGAGACGTTAGGCGCGCAGCAACCGATGAATGTTGGTAAATTAGAAGATTACATGCCTGAACATTTTGATAAGCCAGTCTATCGGGGTGCGCTTAATTATTTATACACCCAGCAAAAAGCGGTGAGCGTGCAGCCGAGAATGAAGTTCAAACGGGCCCTGGGGAACTTCTCATAGGCTATCAGCGAGCTTTTGTGAGTCTCGGGCTAAAACTGAAAAGTCCTGCTAAATCAAATATTTATACCTTAATTTGTGCCACAACACTGGACGCCGATTAAAGCGGCGATTACAATGGGAGCCGTTCTCAAGCAGAACATCCAATGTGCGCCCGTAGCTCAGCTGGATAGAGTAGGTGGCTTCGAACCACTTGGTCGGGAGTTCGAATCTCTCCGGGCGCACCACTGTTAAACCCCTGTAATACCCCTTTTTTAGTCTGAACATAATTCGATTAGCCGCTATTGCTCTGAGTTTAATAGTTGCCTTCGGTTTAAGAGATGCATTCGGTTTAATAGATGCCTCTAGTTTGGCAGGCGTCTTAAGTTCTATAGGCCTCCTTGTCTGACTGAGTCCGCTCTGTTAGCCAAGTTGAGACCCTCTGTCGGTTCTGCGCGCGAGGCGAAAGTGTTGAAACACGCTGTTCAGCAGCTATTTGAAATGCGTCTGGCCCGCTCCACTAAGGCCTTTACGGCCCGTGGCGGTCGAGT
The DNA here is from genome assembly GCF_002795845.1 of Reinekea forsetii. Lineage (GTDB taxonomy): Bacteria > Pseudomonadota > Gammaproteobacteria > Pseudomonadales > Natronospirillaceae > Reinekea > Reinekea forsetii. Next base: position 1,623,982 of record NZ_CP011797.1, read on the forward strand.
GCAGCGCTGTGACCAGTGCCGGATCGATCGCCAGTTCTGTATCTGTACCCTGCGGCCATCGGCCCCATCCAACGCGGCATTTTTATTACTCTATTACGACGATGAGGTGTTAAAACCCTCCAACAGTGGCCGACTGATCGCAGATCTGTTCTCCGACACCTTCGCCTATATCTGGCAGCGGACCGAGGCAGAGCCGGCTTTGCTGGCATTGCTAAAGGATCCGATCTGGCGGCCGATAGTGGTGTTTCCGCAGGAATATGCCACGCCCGAGCGCGAACTCTGCCAACCCGAGGCCCTGAATCTGGCCGGTCGGCGACCGCTGTTTATCTTGTTGGATGGTTCTTGGCGTGAAGCAAAAAAAATGTTCCGAAAGAGTCCATATTTGGACGGTTTTCCAGTATGGTCGGTGACCCCTGAGGCGCCGTCGCGTTATCAGGTGCGAAAGGCCGCCAAAGAAGTGCAATTGGCGACCGCGGAGGTTGCCGCCATGCTGTTGTCTGAGTTAGGCGAAACGGCTAATTCAGCCCTGCTGCATGCCTGGTTCGACCTGTTTAGCTACCGCTACCAAATGGGTGTTAAACGCGTCAACCGAGGCGATGCCGGGGCAGAAGCCCGCCTAGCGGCGCTAAGGCAATAGAGCATATTGCCAGTAGGACCCCTTTTTTTAGATAGAAGCCCAACGAACTGTTGGATTTTTTGTAATCGAAAAACGCCAGACCTGTCGAGCCATTAGAGGATCGTCGTCCGTGCGTGTACTGGAGAAAATGTTCAATGAAAGCGTTACTTGTTTTACTCTCAACTCTGCTGCTGTCCGTCGCCGCGTTGGCCAATGAGGGCATGGCCGAGACCATTAACCTGACTCATCATTGGGCCGGCTATGCGGCCATGTTCGTGTTCGTAGTAGCCTATCTGTTGGTGATTTTTGAAGAGCAGTTGCATTTGCCCAAATCCAAGCCGGTGATGATTTCAGCGGGTCTGATTTGGATTCTTATTGCCGTTGCCTACATGAACGACCACGCCGGTGGCGCCATCAAGGAAGGTATTCAGCATAACTTCTTGGAATACGCGGAGTTGTTCTTCTTCTTATTAGTCGCCATGACCTATATCAATGCCATGATGCAGCGCGGTGTGTTTCAAGCCCTGCGCGGTTGGTTGATTGATAAGGGCTTTAGTTATCGGCAGCTGTTTTGGCTCACCGGCATCTTGGCCTTCTTCATTTCGCCCGTCGCCGACAACCTGACCACGGCCCTGATTATGTGTGCCGTGGTTATGGCCGTGGGCCAAGACAATCCGAAATTTATTGGCCTATCCTGTATCAATATAGTCGTTGCCGCCAATGCCGGCGGTGCTTTTAGCCCCTTCGGTGATATCACCACATTGATGGTGTGGCAAAAGGGTATGCTGGAGTTTGGTGAGTTCTTCGCGCTCTTTATTCCGTCCGTGGTTAACTTTGTTATTCCCGCTGCGATCATGCATTTTTCGTTGCCGATCGGCACGCCGGCCAAGCCCGCCCCGAGTCATGATGTCAGTGATATCATGCTGCCGGGTGGTTTAGTGATAGTAGGTCTGTTTATTCTGACTATTATCACCGCGGTGAGCTTTCATAACTTTTTCCATATCCCGCCGGTCTACGGCATGATGTTCGGTCTGGGCTATTTGAAAATGTTTGGTTATTACCTGAGCCGTCGTTCACGCAACTGGCGCGTCAGTGAACTCAACCCACCGAGCGATAAGATCGAAGACCCCTATGAATTCGATGTCTTTGCCAAGGTGGCTCAGTCGGAGTGGGATACGCTATTTTTCTTCTATGGTGTCATTATGTCGGTCGGTGGTTTGGGCTTTATCGGCTACCTGGCGCTGGTCTCGGAAAGTGTTTATGTCGGCCTGGGGCCAACTTACGCCAATATATTGGTCGGTTTTATGTCGGCCATCGTCGACAACATCCCAGTGATGTTTGCCGTGCTGACGATGAATCCGGAAATGTCCCACAGCCAATGGTTGCTGGTCACGCTGACCGCCGGCGTCGGTGGATCGATGCTGTCCATCGGCTCCGCCGCGGGTGTCGCCCTGATGGGTCAGGCTCGAGGCAGCTACACCTTCTTCAGTCATTTGCGCTGGTCGCCGGTGATCATGCTCGGCTATTTCGCCAGTATCTGGGTGCATCTGTGGTTGAATGGCTAACGCCACGCTCAGACCTATCGAGCTGACCCAAAAAAAACTCCCGTTGAACGGGAGTTTTTTTTTGCCTATCGATTGCCTTTGGCTTAGGGCAACTTGCCTGTGGCCTAAAGTGCTGAACTTAGCCATTAGATTGCAGGTAAAACTGGAACATGCCGGCGAATAGGGCAGGGTGCTCCTGTTCAAAAGCCTGCCAATGACTCAGATCGACCATACGCGGGTCATCGGGGAAGCGTTGGCCGTAATCAGCCCTGACGCTTTCCGGCACCACAAAACCCAAAAATTCCAGCTGTTGCCGTTCAATCATGGCCTTCAGTTCTAGGGGTTCATATTGGAATTCATGAACATGAAAGAGCAGATCGCGGCAGCCACTTAACGAATAGAAGTCTTGGCTGCTTTTCAGTCCAGAAAAGTCGTACGGCATCTTTCCTTCTAGAATGGCCTGGCGCAACGTTCGAATACCCTCTGCCGTGGGCGGCAAATCGTAGCGCGTGATAAGGTCACGCATTTGACGCACCACTTCGCGCGCTTGATAGCTATAAAGCCCCAGCTTGATCAGGCCTTTTGGTGCTAAGCGGGCCTTAAGCGCCGCCAGACCCTGGTCTGGGTTTTTCATATGGTGCAACACGCCGGAGCACTCGATGACGTGAAATTGCTCATCGAGCTGGTCCAGTTCCAAGATGTCACAATTGAGAAAGCGAATATTGCTAATCTGATGTTGCACAGCCATGCGTTTGGCATAGGCTAATGACCGACTACTCAAATCGATCGCCAGTACTTCCGCGTTACGGAAGTAACGCGCCACCTTGAGGGCGTGTTGGCCAGTGCCCGCGCCGGCGATGAGAAACTTCACCGAACCCATGTTAAAAAACTCAGGCGCGCGAAAGCCGATTAGCTCGGTTTCCAGCGCTCGACCATAGTTGGTCGGCGTGTTGTAGCTCAGATGTAACCAACGAGGGTAGGGGTTCTCTTCATACTGTTGTTTGACGCCCACTGAGATGCTGTCACTTATGGGGCCAAGTTTTTCTATGGTCGCCATCAGCTGGACTTCGGCTTTGGCATTGACCACTACATGTTGAATGAGTCGCTTCGCATGGGCTGGCCAGTCGGTCAGATTTTGGTTGCTCAGACGATCGATGCCGGGCACCGTGATAAGAGGTTCATACATAGCATACAGGGTAAATAGAGGGGCTGAGTCATGGGTTTTGTTGGTCGGCGATAGCAGTACCTCGGTTAGCAGGCTAGCCAACTTATTAACGAGAGTCTTTTCATCCGCGTCGTACTGATAAACCTGCTCATTATGTTCTGAATGCAGCGCTAATCGGCCAGCCAGTTTTAGCAGATGCTGGTCCTTATAGGAACCATCTATACAGTTCAGCAAAACGTGTTTACGCAGCAGCGTGATGAATTTTTCTATTTCATCGTTGATAAAATAGAGCTTTCCCAATGCCAAGTTTAACATTTGATCTTTCGCCAAATCCTGCAAGTCGATGACGGCATTGGCATCATTTAAGGAGTATTTATGAATTAGTAGCGACATGACCAGAGGTGCAAGGGCTTGAAGGTCCATATTCTTAACCTTTAACCAGCGGATTACATCGATCTCAAGATCGGGCTGATAATAGTCGGCCTGGATGTTCTTCAGTATTTCAAATAATTTGGCCTGGACATGATTGTCGAGTGGATTAGTGCGGAAGAGTGTTCGGTAAGCCTGAAACGCTTCGACTACCTGTCCTTTGCGAGCTAAGGTATAGGCCAAAGAGGTCTCGGCACGGGTTTGATTCGGGGCAATAGCTAAAGAGCGCGAAAAGCATTCCAACGCGCTGTCATAGTCTTTTGTGGCCAGGCCGAGATGGCCCATAGAATACCAACAACCGGCGTCTTCGGAATTGAGCGTAAGAGCATCTTTTAGGTATTGAGCGCTAGCATTATAAAAGCCCTCATCTAGAGCGATACGAGCCAATAGATTAAGAGCCGTCACCTCTCTCGCTTTATCTTTAAGCAAGCGGTTAGCATAATCTTTGGCAGCTCCTCGATGGGTAACGGTTTGTTCATTTAAGGTACGAGCATTAATACTCTTATCATAGTGAAACAGGGCGAGACGTTCGAATTCTTTCCATTCACGATTGGTCAGGTCCGTGGTATTTGATGCAAGCCCTAACGGCTCACACTGCCAGACGTCTGCTTGTTTGAGTGCCTTAGTCATAACGGATCCTGCTTTCTGATGATTGGAGTTGCCGCTTTTTGGTTAAGCGGCAAGGCTTAACCGAAAAATAGCAATAGTAGCTCCTGCCCGAAGAATAACAGCAATGGCCGTGCCAGTATGCCCAAAGCCCCGAAATACAAGGCTCCTGGCCCGATCAGGGCACAAAGTAGAGGCCGGCCGCAGCGGACATGAAAAAAAGGTCTAAGATAAAGAAGCAATCAGTCGATAACCTTATCAAGCCAAACAGAATGGCTCTAATTCGGATTTCAAATTTAAGGGGTGGCGTCATGTACGCGCAGGGAATTAAAGAATACCAAAAGGTTAGTACCCAGACTTCGATCGTGGATGCGGACCCGCATCGCCTTGTGCAATTGCTTTTTGAAGGCGCGACCTCGCGCATTTCCGCAGCCAAAGGGCATATTGAGCGTAAGGAATACGACAAAAAGAGCAATCAGATCAATTCGGCGATTAATATCCTCGGCGGACTGCAAGAGAGTCTTAATTTTGATGCCGGTGAGCTGGCCTACAACTTAGAACGACTCTACGACTACCTCATTCGGCGGCTGTTTGAGGCCAATATCCGCAACGACATCGGAATGTTGGAGGAGGTTAATGGCCTGCTAATGCAGATCAAGAGCGCTTGGGATGAAATCCGCGATCAGGCTTTACAGACTATGGGCAACCAGCGGCCCGCATAAAAATGTGGGGTTGGCGTGCTAAGAGATACCTTGAGATCGTTGGTGCCCATTTTTGACTATTGGTATGGGCATCAGCGAGCGCCCTAGAATAGCCCCTATAAATATGGCATTAGATTTATGGCATTAGATTTATGGCATTAGATTTATGGCATTAGATTTATGGCATTAGATTGGCGTTCGGTTGGCCTTACTTTACCCGCGCTCAAAAATCGCCGATATCATTGTTTTGGTCGATCCGACGGCTGTTTTTTGTCACTATTGGCAATGGTGTCGATCAGGCTGATAGTATTATCAACTTGTTTTATCAGATCGGCATTTCTTAAGCGCTTAGGCCTAAATTCGCCATATTGGTTAGCTCGCGCTCGCGGCTGAAAAAATTATCTTTGTTAGCCCTGTAGTCCTGTCAGTCGCCTCTGTGGCTATTTTAACAGAAAACACCCCGCCCCCTTGGTTGCCCGCAAAACGACTCCCTAAGGGCCTTAGAGGGCCTTGTAGGCCTTTTGACGCGCTATGCCAAAAATTCGTCAATAAAAAACCACAATAATTTCACTCAGCAAAAAAACCTTAGTCATTAATTTGACTAATTGTAATTTTGCGTCTTTACTACGCCAATAATTTGAAAAGCCAATTTGTTGACGGGTCTTAACCCGGTCAAGGCCAGTAGTTTTCACTCAAAGAAATACAGACGCTTGGAGCGGTTCGGATGTGGAGAGAAATAAAGCTGTTATTGGTTGAAGATAATGACCAGCGGCGCCACGATCTTAAAGTGATATTGGACTTCTTGGGTGAAGACAGCATAGCCGTCTGCGGTGAAGATTGGCTGGCCAAGGCCAAGGATTCGGTCGACAGTGCGACCGACCTGGTTGGTATTTTGATCGGTGACATGGGCCAATCCCTAGCCAAGGCGATCGAGTCTGTTAAGGACTGGGATGCCGGTGTACCGGTCATTCTTTTGGGTGAGCACCCCGACAGCGAGCTGCTCGATGACGAGTTGCGTGCGCGTATCATTGCCAAGCTTAGCTTCCCGCCAACCTATAATAAGTTGCTCGATACCTTGCATCGAGCGCAACTGTATCGCGAACAATACGACCTGACGCGCGGACGGGATCAGCGTCGCGAACTCAATCTTTTTCGCAGCCTGGTAGGCAGTAGTCGGAGCGTGCAGACTGTGCGCGAAATGATGGCCCAGGTCGCCGATAAAGAGGTCACCGTGCTCATTACCGGGGAAAGCGGCACTGGTAAGGAGGTTGTGGCACGTAACCTTCATTACAATTCCCATCGCCGACATAAGCCCTTTGTGCCAGTAAACTGCGGCGCTATCCCGGTTGAACTGATCGAAAGTGAATTGTTTGGTCATGAGAAGGGCGCCTTCACCGGCGCCATTACCACCCGAGCCGGTCGATTTGAGATGGCCGATGGCGGTACGCTATTTCTCGATGAAATCGGCGATTTACCACTCAATATGCAGGTTAAGCTGTTGCGTGTCTTGCAGGAGCGCACCTTTGAGCGTGTCGGCGGCAGTAAAACCTATTCGGCCGATGTTCGGGTCGTGGCGGCCACTCACCGTAATTTAGAAGAAATGATCGAGCACGGCAGTTTTCGCGAGGACCTGTTTTATCGCCTGAATGTGTTCCCGATCGAGATGCCGGCCTTACGTGAGCGACATGAAGATATACCGTTGTTGTTGAACGAGCTGGTGGCGCGTCTGGAAAATGAGAAGCGCGGCTCCATTCGCTTCAACTCTGGCGCGATAATGTCCCTGATTCAGCATGACTGGCCGGGTAACGTGCGGGAGATGGCGAACCTGGTTGAGCGTTTGGTTATCATGCATCCCTACGGCGTCATCGGTGTCCAGGAGCTGCCCAATAAATACCGTCACGTCGATGAACAGGATGATGATTTTTTACCGCTTAATGTGATTGCATTGGCCGATGAAAGCCGACCCTATGTGATGTCCGAGCAATCCGCCGCGTTATTGCCGGTAAACGGTTTGGATCTCAAGGAATACCTTACGGATCTGGAAAAAAGCCTTATTCAACAAGCCTTGGACGACGCCCAAGGGGTGGTGGCGCGTGCGGCTGAAAAGCTGCATATCCGCCGCACCACCCTGGTCGAAAAGATGCGCAAATACGATATCAACCGCCGGGATGTCCTCAATCCGGTCGATTAGCGCGGTCCGCTGCATGCCCGCTGGGCTAATGCGGGGCAGGTCAGCGCATGATCAGGGGGCAGGCCGCCGTGCGCGCCCAAGCAAAACCGGCAACAAATTGCCGGTTTTGTTTAAAACTGGCACTTCCTTTGCATTCCCTCCAATACCGTCAAATTTTTGAATGTATATGCCTATGCAAGCTGTATCTCGAACTTCGGAAGCACCGGCCGCCGCCGTAACAGATCTTAACAAACAGTCTCTGGAAGAGTTGCAGCAAGCGTTCTCGACCTTTACGGCCATGAGCGAAGAACTCTCCGGTAGCTATCAGGTGCTCGAACAACGGGTTGTTGAGCTCAGCGGTGAGTTAGCCAGCCTGTCGGCGCAGCGACTGACCGAGTTGAATGAGAAAGAGCAGATTGCTGAACAACTGGCTAGCCTATTGCGCCTAATGCCGGCTGCTGTGGTTGTGCTCGACAACAAGGGTTTCATCGATCAAACCAATCCGGCGGCGGAGAGCTGGCTCGGGCAGGCCATGGGCTTCCCCGACACCGAACGGCTGCTAGGCAAGGCTTGGCGGCAAGTAGTCCGCCTGGCGTTCGCTCCAAAACAAACCGATTACCATGAAGTGAGCCTAGCCGATGGCCGGCTGGTGAGCCTGGCCACCAGCCCGCTCGATAATTCCGGGCAGCTCATCATGATGACCGATCACACCGAAACGCGAGCCTTGCAGGCCCAGGTCGCGCGCCAAGAACGGCTCACGGCAATGGGTCAGATGGTTGCCTCGCTGGCACATCAGGTGCGTACGCCCTTGTCGGCGGCACTGCTCTACGCCTCGAACCTAAAAAGCCCGCGCTTAACACCGACGACCCACAATCAGTTTGTCGATAAGTTGGTTGGTCGCCTGCATCATCTGGAAAAACAGGTACAAGACATGCTGCTGTATGTCAAAGGGGAGTGTCAGCTGCTTAATCGCCTGACCCTAGATCAGGTCGTCAACCTTTTGCAGGAGGCGGTTGCCGGCTTGCCGGGACCGGCACAGGCGCGTATTCATTGGCAATTGCAGCCGTCCCATGCTCAGGTGCAGTGTCAGTCCGATGTATTAATTAGTGCCTTTATGAACATTATTAACAACGCATTGGAAGCCGGGGATGCCCAGGGGACCTTGACCATTAGCAGTCAGGTACTCGACGGGCAGATTGAGATCGCCTTTCGGGACACCGGCCCCGGCATGAGCGCGGCTCACCTGGCAAAAGTGCAGGAGCCCTTCTTTACCACTAAGAGCCATGGCACGGGCTTGGGTGTGCCGGTATTGATCGCGACAGTCAAGGCGCATAAAGGTCAATTGAACATAAGCAGTCAATTAAATGTTGGAACCGAATTTAATGTCACTTTGCCCATATTTGTTGAGAGGTAACTGCAGTGAAAATCCTAATAGTCGAAGATGACGCCAGCTTACGGGAAGCCGTGAGCGATACCCTGACGTTACAGGACTACGCTGTGGTCTGTGCCGAATCGGGTGAGTCGGCAATTGTCGCGCTCAAAGAGCAATCTTTTGATTTTATCGTCTCCGACGTTAGCATGCCGGGCATGAGTGGCCACGATTTACTCGATTATGTGCGGCAAAACTACCCGCAAATCCCGATGCTCTTGGTGACCGCCTATGCCGCGGTCGATAAGGCCGTCGATGCCATGCATAAGGGCGCTGTCGACTACCTGGTAAAGCCCTTTGCACCGGATCAGCTGATCGATTTAATTGAACAGCACAGTCCACGGCTGCCGCAGTCGGGCAGTGAGCCGGTCGCCGCCGATGCCGCCAGTCAACACGTTTTGGCCCTAGCGCGTAAGGTCGCAGTAACCGACAGCACCATTTTAATTTCCGGCGAAAGCGGCACCGGCAAAGAGGTGTTGGCACGCTATATTCATCAACACTCGGGTCGAGCCAATGGGCCCTTTATCGCCATCAATTGTGCGGCCATTCCGGAAAACATGTTGGAAGCAACGCTCTTTGGTCATGAAAAAGGGTCCTTTACCGGTGCCGTTGCCAGTCATCCGGGTAAGTTTGAACAGGCCAATGGCGGCACCATCCTGCTCGATGAGATTTCCGAGATGGATATGGGCTTACAAGCCAAGCTGCTGCGCGTGCTGCAAGAAAAAGAAGTCGAGCGCATCGGCGGTCGCAAGGTGATTGAGCTCGATGTCCGTGTCTTGGCGACGACCAACCGTTCGATGGCCGAGGAAGTCAGCTCGGGCCGGTTTCGGGAAGATCTATTTTACCGCTTGAGTGTGTTTCCCTTGCAGTGGGCGCCATTGCGCAACCGTAAGGCCGATATCCTGCCATTGGCCGAGAATCTATTGCGTAAACATGGCCAAAAAATGCATAAGCCTGGCTTAACCTTTGATGAGAGCGCCAAGGTGGTCTTGTTGGCGCATGGCTGGCCGGGTAATGTCCGAGAATTGGATAACGCCATCCAACGTGCCCTGATTCTGCAGAGTGGCCAGTGGATTAGCGGATATGACTTGGGTTTGTCGGGTGAGCATTTGATTGATTTTGAGGCCCATCGCGACGCTTTGATCGTGGCCTCAGGCTCGACCGATTCCAATGTCGATTTGCCGGCAATGGTTACATCGGCCCCGGGTAAAAATGAGGGCATCCACGCCGATATGAAACATCGTGAATTCGAACTGATTTTGAACGCTCTGCGGGTGCACAGCGGGCGTAAGAATCGCGCCGCAGACCACTTGGGTATATCATCCCGAACGTTGCGTTATAAGTTGGCACGGATGCGAGAGTTGGGTATGGATGTGGATTCTGCGATTGCCGGAATACGCTAAAATAACCTATCATTGTGGCAAGTATAAGACCTGTGGTGCAGGGGTCGGCCGGGCGCTTCCGCAGTATTAGCCGGCGCGGCACGCAAATGCTCAGAAAACGGTCATAGTTGGCCTGTGTATTGCTAAATCCTATTAGTTAGACGGGTTTGTCAATTTAGTGCCTGTATATTGTCAGCTCTTGGCAAAAGCAAAAAGATAGATTCCGAAATAGACTGAAAATTGACATAAGCTGAGGTAAGTATGGTAGATCGAGTCGATATACAGGGTGTGCTTGAGCAGATGCGTTCAATACGCAGTCAGGTTACCCCGCCAAGTGACCAAGATGCCTCTAACTCAGCCTTTGCCAAGACCATCGAGCAGATGCGTAAGCAGATCAATAATTCCAGTCAAAGCAACCAGCTGCAGCAACAGGTCGAAGCGATTGGCGGTGAGTTTTCTGGCTCGGTGACGGCCCCGACGCCGACCGGGTCGGTACCGAGTTTTGGCGATATGTTCAAATCGGCTGTCGATACGGTGAATAGCAATCAAAAAACGGCCAACGAAATGTCATCCCGCTACGAGCAGGGCGATCCCGGGGTGGATCTACCCGAGGTGATGATTGCCTTGCAAAAATCGAGTGTGTCTTTTCAAGCGATGACCCAGGTCCGTAACAAAATGATTGAAGCGTACAAAGAAATCATCAACATGCCACTCTAACGAGTCGCCTGTTAACCCTATTTAGCCGGAATCCCTATGACAGAAAATGTACCCGCGGCAGCAAACACCCAGATGAGCCCTAGCAAGGGCTCAGCGGACGACGCTCAGCTGCCCTCATCCAACTTTTCACCGGCAACCAGTGATCGCTCGGACCTGATCGATAAGGACGACATCCCTGAGAGTCGGATGCATCCCCTTGTCGCAGGGTTCAATAAATTAACTATGGCCCGACAATTCGGGTTATTGGTGGGTTTGGCCGCCAGCATCGCCTTGGGCCTGAGTGTGGTGTTGTGGTCACAAAAAGATACCTATAGACCGCTGATGAACAGTACCAACAGCTTTGACGCCCGAGGCTTGATCGAGGTGCTGCAGGCCAATAAGTTAGAATTCGACATTGATCCGGCCAGCGGCGTGATATTGGTCAAACAGACCGATCTCCACGCGGCCCGTCTAGCCGTTGCCGGAGCCGGCCTGTCCGATGATCAGACCGTGGGTTACGAGTTATTGGATGAATCTCAGCCCCTCGGTCAATCCCAGTTTATGGAAAATGCTCGCTATCTGCGTAGCTTGGAAGGCGAATTGGCGCGCACTATCGCGTCCATCAATCAGGTCAAGACGGCGCGTGTCCATCTGGCTATCCCCAAGCGATCGGTTTTTGTGCGCGATCAACGCGAACCAACCGCCTCGGTGTTCACCGAGCTGTACGCCAGTTCCGAACTGGATAAGAGTTCGGTCAAGGCGATTCGCAACCTGGTGTCGACATCCATTCCAGAGTTGTCTGCCGCCAACGTGTCCATTGTTGATCAGCGCGGCCGGCTGCTCAGTGATGACGAAGAGAATCGCGAAGAAGAGCTGACCAATCGTCAGTTTGATTACCAGCGTAAGGTTGAAGACAATCTGTTGGCGCGGGTGAACTCAATTCTAGGCCCGATCATTGGCTCTGATAAATTTCAGGCGGAAGTCACCGCCGATATCGATTTCACCAAAGTTGAGCAATCCGAAGAGCTGTTCAACCCCGATTTGATTGCGATTCGCAGCGAACAGACGGTCAATGAGCAAATGGCGAGCGCTACTCAGGGCGGGATTCCGGGCGCGTTGACGAACCAGCCACCAACCGATGCGACCGCGCCGGAAACCCTACCCGACGGCACTGCTGCGAACACCACCCCGATATCAACGCGCGATGAAGCGACCCGTAACTATGAGGTTGACCGGACCCTGAGCTTCACCCAGTTTCAGCAAGGTCGAGTGCGCCGTCTGACCGTTGCAGTAGTTGTCGATGATCTGAGTATTTTGGATCCAGATACCGGTGAATTTGTCGAAAAGGAGTGGGACGACGCAGCGATTCTGCGACTGAGAACCCTGGTGCAAGATGCCGTTGGTTATGATGTGTCGCGGGGCGACAGTATTAACGTGATCAACTCAACCTTTAGGGAGATAGCAGAAGTCGAGGTCTTAACCGCCTTTTATGAGCAGCCCTGGTTTTGGGTCATTGTAAAGCAGGTCTTGGCCGGCATATTTGTCCTTATTCTGTTATTTGGTCTATTACGACCGGCGATACGCAACCTGCTCGCCAAGGGTACCGATGAGCAGGACGAGAGTGCCGAAGACGCTGCGCTCGCCAATCTCGATGTAGACGAATACCTTATTGCGGACGACCGAGTCAGTTTGAATTCGATTGATGATTTCTCCTTGATGGGCCCCTCTGAAAGTTTTGAGCGGCAGTTAGAAGTCTTGCGCGGCTTGATCGCGGAAGACCCCGCCCGTGTGGCCCTAGTGCTTCAACAATGGATAACGAGTGATGACTGAAAACGCTAAGTTACCGGCCACCACGGGTGGCGACGATTATAAGAAATCGTTGGTTGGCCTGCCCAAGGCGACCCGAGCCGCCATGTTGCTGATGAGCGTCGGTGAGCAAGATGCCGCCGAAGTTCTTAAGCATATGGGGCATAAAGAAGTTCAACAGGTCGGCACCTCCATGTCGGTGATGCCCAATGTTCGCCAAGAGCAGATTGAGGGCGTGGTGAAGTTGTTCCTAGAAGAGGTCAGTGGCCAAAGCAGTATGGGCGCCGGTGCCGATGAGTATATTCGTAATATGCTCAACAGGGCCTTAGGCGAAGACAAGGCGGGGGCTCTGATCGATCGTATTACCATGGGCGGCAGTACCTCCGGTTTGGACACCCTGAAATGGATGGAGCCGAGGGCCGTAGCCGAAATCATCCGCAATGAGCACCCCCAGATACAAACTATCGTCTTGGCCTATCTGGATCCGGATCAGGCGGGCGATATTCTGGCGCATTTCACAGACAAGGTTCGCCTCGATATTGTTATGCGTGTGGCCGCATTGGAAAGTGTGCAGCCGGCCGCCTTGCAAGAATTAAATGCAATCTTGGAAAAGCAGTTCTCTGGTTCCGCCGGCGGCCAAGCTCAAGCTTTGGGTGGTGTGAAAACAGCTGCCGAAATCATGAACTTCCTCGAATCGAGCATTGAGGCTGAAATCATGGGTGGCATTAAGGATGTCGATGACGATCTGGCGACCCAGATTACCGATCTGATGTTTGTCTTTGCCGACCTCGTTGAAGTTGATGACCGTGGCATCCAGGCACTCTTGCGTGAAGTCAGCACCGATTCCTTAAAGCTTGCCTTACGTGGCGCGGACGATGATTTGTCTGAGAAGTTGCTCGGTAACCTGTCCAAACGGGCCGCTGATATTCTTAAGGATGATATGGAGGCCATGGGGCCTGTTAAGATTTCAGAGGTCGAACAGGCTCAGAAAGAGATTTTGGGTATTGCCAAACGAATGTCGGAAGCCGGCGAAATAATGTTGGGTGGTGCCGGTGCTGAAGCCATGTTGTAACAAGGGGGACGTCTATGTCTTCTGATAGTAAGCCAATATTACGTCGTAAAGATGTCATCAGCGCGGCCAACTTGCCCCTGGTGAAATGGGACAAAAATGGTCTCGTGGTCGATGGTGCGCCTAAAGCGAAGGCCAGCGCCGAGGTCGTTGAAAGCGTCGACGAAGTGGCGCATGAAACGATAAAGGCACCGACCGTAAAGGAACTGGAGTCGATTCGTGAGGATGCCTATAACGAAGGCTTCGAGCAGGGATTTGAAAGTGGCATGACGCAGGGTCATTCAGCAGGCCAAACCGAAGGCCACGCCGAAGGCCTAATTGCGGGCCAAGAAAAAGGTACCGAGCAGGGTCTTGCCGCCGGAACCGCCAAGGGCGAACTGGCCGAGGCAAAGAAAAACAAAGAAAAGCTAGCGGTGTTTGAAGCACTAACAGCCGCCTTTAAGGCGCAAATGCCGCATGAACAGGCCGAGTTGGAGCAGGCCCTGTTATCACTGTCGATTCGTATTGCGCGCCAGATAATACGCGACGAGTTGCGCGCGGAGCCCAGCCATATCGCCGCGGTGGTGCATGCTGCGGTGCAGAGCTTGCCCAACCCAGATGAGAAGTTGACGCTATCGGTCAATCCGAGTGAATTGGAGTTTGTCACCTCGTTTGCCGAGAAGCACTGGCAACTGGAGGGCGACGTCAAGGTCAGTGTCGGCGGCTGTAAAATTAAAACTCAATACAGCTACGTCGACTATACCTTGGAACACCGTTTTGATGCCGCCGTTAGACATCTGATGACCAAATTAGGCGAGGACAGTGCGAAAGCATCCCAATCGCCCCTGTCAGAGCAACCGTTGATCGGAGAGCTAGGCGAGCCTGATGCCGATCTCGCGCAAGCAGAGCTCGAAGCCGAACCGGTTGTGTCTGAAGCTGAGCCTGAGCCAACAGTAGCCGAAGCAACAGCGCCGAAAGCTGAACCCGCGCCAGCAGAAGCCGAAGCAACAGCGCCGAAAGCCGAACCCGCGCCAGCAGAAGCCGAACCGGTAGTGTTTGAAGCTGAGCCTGAGCCTGAGCCAACAGTAGCCGAAGCAACAGCGCCGAAAGCTGAACCCGCGCCAGCAGTAGCCGAAGCAACAGCGCCGAAAGCCGAACCCGCGCCAGCAGAAGCCGAACCGGTAGTGTCTGAAGCTGAGCCTGAGCCAGCAGCAGCCGAAGCAACAGCGCCGGAAGCCGAACCCGCGCCAGCAGAAGCCGAACCAGCAGAAGCCGAACCAGCAGTGGCTGATCCGTCGGCGATCACAACCGAACCCCCGGAAGAGACGTTTTCTGAGTCGGAAACGCTTATCGATCAAAGCCCCGAGGCCGATTCGGAACCCGTCCATGAGTGAACAGCCGCTAAGCGATTTTATCGCCGATTGCGAGCAGCGGGTCGACACAGAAATTCATCCAATCTGCCAGGGGCGTTTAACCCGAATGGTTGGCCTAACCTTAGAAGCTGTTGGTCTCAACGCCAGCGTCGGGCAGCGCTGTCAGGTCATCGATCAACAGCAAGTCATCGAGGCCGAAGTGGTCGGTTTCCACGATGAGAAAACCTTCTTAATGCCGATCCAAGCGGTGCATTCATTGCGCCCCGGCGCGCGTGTGGTGCCATTGGAAACTGGGAATGATCTGGTATTGGGCGATGAATTGCTCGGACGAGTAGTGAACGGCTTTGGCGAGGCCATCGATGGGAAGGGTGAGTTGCGCTGCCGCGTGCAACAAAGTTTGAATGGTTCAATTATAAATCCACTTCATCGGGCCCCCATACGTCAGCCATTGGATGTCGGCATCCGCGCTATTAACTCGCTCTTGACGGTGGGTCGCGGGCAGCGTTTGGGACTGTTTGCCGGGTCGGGTGTGGGTAAGTCGGTCTTGCTTGGCATGATGACCAAATTCACCGATGCCGACATCACCATCGTCGGGCTGATCGGGGAGCGGGGCCGTGAGGTTAAGGAGTTTATTGAAGATATTCTAGGCGAGGATGGCTTGGCGCGCAGCGTCGTTGTCGCCTCGCCGGCCGATGATGCGCCATTGCTGCGCTTGCGTGCAGCCCAATACACCACGGCGATTGCCGAATATTTTCGTTCGCAAGGCAAGTCTGTGCTATTGCTGATGGACTCCCTTACCCGTTACGCTCAGGCCCAGCGCGAGATTGCCTTGGCCATCGGCGAACCGCCGGTGACCAAGGGCTATCCGCCGTCAGTCTTTGCACGCATTCCACAACTGGTTGAGCGGGCCGGCAACGCCGAAGTGGGCGGCGGCTCCATTACCGCCTTTTATACTGTGCTCACGGAAGGCGATGACCAGCAAGATCCGGTCGCCGACGCGTCACGCGCCATCTTGGACGGGCACTTTGTGCTCAATCGGAAGCTGGCCGAAGAGGGCCACTATCCGGCGATCGATATTGAACAGAGCATCAGTCGTGCGATGCCTCAGGTGGTGTCGGATGAACACCTGAAAACGGCCCAGTCGGCCAAGCAGCTCTGGTCGACCTATGCCCAGAACAAGGATCTTATCGCCATTGGTGCCTACACCAAGGGTACCAATCCAGAAATCGATAAGGCCATCAGCCTGTATCCGACCTTGCGCGATTTTTTGCGCCAGGGTTTGCGTGAACAGGTGCCTTTCAAACAGTCCGTTCAGCTATTGACGGGTGTTGTCAACTCAGCCCCGGCCGCAGCCGCTGCCGGAGCGGGTATGGCCGGTGGTCGACCCTTGCGTCAGAATCGACCGGCGGCCCCGGCTAAGCCACAGTGAAGCGCTCGGTCCGGCTGGGGATTGTCGAAAAATTGGCCAAGCAGCGTGAAGACCAGGCTGCGCAGGCTTTGGCCCAGGTGCGCGCGCAACTGGACGTTGAGAACAACCGGTTGTTGGAGTTGGGTCAATATCGCGAAGAGTACCTCGGCTATCTCGATCAGCAGGGGGCATTGGGCATCAGTATGCAGCAGTGGCGCCGAACGCAGGGCTTTATTGATCAGCTGGCGGATTTGGCGCAACGCCAACAGATTACTATTGACGGCTGGCACGCACGTGAACAGCAAGTCTTGGACAAGTGGCAGCTGCTCTATCAGAGACGCAAGAATATTGGCCAATATATCGACAAGTTGTCTATCGAAGAAGTCTTGGTCGAGGACAAAAAAGAACAAAAGGTGATCGATGAATTGATCAGTCAGCGTTTTCGTTGAGTTTTCTGGTGCGCAGGCGCACAATCTAAAATTTTTCCTAGGTTACGTATAAGTATCGCTAACGCTCTTTAGGCGGTGGAGTATTGCTGAGTTAGGCAATTGCAGCAAATTAGTCCTTAAGCGATAAGGGCCTAGATCCGGCAGTTCTGCCTAAAATGCCGTTAAAAGCGTTTTACTGGGTGTGGGCAACTGTTTTAAATGTCGTTAAAATAATCACAGCATGAAATGGACGTTCTGAGCTTAGTTCCTTGCCCTGATGGAGAATAATGGAGAAGGAACTACAGTTATAGGAAATGTGGCACATAAACGAGGATTGAACATGGCAGTCACTGCATCAACGAACGGTAACACGATCAAATTGAAGGTTTCAGGTCGATTTGATTTCAGTTCCCATCAAGAATTCCGGCAAATTTACGAATCGGTCTCGGTCGAGGTCACCAACTATATAGTCGATATGGCCGAAGCGACCTACTTGGACAGCTCAGCCCTGGGCATGCTGTTGCTAATGCGCGACCACGCCGGTGGCGATAACGCCAATATTGATATAGTCAACTGTAATGAAGATGTTAAAAAAATCTTAACCATCTCAAACTTTGGGCAATTGTTTAAAATTAGTTAAGACGAGATACGGATGAACTCTTCACTGCGCATTTTGATCGCTGATGACAACGAATCCGATCGGATGATATTGCGCAGTATTGTCAGCAAGGAGGGCCACGAGGTCATACTGGCGGCCAATGGTGAAGAGGCCATTCGTCTGTTTTGGGAGCACCGACCCGATCTCATCCTACTCGATGTTATTATGCCGATCATGGACGGTCTATCCGTCGCCAAAGAGCTGCGCAGCCGGCTCGCAGAAGACTATGTTCCCATTGTATTTTTGACCTCTCTGCAAGACCCGGAGTCACTGGCTAAATGCCTAGACTCTGGCGGAGACGACTTCCTCTCCAAACCCTATAATAGGGTGATTTTAAAAGCCAAGATCAAGGCCTTTGGCCGTATGCGTCTTATGCACGAGAAACTGCAGGCGCACAATCGTCAGATGTTGATCGAACAACAGGTGGCGAAAACCATTTTCGATAATGTGGCCCATTCCGGTTGTCTTGATCTGGCCAATATCTCCCACAGCCTGTCGCCCTTATCGGTCTTTAACGGCGATACGGTATTGGCCGAGCGCAAACCAGACGGTGGTCTGCACCTGTTTTTGGGTGATTTTACCGGTCACGGTCTGCCTGCGGCCATTGGTGCGATGCCGCTGGCGGAGATTTTCTATGGTATGACCGCCAAGGGTTTTGCCATGGAAGAGGTGTTGCGGGAAATAAACAGTAAGTTACGCGGGATCTTACCGGTCGGTGTATTTTGCTGTGGGTGCTTTGTCGAACTCAATTTTTACGAAAAGCATGCCAAGATATGGTTGGGTGGTTTGCCCGATATAGTGTGTTTCCGCGCTGAAAGCCAAACAATCGAAACCTTTAGAGCCAGCAATTTGCCCTTGGGTGTGCTCGACGCGCATCAATTTCAGCCTGAATTTATCAATTTAACCATGGCCGATAATGATGAACTTTTTATCTGGTCCGATGGCATTATTGAAGCGCGCAATGAGGCCGGGGAGTTCTTTGGCGAAGACCGTCTGCAGGCGATATTTAAACAGTCTGCCGTCAACACCCTGTTCAGCTCGATCCTGACGGCGGTCGAGCGGTTTGTTGGTGAAACGGGCGCAGATGACGATCTGACGCTGCTCAGCGTTAAGATGGTCGATATGGATGTACTTGGCCTGCCTGATCTGGAAAATAAACGGGGCTCGCTGGTGGGGCCCCAGGATTGGGAACTGTCCTATACCTTGGGGCCTTTAACACTGCGCGGCTTCAATCCCCTGCCCTTGGTGTTAAATATCATAACCGAAGTCGAGGGCTTGCGCGGTTTGAGTGGTCAACTCTACACCCTGTTGGCCGAACTCTATTCTAATGCTCTTGAACACGGTGTCTTATCACTGTCCTCTGCGCTTAAATCATCGACAGATGGCTTCAGCGCCTATTATGCCGAACGCGAGCGACGCTTGTCGGTACTCACCGAAGGCAAAATCATCATTAGCGTCAGCCATTATCCTGAAGCGACCGGCGGTGTGCTTGAAGTGACTATTAGCGATAGCGGGCAGGGCTTTGATCACCAGCTGTTTTTGGCCCGCGACGTTCCTGACGACGGTTGCAGTGGTCGTGGCTTGCGTTTGATCGATGGCATCTGTGAAGATTTTTATTACAACCCAACGGGCAACGCAGTCACCGCGTTACTGCGTTGGCCTTCGAGCCGGTAGGCCGCACCATGTCAAGCGCGCGCCTGGATAGGCAAGTCTTAACAGAATTACAGAGTCTATTGGAAGACGACTTTTCAGACCTGATCGCGATCTTTATTCGGGATGCCCAGCACCGACTCGAGCAGTTGAGGGCGGCCATCACAGCACAGGACCTTAGCACTGCGCGGATGTCGGCGCACAGTCTAAAGGGATCGAGCGGCAATATGGGCTGCGTCGAATTTAACCAACTCAGTGATCAGCTGGAAAACTACGCCAAAGCCGGTCAGCTGGAGCGCTGCGAGGCCCTTATGCCGGTCTTGGTGCAGGAGGCTGAATGGGTTTTTGGCGAGTTGAATGGCCTGCTGATAAACCCATGAACAGGCCCCTGTTAGCCACCATCGATCCCTGTTGCATGCTAATGGGATCTATATATTCCCCGTATTATTGATCTCCCCACCGTAGTTTGCGCGCATTTTAAAATTCTTAAACATGGCCCCAGGATTGCATTAACTAATGAAACCGCTCAACTTAGGTCTTAGTGATTATGCTGTCTTATCTGATGCAGGCCATCGAAGTAAAGAACCAAAACACCCCGGCTACAGCGCGAAACGTCGCCGCCAAACGCTTAGAAGATCACGAGCGGGCTGATGAGCGGCGTTTCGATCAGTTGCTCAGCAAGACCGAATCGGTGGCTCGGGTTGCCGATCGACAGACAAAATTGGCCGCTGACGATGCACAGCTGCGGGAGGATAGCGGTGAGGATTTGCCGCAATCTGACTTGTCCGATCCGGTAGAAGAGATGGACAGTGAAGGATTCTTGAACTATCTGATGGCAAATGCTGGTCTGCTGGCGCCTTCCAGTTCAGAAGCCGCGCGCGCCGGACCACCATCACCATCGCTAACGCCATCGTCTTCGCCGTCTGCAGAAACCACGGATGTGCAGGCAGGTTCGACAGAAGGCGATGATGCCAACCTACTGGGCGCCGATACTAAACCCAATACGCCGGCGGTGACGGTCGCCAACGCGCAACGGGTCAACACCATGGCGCTGAGCGCCGCAACCGACAGCCCAGCGGCGCCGGTATTAAGGCCTTTATCAGGCCTCGGCTCGATCAATGAGCCGTCGGCTCGACCCGCGTTGGCCGCCACTCCTAATCCTCTGGCCGCCAAAACAGATGAACTCCTCAATCGTCCCATGAAGCTCGATTATGCCGGCAGTGAACTGTTTGACAAGATTCAAATGATGACCCGAGGCGGCTTGCAACAGGCGGTGATCCGTCTCGATCCGCCAGAGCTGGGTGCTTTAGAAGTGCGCATACTGGTGCAGCAGGATCAAACTCAGGTCCAAATAGTGTCCAGTTCAAGTGTGGTACGCGACCTGTTGGAGCAACAGTCTACTCGACTGCGAGAATCCTTGGCGGAACAAGGTATGGCGCTGGCTAATTTGGATGTACAGGACTCATCTAGCCAGGGGCAGGGGGGCGCGACGCGCGACGGTGGCTCTGGTGTCAATAATGCTCCGGCCGAGCCTGGTTTCGATGGCGTGAGCGAACCGGCCGCCGAGGTTATCCAGAACCTCAGCCTGGTCGATCAATACGTCTAAGGGTGGCAGCATTTTGACGGTTTCAAAAACCCCCAATCTGAATCAGATGACGCACAATGAATTTGTCCCTTGGCAGGTAATAGACATGACGGGCTTCGACGAAACTTTGATATACTCCGGGCCACCTTATGGCACACTGCTTGCTGTTTTTTAAATAACCGAATGTTAGGACCGAATTATGGCCGATGAAGATATCCCAGTCCCTGAGGGCGAGGCGAAGGGCGGAGGCAAACTCAAGCTGATATTGATGATCGTATTCGGTGTTTTGCTTATTGCCATCCTGTCTGTTGGGGGTACCTGGTTCCTGTTGAAGGACAAGATGTCTGCCGCCGAGCCCTTGGCAACGGCAGCAAATGGCATGGCCATTCCGGCGCAGATGCCGATCGCAGCTTTATATCATGCGATGCAGCCTGCCTTTGTGATCAATTATACCCAAAACGGCAAAATGCGGTTTTTACAGGTAGAGTTGTCCGTATTAACCCGAGATCCGGCCGTTATTGCGTTGCTCGCGCTGCACAATCCATTGATCCGGAATAACTTATTGGATGTATTCAGTCGCCAAGACGTCGCGCAAGTAGGCAGTGCTGCGGGCAAACAAAAATTGGCCGATGAATTAACCGCCTCCGTTCAAGATATTATGAAGGCCGAAATGGACGATCCTGGTATTGAGTCCGTTTTATATCGCAGTTTTATTTTGCAATAGGGTGAAGTAGTGCAAGATTTACTTTCGCAAGACGAAATTGACGCCTTATTACATGGCATCGATGATGGCGCTCTAGATGACGACTATGGCGCCGAAGATGACGCTGAAGCAGAGCAAGAGCAAGAGCGAGCAAAAGAAAAAGAAGTAAAGGCGACCAGCTCCTATGATTTGACCAGTCAGGATCGAATCGTGCGCGGCCGAATGCCGACGCTGGAAATGATTAACGAGCGGTTTGCTCGCTATACGCGTGTGAGTATGTTCAATCTATTGCGGCGCAGCTGCAATGTGGCCGCCGGTGGGGTGCAGATCCTCAAATTTGGCGAATACCTGCACACTCTATACGTTCCGACTAGCCTGAATTTAGTCAAGATACGGCCATTGCGCGGCACGGCGTTGTTTATCCTCGACGCCGGCCTGGTGTTTAAGTTGGTTGATAACTTCTTCGGCGGAGACGGGCGGCACGCAAAAATTGAAGGTCGGGAATTCACCCCTACCGAAGTCCGCATCGTGCAGAAGGTCTTAGATCAGGTCTTCGAAGACATGAAGGAAGCCTGGAGCGCGGTGCTGGACATCGATTTTGAATATATAGCGATGGAGATCAATCCGTCCATGGCTAATATCGTCTCACCCAGTGAGGTCGTGGTGGTCAGTACTTTTCATGTCGAGCTGGACGGTGGTGGTGGCGACATACACATGACCATGCCCTATTCGATGATTGAACCGGTGCGCGAAGTACTGGATGCCGGCGTTCAATCGGATATAGACGAGATCGACGAGCGCTGGGTTGAGTCCCTGCGACACGATATGCTCGATGCTAAAATAGAAATTAACGCTACGGTAGCCAAGCGCGAGATCAAATTGAAAGAGTTGGTAGGCCTCCAGGCCGGTGACATTATCCCGATCGATTTGCCACCCTTTATTACCATGACGGCCAATTCGATTCCCCTATTCGATACCACGTTGGGCCAGTCCGGTGACAATCTCGCGCTGCGGATTGAAGCCATCTGTAAACCGGTCACAGTCGATCTAGGGGGCATGAAAAGCAAGCTGAAGTCCATGCGTACCAAAAAGAAACCTGAAAAGGCCAGATAAGCCCCATCAGACACCCAGTTTTAGGAGATGTAAAGATGAGTGATGACAACCCAGATGGTATTGATGTTGATGCGCTAATTGATGGTCTTAGCCCGGAAACCGATGATTCCGCAGATGAATGGGGAGCCATGGGGGATTCGGCAAACGGCGATGTTGAAGTCGCGCCGCTTGAGCAATTCAAAGACAGGGCTGGAAAAGGCTTTAGTGAAAATAATCCTAATTTGGAAGTCATACTCGATATTCCAGTCACCATTTCGATGGAAGTGGGCGCGACCAAGATTCCGATTCGGAATCTGCTTCAGCTGAACCAGGGCAGTGTGATTGAATTGGATCGATTGGCGGGTGAGCCGTTGGATGTCCTGGTCAATGGCCGACTGATCGCGCACGGCGAGGTAGTCATGGTCAATGAAAAGTTCGGCATTCGCTTGACCGATGTGGTTAGCCAACAAGAGCGGATTCAAAAGCTGAGTTAAAGCCCGATGTTTTAGGTATCGGCAAGTCGCTAAGAGGTTAAGTTCATGGTCGGTTGGGGTCAAAAGCCTTTAGGGCTGGGGTTGTTAGGCCTGGGGTCGGTCGGTCGGGTGTATGCCGAAGTGGGCGTTTCAACGGCCAGCCAAGACTATCTTAAAGTAATTTTAATGCTGATCTTAGTAGTTGGCCTTATCTTTGCGTGTGCATGGTTAATACGACGGATGTCTGGCGGTGTTGGTCTGAACCAGAAGCACATTCAAGTGTTATCGGTAATGCCCTTGGGTACGCGCGAAAAATTGATGATAATTCGAGCAGCATCGGAATATTTATTGATCGGTGTGACGCCTAATGGGATTCAAACGCTACATCGTTTTGAAGAACCGATAGACTTGAACGGCCCTGCTCAAACCAGCCCGTTTGCCGACCGACTTAAAGGTCTGTTAAAGGGTTTCGATAGTGAACCAATGTCTCAACACAAAAATTCACCCAACGACGGGCGCAAAGACTGAGTCCTGGGTGGCGTTAGCCCGTGCAAGTAAGGTTCCCTTCGCGTTCATACTGCTCTGTTGCTTAACTCCTGCAGTCTATGGTGCCGGCATTCCGGCGATTGAGTTCAATACCGCCGCCGATGGCGGTACCAGCTATTCAGTGACCATCCAAATTCTCGCCCTGATGACGGCCCTGACCTTCATTCCGGCGATTCTCATGATGATGACAGCCTTTACGCGCATTATCGTTGTCTTCGCCATCCTTCGCCAAGCCATCGGTCTGCAACAAACACCGTCCAACCAGATGCTGATTGGTTTGGCCCTGTTCCTAACCTTTTTTGTTATGGCACCGGTCTTTGACCAGATCAATGTCGATGCCATCCAGCCTTATATGGCCGAAGAAATTCTCCCGTTAGAGGCCCTAGATCGGGCCGTCGCGCCGTTAAAGACCTTTATGTTGGAGCAGACTCGTGACAGCGATATGACGTTGTTTATTCGCTTGGCCGGGGAGGTGGATAATTTTGACACGCCCGAAGACGTGCCGCTTAATATTTTGATGCCAGCCTTCGTGACCAGCGAATTGAAGACCGCTTTTCAGATCGGGTTTTTGCTCTTTATACCCTTCCTGATCATCGATTTGGTTATTGCCTCCATTCTGATGGCCATGGGTATGATGATGCTGTCGCCCATTATTATCTCCTTGCCGTTCAAAATCATGCTGTTTGTCCTAGTCGACGGTTGGGCCATGGTTATGGGTTCGGTCGCGTCCAGCTTTAATATGTAGGAGCCAACCAATGAATGCGATGAATATCGGTGATATTTTCTCAGAAGCGCTCTTTATAGTGGTACTGATGGTCAGTGTGATTATCGTTCCCAGCTTGTTGGTCGGTTTGATCGTGGCCACCTTTCAGGCGGCGACCCAAATTAATGAGCAAACCCTAAGTTTTTTACCGCGCTTGCTGGTGACATTGTTGATGATGCTGGTCTCAGGACCCTATTTGATCGGTAAACTTGTGGATTACGTCAATAATATATTTCTCAACATCCCCCTGATGATAGGTTAGCCGGATGCTGGAAATTTCCGATGCCATGATCGCCAGTTGGGTCAGTCACTTTATGTGGCCGTTTTTCCGCATCAGTTCTTTTCTCGTCATCGTTCCGGTGATTGGTTCACGGCTCATCCCGGTGCGTTTGCGCTTGGGTCTGGCGCTGGTGATGACCACCGCGATCTATCCCGTGCTGCCGCCGATGCCCATTATTGAAGCGCTTAACACTCAAACAATCGTCATAATTCTCGAACAGGTGCTTATCGGCACAACCCTAGGGTTTCTGGTCTTCGGTATCATGCAGGTGTTTATCCTCGCCGGCCAAACCATTTCCATGCAGATGGGCTTGGGTTTTGCGTCGATGGTCGACCCCGCCAATGGGGTGTCGGTCGCGGTCTTGAGTCAGTGGTATCAGGCCTTGGTGACGCTGGTCTATCTGGCCATTAACGGTCATCTGATTACGCTTGAGGTGGTCGTGGACTCCTTCTACTCATTGCCCGTCGGCGAAGGTCTGTTTACCGCACACGCATGGAAAACCTTGGCCGATTTCGGCGCTTGGGTCTTTCGCGCCAGCTTGATGTTAGCCTTGCCGGCGGCCTCAGCCTTGCTCTTGGTAAACATTGCCTTCGGTGTGATGACGCGTGCGGCACCGCAGTTGAACGTATTTGCACTCGGTTTTCCAATTACCATGCTCGGCGGTCTGATCATTGTTTGGGCCAGCTACGCCGCAGCCAGCCCGTTGGTCGAACAGTTTCTAACCATCCATGTCACGTTAATGAGAACCTTAGTCGGTTTATAGGAGCTTGTGATGGCTGAGGAAGATTCCTCCCAGGAAAAAACAGAAGAACCCACGTCCAGGAAACTCGAGAAAACGCGCGAGGAGGGCAACGTCGTGCGCTCGAAAGAGCTCAACACCAGCGCTATCTTGATCGTGTCGGCAATCTGTATTCTGGTATTTGGTCCGTTGATGGGCAACACCCTAATGGAAGTGATGCGCTTCTGTTTTGATTTCGATGCCCGTGCCAGTTGGGACACCAATATCAGCGGTGAATATTTCTTGGCCTCTATCTATGCCGCCTTTACCGCGCTGTTACCTTTCTTTGCTCTGCTGCTGTTAACCGCGCTGGCTGCGCCGATGAGCCTGGGTGGCTGGAACTTTTCGACCAAGGCCTTAGCCCCGAAAGCATCGCGTATGAATCCCTTCTCGGGGCTCAAACGGATGTTTTCAATGAATTCCTTAGTTGAACTGCTCAAAGGCTGGGGTAAGGTCATCGTTGTCGCCACATCCGCCATCCTGGTGTTATTCGGCCTGAAGGATCAGTTTCTATCGATGATTTTTGAACCGACCCCAAACGCCATTGCTCACGCCAGTAGAACCCTGGCCTGGTCCTTTCTATTGATGGCCTGTAGCACGTTGATAATTGCCCTTATTGACGTGCCGTTTCAGATTTTCAGTCATGCCAAAAAACTGCGCATGACCATGCAAGAAATTAAGGACGAATATAAGAGCTCTGAGGGTAAGCCGGAAATTAAGGCCAAAATTCGTCAGTTGCAGCGCGATATGGCCAATCGACGCATGATGAGCGATGTGCCCGAGGCCGATGTGATCATCACCAACCCAACGCACTATGCTGTAGCGCTAAAATATAAGCCGAACGAGATGCCGGCTCCGCTGATGGTCGCCAAGGGGGTTGATATGGTGGCACTGAAGATTCGTGAAATTGGCGGAGAGTATAAGGTGCCAATTCTGGAGCTGCCGGCCTTGTCGCGATCTATTTATCACCACACCGAGATTGGTGGCGAAATCCCCGAAGGGCTCTATATTGCCGTGGCCCAGGTCTTGGCTTATATCTATCAGGTGGAGCAATGGAAAAAAGGCAACGTGCAGGAAAAACCACAAGAACCGTCGTATCCCATTCCAAACGATTTACGCCAAGATACCTAATGGGAACCAACTTGCCCAACGCCAGGCTGGGCACTTAGTGGCCTAGGCCTTAATGCAATAGCCGATCCAGCAGCCAAGCCAGACCGAACAACGGCGCCTGATGGAGCAGATAAAACAGCAAGCTGTGTTGGCCCAACCAAGCAACGGGCCGCCTGAGCCAACCCAACGGCATCGAATAGACGCCCCAAAACTCGCGCTTGGCCAGATATATGCCGATCAACACCATGCCGAGCCAGGGAATCAGACGCGTCAGATCTTGAGTGCCGCGCGGCAGATGCAGGGTCGGTTGGAGTGCTTGGTAGAGCGGTGCCAGGTTAAACCAGTCCAGCAGATTGTAGAGCAGGAAGATTGCCACCCCAGTAATCAAGGCCGTCCTAGGGGCTTTGATAAAGGGCAGGGCCAAGACCGATGCCACGGCAATAAAATGCAGCACGCCAAACCAAACCCAGGACTGCGGGTACATCAGGTAGGTGGTTAGGCTAATCACCAGAGCGCCAGCGATAATTTTTACTTCACGCAGATAGAAATGGCGCCATTGGATCGCTTTGCTGTGGCCCAGATACAGGCCGGCGCCGACCGCGATAAAGAAGAGTGTGACGATGAGGTAGCGAAACCAACTGAAAAATCCGCCGTTCATTTCGAACCGAAGGAAGCCAAAAGCGCTTAGGTCATAGCAAAAATGGAAACCGGCCATCAACAGAACGGCCAGCCCCCTGAGCTCATCGACTAACGGGATGCGTTGGCCAGTGTGAACTGCACCGGAGTTCACATCAGACATGCTTGACATTCATTAGGCAAAAAACGGCATAGTGAGCAAAGTTGCCATTAGTTCGCGTCTTTGAAGTCTGGCATCGGCACACTGGGCAGATAGACCAGTTGGTGGTTGGGTTGCGTTACCTGCCAAGCCAGTTGATGTTGCACCGTTGCGGTGGAAGAGCGCCAAGAGGATTTGAGGATCAACCGATCGGCAGCCAGTTCGTTGGCGTAATCGGCCGATGCCGGTTGCGCCTCAGCGCTAGGGTCGGAAAGCACCCGCTGCGTGACGGCCGGGCCATATTGGCTGTTCATCAGCGCCAAAATCTGCTGATATTGGTCTACCGCCTGCTGAATATTCGCCGGATCGTTGGTGGTAAATAGGAACCGTCCCTCGATCAGCATCAGGTCCTTGAACTGATAAACAATACGCGCCTGCTCAA
Source organism: Reinekea forsetii (assembly GCF_002795845.1). Classification (GTDB taxonomy): domain Bacteria; phylum Pseudomonadota; class Gammaproteobacteria; order Pseudomonadales; family Natronospirillaceae; genus Reinekea; species Reinekea forsetii. Next base: position 1,651,638 of record NZ_CP011797.1, read on the forward strand.
CACCGGGAATATCAGCCTGGTAAATTAGATAGTCTAGTTCACCGATGGGCGTCAGATTGAGCCTGCTTTCAAGCGCGCGGATCTCGGCCGGCGACATGCCCCACGCGGCCTCACCAAAGTCTGCCCCATGAACTGGAGCAAAGCCCAGCACCATTAGGCAAAGCGCAGCCAGGCCGACTCTCTGCAACTTATGCAGCCGGCTAATTAAACAGATCAAGGAGTTCATCGCCTGATAAGGTATTAAAGTCCTTCAGGACCCGTTCTGGTTTCTTCGGTTTGACAACTTCCGGCTTGGCTTTGGCGTCGGCCTGAGCTTGGGCCAAACGTTGATTCGCCGTATTGAGACCGGAGCTGCTGTCCTTCAGGCCGTTTTCTTCCAGGAATTGTTGATAAGCCGACTTCATGCGCTTATGTTTATGCTTTTCCAAGCGGTTGTGGCTGGGTATTTTGCCCATCTCGCCCTGCTTGATAAAGTCTTTCTTCGATCCTGTTTTTACACCCAGTAGGCCTTTCATAGACCGGGATTTTGACTTGCGTGGCATACTTCGTCCATTAATGTGTTAATAATTGGGCTATTATAGACTGTTCTGAATCATAAATATCGGAACTATCTATGGAATACCGTCAATTAGGGCGTACAGATCTAAAAGTGTCTAAAATTTGCCTAGGTACTATGACTTGGGGCGAGCAAAATACCGAAGCCGAAGCCCATGCGCAGATGGACTATGCCTTAGCGCATGACATTAATTTCTTCGATGCCGCTGAGATGTATCCCGTCCCGCCCAGGCCGGAAACCCAGGGCCGGACCGAATCCTATATAGGCACCTGGCTCGCCAAAACCGGTCATCGCCAACGATTAATCCTGGCCTCAAAGGTGGCCTCGACCGGCATGGACTATATTCGGCCCGATGCCAATCTGCGCGCCGAGCAGATTGTCGCGGCGGTAGAAAGCAGCTTGGAGCGCCTAAGAACCGACTATATCGATCTGTACCAATTGCATTGGCCAAGCCGTTCGACCAATTTCTTTGGCAAGTTGGGCTATAGCGCTAGTGACAACGCGGACCAAGACGTTGCCATCGAAGAAACCCTGATCGCTTGCGATCGCCTGATCCAGGCTGGCAAGATCCGCCATCTCGGTCTGTCCAATGAGACGCCCTGGGGTGTCGCCGAATTCTTGCGGGTGTCTCGCGCAGCCGGCCTGGCCCGGGTGGTCTCAATTCAAAACCCTTACAGCCTGTTGAATCGGACCTTTGAAGTGGGACTGGCGGAGTTTGCGCATCGTGAACAGGTTGGTCTACTGGCCTATTCGCCGTTGGCCATGGGCCTGCTCAGTGGCAAATATCGTCACGGTGCTAAGCCGGAGGGTTCCCGACTGTCGTTGTTTACCCGTTTTCAACGCTATAACTCGACCTTGGCGGAAAATACCACGGAGCAGTATTTGACCATTGCCGATCAGTTCGGTCTCGACCCGTCTCAGATGGCACTGGCTTATGTCAGTAGCCGCTCCTTTGTGACCAGTAACATTATTGGCGCCACCAATCTGGTGCAGCTGGCGAGCAATATTGCCAGCGCCGAGCTGAGCCTGAGTGACGAGGTGCTGAGTGCGCTTGAGGCCGTTCATGCCAGTCAGCCGAACCCTTGTCCCTAAGGGCTAGAGAATCTTAAGACCGATGCGCGCAGCGCTAATATTGACCACCGACAGCGTCAGTTCCGGGCCCTCTATTGGCAAGCCAACGATCTTGGCTTGGACCTTCATGCCGACGCACCAGTCGGTGACCGGGGTCGTAGGTCGATGGATGCCGATGCCGCCGTTCGAGATGTCCCGGGTTTCGACCCGCAGGCCCTGACCCTGATCCAGGGTCATCTGAACAATCATCTTGATCGGTGTGCGCGGATGCTGTCGTTGGTCATCGTCCATAAGGCCTTAAATGACCGAATAGGTTAAAGGATTGCTGTGATTTTGGCCGATCCTCACCATTGATCCCTGAGTTGGCGCAGTGCCAGAAAGCGCCGGCGGGTAGACTCGGTATTGGTTTCGTGGATCTGGGTGATATGCTTGACCTGGTCCGAATCCAGATTTAGGAAAAGGTTGTAGCGACACTCCTCGTGCCAGCTTTGTATCGCACGCTGGTCCGGGCTCTGCTTCTCAACGGCCAGCAAGGTTTCTGCCGCCGCCTGGTTTTGGGGCCCATGGTGCAGGGTAAACTTCAGATTGGTCACCAGATAATCGTGCCCGCTGTACAGTCTGCTGGTCGGCGTTAGCCGTTTGCTCAGACGCATAACGGTATCGAACAGGGTGTTGGCATCGCCGGATTTGACATTGCCGACGCCGGCATTGAAGAGCGTATCGCCACTGAGGATGAAATCCTCACTCGGTCGGTCCGCGTCCTGATAGAGGTATACACTGTGACCGGGCGTATGACCCGGTGCCAACAGGTGGGTTATCGAGTGTCGACCCAGCACCACCTGCTGTTCGTCGTCGAGCCAATGATCGGCCTCGAACTTAGCCTGGCAGGTGCTCGGGGCAAAGATCGGCGCACCGGTCAGCTCTTTCAGTTTGTGCACATGTCGAATATGATCGTGGTGCTCGTGGGTAACCCAGATTTGTTCAATAACTAAGTTATTGGCCTGTGCCAAGGCTATTAGATGTTCCGCCGAGAACGGATCCACGGCCGCCGTGACCCGGGTCTGGGGACAATAGACCAGGTGGTTATAGTTATTGGCGGAGTTTGGCACATGAGTACGGAGTATTTGCATATTATTCACGTTAACTTAATTTAAATTAGTGTAGAGGTTCTAACCCTTATGGTGAAGTTTTTTGCCGTTATTTCACCGGCTAAAACCTTGGATTTTGAATCCGAGGCGCCGACCGATGTTCGCACCCGTTATCGCTCTGGCGACCAGGCAAGTGCCCTAATCGGCCACTTGGAGGGGCTTTCGGTGGCGGAAATACGGAGTTTGATGCACTTAAGCGAGCCGCTCGCGCAACTCAATGTCGATCGGTATCACGCTTGGCAGTCGACCATGACACGAGCCAACAGCAAACAGGCCTTATTTGCCTTTCAGGGCGATGTCTATACCGGCCTGAGTGCCAATACCCTGACCGAGCCACAGATCGACACGGCTCAGCAACGGGTGCGCATCATCTCAGGTCTCTATGGACTGTTGCGGCCGCTGGATACCATTCAACCCTATCGTTTGGAGATGGGCACCCGACTAAAAACTGAGCAGGGTACCAATCTGTATCAATTTTGGGGCAATCACATTACCGAACTGTTAAATGCCGATCTACAGGCTGCCGAAGCCGATATCTTGATCAATCTGGCGTCACTGGAGTACGGCAAGGCCATAAACCGCAGCCTGGTAACGGTGCCGATGGTGACGCCGGTCTTTAAGGATGAGAAGAATGGCGAATACAAGATAATTTCCTTTTTTGCCAAAAAGGCGCGCGGTATGATGATTCGTTACCTATTAGAAGGGAGCATCGCCGAACTGAATGATATCAAAGCCTTTAATTATGGCGGTTATCAATTCAGTGCGGCCGATTCGGATCAGCAGATCTGGACCTTTAAACGGCCCAGCCAATAAACACCCACCAATAAGGACTTTTATGCGAATTTCTTTGCAGGCCTGTATAGCTACTAGCGTTGTGCTGCTCATGGCGAGCTGTGCTCAACTGTCACCTCAACAGGTAGACTTTGCGCCCACAATCCGCACTGACGGGCTCATCCAAGGACAAGGAACGGTTAGCCTAGAGGTCAGCGACAAGCGCCCAGGCAGTACCATCGGCTTGCGCGGGGGGGCCTATGCCCAGAGCGCGACTATTACCGCGCAAGCGCCATTGCGAGAGCTGATCGAACGTTTGGCCACGCAAGTGTTGGCAAAATCTGGCATGACGGTGACCACCAGCCTACCGGAGACGCGCATCGACATTTCGCTTGAGCAACTGACCTATGCGGTGACCCCATTGCGGGCGAGCATCAAACGCTCAACGGCGTCGGCAGAGATCAGCGTTAAGGTCGAGCGAGGCAATATGACCTATGTGAAGAATCATACCACCAGCCAATATATCGATACGGTGGGCTATGCCAGCGAAGAGAAGAATTCGGTTTTATTGAATGAGGTATTTGACACCGTGCTGGAGAATTTATTCAGTGATGCGGGGCTGGAAACCTTCTTGAGCAACTAACAACCCCTGCCATCGGCCATCGATGGCGACACTGAGCCTAGAGATCGTCGAGATTGTGTTCACTGAAATAGCTGGCCATGAAATCGACGAAGGCTCTGCTTTTGGCCGACAGATAGCGATTTTCCGGATAGACCACATGGATGGTGCGCACTGGAAAGTTGATTTCGGGCAGAATATGGACCAGCTTACCGGAATCTAGGTGTTCCCGAATCATATAGATGGGCAGGGCAGCGATGCCCATACCATTGAGCGTGGCTTCACAGAGTGTGTCCAAGTCATTTACCGTAAAGCGCCGGTCCTTGTTGGTCAGGCCGGCTTCCTTAATAAAGCGCTTGATCCAGCGCGGTTCGGCGAAATCGATGCCCGACACCATCAAAATAAAGTGATTAACCAATTCATTCAAAGCCTCTGGCTTGCCTTGCTTGGCCAGGTATTCCTTGGACGCGGCCAAGATAACCTTCTGCCGGGCCACTGGCCGGGCCACCAGTCTGCTGTCTTGCAGCGAGCCCAAATGAATGCCCAGATCGATGCCCTCGCGCACCAGGTCCAAGCCTTTGTCGGCCAAGGTAAGGTCAAAGTTCACATTCGGATACTGGATGAGGAACTGCGCAAAGATTTTCATCAGCATCGATCGGCCGAAGGTCGGGGTAGCGGAAATCTTGAGTGTGCCGCGCGGGCTGGTTTCAAGATCCTTGACCATATGTTCGGCCTCTTCCAAATCCTCGAGCAGGCGGCTGCAGCGATTAAAAAACAGCTGGCCGGCCTCTGTCGGGCTCACCGAACGGGTGGTTCTGTTTAGTAAACGCACCCCGAGGCGATCCTCTAACAAGCTGATTTGCTTACTGACCGCCGACGGCGTCAGACCAATCTGATGGGCGGCATTGGTAAAGTTGTTGGCTTTGACGACGGTGGTGAAGATGATCAGAGAGTCCAAGCGCGCCATAGTGCTATTTCCTGAGGATAGTTCGAAGAATAGTGCAAAATAATAGAGCCTCTATTTATAATAATCCAGAGGTATTGATGAAAATAATTTCACAATGCCGTAGTAGCGGAAAATTCATCGGTAAAAAGGGCGCGCCTGGCAGCGGCCTAATCGGACTGGCGCGGGTATTTGCTTACAAATAGATACCTTTTAGCGGTTCAGTTTTTACCTCCGCAGTCGTTAACCCTTCTATCGTTAAGTTGGTTCATTGGGTAGGTATGGGTCGACCAGGTCGATGATACATCCGCCACGAGCTAGAAGGAATTTTTATGATTTCAAATCTCAACTATCCCCAAGGCGCCCCCATGAGCCCGGCCGACTATCGCTCCAGTCAGCCTGGCACGGCGAAAACCGACTCGAACGCCAAGCCAATTGCCACCGAGGCGATGGCCCCATCGGCACCGATCTCGCGTGCGGAAAACTTTAATGTGGAGGCTCTCGTCGAGCAGATTTGGGGTTTTGCCAGTGCGCGCATTGCCACCGCGCAAGCTAATGGGGCAACTGACGCAGAACTGGACTCGCTCTGGCAATCGGCGGAGAAGGGGGTCAAGCAGGGTTTTGGCGAGGCCAAAGATTACCTTGATGGCATGGATGCATTAGATGATCCGCTTACCCTAAAGATTAATTCCGCCTTCGGTCAAATTATCGATAAACTCAATGCTCGCGATCTGAGCACCGTTGCCGCCAGTGCGGAGACACCGATAGCAGCGCCGATCCGGGCCGAGCCTGCCCAGCAGCGCGGGGCCAGCCGGTATCAATACCAACGGCAGACCTTTGCCCTAAACCTGACCACAGAGCAGGGCGACCAGATCCTGATTCGCTCCGTTGCCGAGCAAGAAGCCCGTTTAGAAGACCAGCAGTTCGGGCGTAATTCCTCGACTAACTGGGGCTCGCGCCAATCGAATGAGTTCAGCCTGGTCATCAAGGGTGACCTAAACGAGCAAGAGGCGGCCGATCTAGATCTGTTGCTGGCTCAAGTCAATGAACTGGCGGCGGAATTTTATGACGGCGACTACGATACCGCCTTCAAGATGGCCGCTGATCTGAATATAGATGGCTCGAGCCTAAAATCACTCGATTTGTCGATGAGAGAGGTCGAGCAAAAAGCTGTCTCGGTCTACAGCCAAACCGCTGACCTGCCGGGGCGTTTGCCAAAAGGCCTAGAGCCGTTGCAGCAATATGCCGAAAAACTCATGGCGGCTCAGCTGCATTGGGCCGAGAAATTCAACGCCCCAGAAGCGTTTCTGCAGACGCTGCAAAATCACCCGACTAACCACGGTCGACTGGGTCAGATTGCCCAGCTCCTGCTAGCCTAGTAGCCTCTAACCGCCAAGGGGACCGGTAAAACGGTCCAATATCCTGAGGATTTGTGTACAATCGTAAATTCATCCGGTGCCATTGTGGCAGGAAGTTTACTATGCGCTTGTTTCTCTATCACACGCTCGGGTGCCACCTGTGTGAGTTGGCCGAAGCGGCCGTTCAACAGGTCTTGGATGCAGCGTCATTCATCGAACCGCTGCAAGTGGAAAAGATCGATATTGCCTTAGATGAGCAATTACTCGCCCGTTATGGCGAGACCATTCCGGTGATCAGGTTGGAACATGCCGATGAGATACTCGGTTGGCCTTTTGAGCCCTCAATGGTAGCGGCCTATCTGAGCGCAAACAGAGCGGGGCAAAGCTAGTAGCTCGCCCAGCTAAACCCGCTCAAACCCATAGGAGCCGGTCATCAGTGAAACGCTATTGGTATTTGGTTAGCCAGCCCAGCATCGCCCTATTGCGCAACGCTTGGCCAGTGGAAGTCTATGCTGCCTTCTGCAGTCAGGACGATTACCAATTGATTCGTTGTGAATGGGGCCGATGTGCCATCAATCGTTGATCAGCCTTCGGAGCAGACAATGAAGTCACTATCCGCCTGGTTATTGGCCCTTGCGCTGGTGGTCAGCCCATTGGGCGCCGGCCTTTGGTTTAATCAGGCCTATTTGGGCTGGCTGAATGAATCGATACCCGACGCCAACGCCTATGCTGCGGCCTGGCAAGAGACGGTCGATGGCCAGCAACAGCTGCGCCATCCGGCGGTCATTCACTGGCTGCCCAGTGCTTGTCTGTGTCGCTTGCTGACGCTGCCACATGCGGTGCAGATTAGTGCCGAGGCCGCCGAAAACGGTTTTAATATTTACCAGTTTAATGGCGCCGATCGGGGCTTGGGTGAGATCAGATCGGTGTTATTAGAGCCAGTCCTTGGCGCCAGCCCGACCATTTTAATTACCGATACCAGCGGGCAAGTCCGCTATGTCGGGGCCTACAGTGATGGTATTCGCTGCGCCAGTGGCGACAGCCTGGTTAATAGCTTTATTGCCGATCCGCAGGCCTTACCTCAGCATCGGGTGGTCGGCCTGAACGTTCAGACCTGTCGTTGCTTGACGCCCTAAGGCCTAGGCCGATTCGAATCCCCAGCGCGGGGAGCCCAGTTACCCCGGTGACAGAGATCAAGCTCAGGCGAGCGGTCGCTTGTGACTTGATCGAGGCGCTGCGTTAGAATAGCCCAATAGCCAACAGAGTGATGTGCATGCAACCTCAGACCACGGCCATTAAGGCGCTCTTTGTGTACCCGGTGAAGTCGCTCGGGGGTGTCAGTGTTGCGACGCTGCGTTTTAATAGCGCCGGGGTGGTTAACGATCGGCGCTATATGTTGGTCGATGGAAAAAACCGCATGCTGACGCTGCGCTCTCATTCTCAGTTGTCACAATTTCATCTTGCACAGCTTGAGGGGGGCTGGCAGGTCAGTAATCATAAGGGCTCTGGCATCTTGATCGCGGATAACGCGAGCACCGAGCAGCTGATCGACACCGAGGTCTGGTCGACGCCCATCCGGACGCGAGAAAAATCCTTCGAGGTTTCCGCCTGGTTTTCTGAACAGCTGGATGAATGGGTGCGGCTGGTGGAATTCGACGATCTGGAAAGCCGTTATTGCCCAGTCGATCAACACCAGATGCCCTTTGGCTTCGCCGATGTTTTTCCCTTACTGGTCTGTAATGTGCAGAGTCTCAAACAGTTGAGCCAGGCGGTTAAGTATCCCTTGGCCATGGCCCGATTTCGGCCCAATGTGGTGATCGATGTGCCGGCCGATAGCGAGTATCAGATTGGCGCACTAAAGTGCGAGGAGGGTGGCCAGTTGCTCTTTGCCGAGCCCTGTGTGCGCTGTAATGTTCCGGCCATCGATCCGCTCACCGGCGTCTATCAAAAAGATTTACATCCCCAGTTAAAAGCCCAGCTTAAGCGCGACAGTAAGGTGGTCTTCGGCCTTAACGCCTGCGCCATTCACTGTCGACAATTGTCGGTCGGACAAGTTTTAGTAACAGTCCCGGGCTAAGTTTGCCCCGATGGCCCTAGTCTATTGAGGCACCAAGGCCATCGAATCATTGCTCACAAAGCTAATGCCAGGGGTTGTCCAGGCTGACATACGCCATCCCGTCTTAGTGGTAAGGGCATAGATCTGACTGTAGGCCAATACCGACTTAACATAGCCACGAGTTTCATCGAACGGAATGCTTTCGATCCAGATGGTCATCTCGGTTGGGAAGCGTTCGCGCCATTGGATGACTCGACTCGGGCCGGCATTATAGGCTGCGGTGGCATAAACGGGGTTCTCGAATCTTTTTATCAGATCACTCAGGTAATTACTGCCCAGGGCGATATTGGTGCCCGGCTGTTGCAGATCCGCTGTGGTCGCATAGGGCACCTTGTGTTGCGTAGCGACCTGTCGCGCCGTTCGCGGCATTAGTTGCATTAGGCCATGGGCGCCGGCAGGACTGACCGCCGCGTGTTGATATCGGCTCTCTTGACGCATAACGCCATAAAGCCAAAACGCGGGTAAGTTCAGACGGTCCGCTTGATCTTCGATAAAGGCACCGTAGGCATCGGGATAACGCAGGTGAATTAGATCATAGCGACCGCTCCAACCGGCGGATTGTGACGCCTTGGCATACCAGCCCCAGTTCAACGCTAATTCGGCGGCGCTGTGTTGTACGCCGTTGGCCTGTTCGCGCACCCAAAGATTCCATTCTACTTGCGCTCGGGCTGTCTGGCCGGCCAAAAATAGCGCTTTGGCGCGGCGCAGTTCCGGCTGCTGCGCCAATTTGCTGCTATCCCGTGGGGGATACTGTGGATTGGCATTTAAGCTCGGCTCGGTACCTAGGACACCGGCGGCCAAGAAACCATAGTAGAGTCGCTGGCCACTTAGGGCGATTAGGCTGTTGTCGTCAGCCAGCTGGCCCTCAGTCTTATAGCGTGCCAGACCATACCAATAGAGCCATTGATCGGAGCGTTGCAAGCTCGGACTGAGGTCCTGGTAATACGCCACTATTGCCGGGTAGTCCTCTTGGCTTAGGGCGATCTGTAGGCGCCAATGCTGAACCAGCTCGTCGTCCTTATCGGGATCGGCAATGGCCAGCCAGTAGGCCGCCTCGGGTAAAGGCAGTTTGGCCATGGCAATACCCAGATAACGAGATGCGGTGCGTACATCGGCTGGGTCGATTGCCGGACTGGCCTTAACAATTTGTGACCAAAGATTCGAGGCTGAGCGGGGATCTCGGTAGGCCAGGCGATTCACCGCTGCCAGCGCCAACCCGCGCATCTGTTCTGAGCTGGGATCGTAGCGTTGGCTGATAATTGCGGTTGGGTCGTCATAGACCCGAACCAGAAATTGCCCGAGCTGCTGAGATTCTTGGTCTCTGTAGAAGCGGTTCAAATAGCGCAAAAGGGTGCCGTTGCGGGCGTAGAAGGCCGCGAGCTGACGTTGCCACACCACCGGGGTGGGATCGCTTAGACCGTCCAACCAGCCCTTAAAGAAGGGGTCGCAATTGTCTGGCCGGGACCGTCCAGACAGCCAGAGTTTCTCAATGGCATCCGTATCGAGCGGTTGATCCAATGCCTGACGGGATTCAAAATAATAGCAAATGCGTTCTGGGTCGCTTTGGTTGGCAAAGACACGATTGATCGTGACCCAGTCCTGGCGGCGCACGAGTTCATCACGCCATTTCGGTTGAAAAAACCAATTGGCGGCTCTATTGGCTGGGTTTTGACGAAAACGCTTAACCTGGCCTGCGTCCAGCGTGGTGATGTTCTGAGTCAGCCAATGTTCATGATAATGGGGAAAGAGCAGTTCTTCCTGCCATTCGAACAACTGGGCTTCGGTGAGCTTAGCCTGATCTATGCGCTCAAGCTTGGCGTCGAAATCTGTGCTTGCCACGGCCAGGCTGGACCCGAACAACAATATACAACTTAGGGTGAGACGCATGATGACCACTGCTGGCAAAAGATTGATTCAAGGCTAAAGGATTTCACTCAGAATACAAGTTTCGAACCGGATTATTCGGCCCACAAACGACTTATCTAACCAAATTGAGCATAAAAAAAGGGCCAGCAAAGCTGGCCAATTAGGTGATCGGTCGATCGATCTAAGCCTTAGGTCTTGGTCCGTTTAAGCCGCTCTATCAGTATTAATAGACAGGGCGTCAACAGTAAGGTTAACAGCGTGGCGAAGGTCAAACCGCCGGCGATCGCCGAGGACAACTGCGTCCACCACTGGGATGACGGGGCACCGATGGACATATCGCGATTCACCATATCGATGGTCAACTGCATCACCATCGGGATCAGACCGAGGATGGTCGTGATGGTGGTCAGCAGGATAGGGCGTATGCGCTGGGCACAGGTAACCATGGCCGCCTCGACCGGGGCCAAGCCTTGCTTGCGAATTACATTGTAGGTATCGATCAAGACGATGTTGTTATTCACCACGATACCCGCCAACGCAATGATGCCGACACCACTCATCACGATCCCGAAGGTCCCCCCGGTCACCAGTATGGAAGCAAATACCGCCAAGGTTGAGGTGATAATGGCCGATAGGATCAACACCGCCTGCATCAGGCTATTAAACTGGGTAACCAGGATAATAAACATCGCAAAGAGCGCTATCAGGAAGGCATTGCCCAAGAAGGTCATGGTGTCCTGCTGCTCTTGTTGATCACCGACGAAGCGGAACGCGACATTCTCAGGGAACTCACCGCTGTCGTACAGGGCTTGTAGATCAACGCCCAGATCGGCCACCACGACCGAGACGGTCTCCCCGACGGCCAGATTGGCCTCGACATTAAAGGTTAATTTACCATCGGTGCGGAACAGGTCGCCCTGCTTGTTTTGCGCCTTGCGCTCGATAAAGTTACTGATCGGCACCTGTTGGCCACGCACGGTGATGGTCAGTTCATCGATCTGGTCCAGATCTCGGCCATTAAAGGGATAACGGGCCCGAATATCGACCTCGTCGTCGGCATCGTCCGGTCGGTAGGAACCAATCTTCAGGCCATTGGTGATCATCCTGATCGATGAGCCCACGGTGGCAACGTCGGTGCCAAAGCGGGTCGCAGCTTCTCGATCGACATCGATGCGCCATTCCAAACCGTCCAAGGGTCGGTTGTCGGACACATCCTTAATGCGAACGTCAGCCTGCATTCGCTTGACGACCAGATCGACGGCGGCGCGCAGAGCGACCAAGTCATCGGAGAAAAACTGCAATTGGATGTCGATACCGGTGGTCGGCCCCATTTGGGCTTCCTTGCTTTCGACCACGATACCCGGCACATCATTGGCCGAGTTGACGACCTGTTCCATGATAATGGACGTGCCCGGACGGGCTGGGGTCCAATCGACAAATTCCAGCATCATCACGCCGATGGTGTCTTCCCGATAGTCGCGCAGCGGCGAGGCATTGACCTTGGTGGTCACGGTCTTGACATTGGCCACCTTGAGCACCTTAGCCTCGACCTGTTTGACCAGGGTGTCCCGTTCGGCTAGGGACAGATTGCCCCGCGCGCGCACGACAATAGAGCCGAAGTCGGCATCGACATTGGGGAAAAACTCGGTAGTGGGCGGATTCTCACCGATGGCGAAGACGATAAAGGCAAAGCCGGCAATAAACATCAGCGTCACCTTACCGGCATGGCGCAAAAGCAAGCCAATAAAGCGCACATACATACCGAGGATGCCGGGGATCTTATGGAACTCGCCATGATCGATGGCATCCATGGTCTTTTTCTGATTTTTCGATACCGCGATAGGTTTGCCAAACATAAAACCGAAGGCCGGCACGGCGATCAAGGCCATGACCATAGAGGCCGTTAGGGTGATCAACACGGTTTTCGGTAGAAAGCCCATAAATTCGCCGGGCAAACCCGGCCAAAATAATAGCGGCATAAACACCGCCAATGTTGTGGCTGTCGAGGCAATGACCGGCCAAGCCATGCGCGTAGCGGCTTCGCGATAAGCACTTTTCTTATCGGCGCCTTCCGACATACGTCGGTCGGCATATTCGGTGACCACGATGGCACCATCGACCAACATACCAACTGATAGGATCAAGGCGAACAGCACGACGATATTGAGGGTGATACCCATTAACGAGAGAGTTAAAATAGCCGCTAAAAACGAGGCCGGTATCGCCAAACCGACCAGCACGGCACTGCGCACGCCCAGGGTCCAGACAATGACCACAAACACCAGTAGGGTGGCGGTCAGCACCGAGTTAAACAGGTCGTTTAACTGCTGCTTGATCATCACCGAATTATCCTGGGTAAAGGTCACGGTAATGCCTTCGGGCCAAAAGGGGCTGACCGCCGCGACCACTTCCTTGGCCTGATCGATGGTGGCGATGACGTTTTCACCAACGCGTTTCTTGACTTCCAGGGTCACCGCCGGTTGTCCGTCGACCCGGGAAATACTATTGGCGTCCTTGTAGGTCCGTTGCGCCACAGCTATATCTCTAAAGCGCACCACCGTATCGCCGGAAACCTTTATCGGCAGGTCTAAAATGTCTTCCGAGGTCTCAATCAGGCCCGGCACCTTAAACGAGAATCGGCCGGCTCCGGTGTCCAGATTGCCGGCGGTGACCAACTGATTATTCCGCGACACTAGGTTGAACAGCTCGCTATGGGAAATGTTGTAACTGGACATCTGAGCCGGATCGATAATGATCTCGGCCACTTCCTCGCGCTTGCCGTTAATGGTGGCCTCGAGAATTCCCGATAGCGACTCAAGACGCTCTTTCAGGTCTTCGGCCACCCGGAATAGGACGCGTTCATCGACGTTGCCAGCGAGGGAAATATTGATCACCGGGAACAGCGCTAGGTTGATTTCTTGGACGGTCGGATCATCCGCTTCGGCCGGCAGTTTACCCTTGGCTGCATCCACAGCTTGGCGCACGTCGGTGAGCGCGACATCGATATCAACCTCTAAACCGAATTCCAAGGTCAGGGTTGCCCGGCCTTCGCTGGCGGTGCTGGTGATTTCCTTCAAGCCTTCGATCGAATTTAACTCTTGTTCGAGCGGCCGCACCAGCAGCCGATCGGAGTCCTCCGGCGAAATGCCCTCCAGCCCTGTGCCGACATAGACATAGGGAATGGTGATGTCGGGTTGGGCTTCCTTGGGGATGTTAATCAAAGCGACCACACCGGACAGAAAGACCAATAAAAACAACAAAATAACCGTGCGAGTCCGGTCTAACGACGCATTAATAATACCAATCACAACAGTTCCCCTTAAATTCCGACCGCAATATCAGCGTCGAATGGAACCCTGACCGGATTGGTGACGTCGCCAATGGTCACAAACCCCTGCCCAACGACAATGATGTCAGCCTGGTTGTCCAAGCCTTCGACCCAAACCCCATTCGGATCGGAATGAATAATGCTGATTTCACGAAATTGTACCGTCTCGGCCGCATCGAGCGTCTTCAGGCCCATTAGGCCATCTTCGTTAATAAAGAGCAGGGCGGGACTAATATAATGGCCTTGGAGCAGGCCCAGTTCGACGCTGGCAACCGAGGTCACACCGGACACAAAGCGACCGACCTTGGGAACCGTCAATTCGACCTGGAAGGTTCGCGTCGCCGGGTTGGTGACGGAGCCGATATAGCTCACCGTCGCGCCAACCGTGTCACCGCTGATCAACTCAACGGTGGCCGGTTGTTTTAATTTAAGCGATTGGATGTCTTTTTCCGAGACCGCACCAACAAACTTAAGCTGACTGTAATCATAGACATCGGCAATGGCATCGCCCTGGCGGATATAGCTACCGAGCTCTATATGGGTGTTTTCGATCTGCCCAGCAAAGGAGGCGCGAATGGTAAAGTTGTCCAATTGTAGGGTCAAACTGGCTAATTGTGATTTGGCCTGTTCAAGATTGGTCAGGCTGGCGGCAAGTTGCGCTTCATTGAGCAAGCCCTGCAAGCGCAGTTTCTTGGCGCCCTCGTATTCCAGGCGGGTTTGATCCAAGAAGGCCTGGACCTGACGAATCCGGGCGGGCAGGTCTTGCGTGTCGAGCCGAACGATAACTTCACCGGCTTTGACCGTGTCGCCATCCTGCTTGTAAACGTTGAGCACCTTACCGGTCGCCTCACTGCGAATCGTGACGAACCGATCGGCTTCGGTGATGCCATTAATCGCTAAAGATTGCTGAACTTGGCGTGAAATACTGGTCACTACTTGCACACTTGGAATAAGTGACTTGACAGTGCCGGCGTTGGTAATCACAGTATCGGCCTCTTTTGAGGCGCCTGAGACCATCCACACTATAAAGGCTACGGATATTAAGACCGCTAGAATGGGTCCTGCTAATCTACTTTTAGACACACAATTAACCTCAGTATAAAATTGCGCCGAACATTAATCCGAATTCTTTTGGGCACCTAGTGCCATAAGTCAGTGTTTATGAGTCTAATAATATTTGATCAAGTACAGTTCGCATTAGGGGCCGCTCCACTTATGGATAAGTGCTCCTTTGCGGTAGAGAAGGGCGAGCGTTTGGCGCTCGTCGGTCGCAATGGGGCGGGTAAATCAACCCTACTAAAATTGATTCTCGGCCAGCATCTGCCCGACCATGGGGTGATTAAGTTCTCCCAGGGGATACGGATCGGTCACCTACAGCAAGAACTGCCTGCCGGTGATAAACGCAGCGTAATGCAGGTGGTGCTGTCCGGTGCCGCCGCGACCGGCGATGCTTTGTTTGAGTACCAACAGCTGATCAGCGATCCGGATCCGGATTTCGATCGCATGGGGGTGCTGCAACATATCATCGAAGAAAATGACGGTTGGCATTTTCAAACCAAGGCCGAGACCATCATTACCCGTCTCGATCTAAATCCGGAACAGGCTTTTGATAGCCTATCCGGCGGCTGGCGGCGGCGCGTATTGCTGGCTCAGGCGCTGGTCGGCGAGCCGGATCTGTTGATCCTGGACGAGCCCACCAACCACCTGGACATTCGTATGGTCGAATGGCTCGAGGAGCTGCTGCGCAACTTCAAGGGTACGCTTATATTTGTATCGCACGACCGGGCCTTTATCGATAGCTTGGCGACCCGCGTCATCGACCTGGACCGCGGCGATATCACGTCCTTTCCAGCGCCCTATGAGCTGTACCTTGAAAGCAAGGAAAAGGCTATGGAAGTTGAAGCCACTCAGCGGGCGTTGCAAAACAAGGTGCTGGCCCAAGAAGAGGTCTGGATTCGCCAAGGCATCAAGGCCCGTCGGACCCGTAATGAAGGTCGCGTCCGAGCCTTGAAGGCTATGCGCAGTGAATTGGGCGAACGGCGTTTTCAACAGGGCACAGCGAAGTTCAGCATCAATGCCCAGGCCCA